>NZ_CP062500.1:1216412-1520515 GCF_014879975.1 Vibrio bathopelagicus | reverse complement strand
AAAACGACACAACACAAAGTGATGACACCCAAAACGCTTATGATGGTTACGCGGAGTGTGTGCAGATTGAGTTTGATCCAAGCATCACATCAGTAACAATTCTGATGGAGCATCTGTTTGAGATCATCGACCCTTACAGCGTAAATAAGCAAGGTGGTGACGTGGGCGAAAAATATCGCACCGGTGTTTACAGCACCGACACTAAACACTTAACGGAAGCCGAGCGCTACATTGCATCTCGTGATGACGCAGACCGCATTGCCCTCGAAATACTGCCATTGACCAAATACGTCGCCAGTGACGATATCCACCAGCATCACCTAAGTGAGTTCCCTGAAGATCACCACTTATGTCATATCCCTTGGGATCTGCTACATAAATACAAACCCTAGGTTAAAAGGCTTCTAGGTTGTTCAATTTCCACCATCAAATAGTCAATTCGAGAAAGTTCCCCAATACGACCCGCCAATAGTGAAAACTTGAAAACCAGTAATAAGTACTGACAGCCGTTCGGGAAAATGAAATGCTTTTAACACACCGGTTACACTTTCCCCCTGTCCAATAAAAAGGTGTCATTATGAAGAAATACATCCCTATATTGATTGCTCTTAGTACGATGTCTTCTATGAGTTATGCCGCTTCACCGCGTGAAGATGCTGTCGACTATTTACAGATGCGTAAAGGCGTGGCTTACCAAGTAAACCATTCAAAACCCTTTACTGGTCAGTTTGAAGAGAAGTTCGATAACGGCCAAGTCGCGACCCAAGCTCAATTTTCTGACGGCCTAGAACTGGGTCAAGAAACCAATTGGTATCCGAATGGCCAAGTGGCCTCTAAAGTGAATTACGTTAAAGGTGAATTACAAGGCAAGGCAGAAACCTGGTATCCCAACGGCCAGAAAAAAGCCGAGCTCAACTATAAAGACAACGAACTATCAGGTGTTGCCTCTCGATGGTATCCAAATGGCGAACAAAGCCTGACCGCTGAATACAGCGACGGACAAAAAGATGGTCTGGTAACGGACTACTACCCTAACGGCAATAAGGCAAGCCAAGCGAAATTCAATGAAGGTGAAATGGCGAACGGAAAATTAACGCGCTGGAACCTTAACGGAGACAAGGTTGAAGAGCTGACCTTTAAAGACCACAAAATCACGTCTAAACAAGTTTGGATGCCGACAGAAAGCTAAATACAAACGGATGAGTGCTCGTGTGACAAAGCACAGTACTCACCTTCTTTAATCTCAGGTAAGCACAGTGCTCTCTATTAACAAAATCTATTGACCTAATCTCCCCCCATCTTCCTCTTCATTTACGCTCAAAATAATCACTAATAACAAAATAATCACCAATAGCCATTGAAAATAATAAATATTTAACTTGCGCATAACCTTTTCATAAAATAATGTAAGCAAACGTTTTCGTTGCGAGTCAGTTCTCACTTATCAAGCTCGTAAGCTAATTATCACGTAAATAAGAGAAACACGATTCTAAATACGTTGTTGAGTCATATTGTTTTGCTTTGGTGCCCACCTATGAAAATTAAAACCTCCCTTTTTAGCCTAGCTTGCTTATCCATCGTGTCTTTGTTGGTTGTTGTGTCATTCACTGAAATGGCAAACCTCAAATTGATCAAACTTGAGAAAACACTGATAAAAGTAAAGTCGCTTGAAGTATCAATGCTTCAACTTAATCGAACAGAGTTAGAATTTCTGATAAGCAATGAGAAAGAACTCAAGTCCGTCTTTGCCAAAGAGTATTCCCACTTTCAACAGTTGATGGGTAGCTTCTCGGTTTTACTTAAAGAATCTGATATTGCCGTTCCACAGCTAGAAAAGCTGACACTTGAAGTAAAACAGTACGACAAAGATTTCTCTTTGATGGTAGACACAATCGAGCGCAACCCGACAAAAG
Source organism: Vibrio bathopelagicus (assembly GCF_014879975.1). Classification (NCBI taxonomy): domain Bacteria; kingdom Pseudomonadati; phylum Pseudomonadota; class Gammaproteobacteria; order Vibrionales; family Vibrionaceae; genus Vibrio; species Vibrio bathopelagicus. The sequence continues at coordinate 1,518,602 of NZ_CP062500.1, read as the reverse complement.
TCGCGGAATTGAAGTCAGAAATGAAAATGCTGTTTGAAGATATCACCTCTATTTTCACAAACATTGAAGGTCGTTTAGAAGAGCAAGTCGAGTCAACTCAGCAAACCATCACAACTTTCATTGTCAGTTCCATTATTGCCGTGGCTGCATTACTGATGGCGCTGTCATTTGGCATTTCATCTCGTGTCGCGAAGAAAATAGCCGCGTTGAACTCAACCATATTATTGGTCGCACAGCAACGTGACTTTACCGTAAGAGCGGAAGACAGCGGAACGGACGAAATAGCCGATATCGCAAAGGCGTTTAATACCGTACTCACTGATATTCGTCAGTTGGTCGGTCAAGTTCAGGGCTCTATTCAAGAGCTCGGTAACATCTCTAACCAGCTTCAACACGATGGTATGGAAGTTGAAAGTGCTTTAAACAAACAACAGCAACAAACCGAGAATATTGCGACCGCGATAAATCAGATGGGCAGCAATATTCAAAATGTGGCAACCAACAGTGAAAATGCCTCATCCAATGCACAAACCAGTTTCGCCACGGCGAACGATGGCCTTAACGACGTGGCATTCACTAAAGATACCATCAATACGCTTTCGACTGTTCTAGTGAGCGCGAGTGAAGAAGTGAACCGCCTCTCTGTTCATTCTGAGAAAATTAATACAGTTTTAGAAGTGATTAAAGGCATAGCAGATCAAACCAACTTGCTTGCTCTGAATGCAGCGATAGAAGCGGCACGCGCTGGCGAACAAGGTCGTGGTTTTGCGGTGGTTGCTGACGAAGTAAGAACCCTAGCGGGCAGAACTCAGCTTTCAACCGAAGAGATTTCAACGATTATTAAAGGGGTTCAAGACCAGACCCAAACGGTAGTAAATACCATTAAAAACTGTTGTGAGAAAGGCAACAGCAGTGTCGACTCTTGTGAAAATGCGCATTCAAGAATCACTTCGGTTATCGCCGATATGGAAACAATTCTAAACAACAGTTTGGAAGTGACGAATGCGATGAAAGAACAAAGCGCTGTCACCTCAGAGATCATTGAAAACGTGAATGCAATTAAACAGTTAACACTGGCGAATGTGACTGGAGCATCGAAAAACGCTGCTTCTGCAACGTCTGTAGTAAAACAAACGGGTTCATTGGAGCGTGCGGTAGTTAACCTAAAGACGTAAACCAACTCTCATTGGTTTATTTCTTATGATGGATTAACTTAAATATAAAGTTATGCCAATAGGAAAAATTGAAGGACAAAAAAGCACGCTTAGCGTGCTTTAAAATAACCATGTGTCACTCGATGTACGCATCAACTACAAACTAACTACTCTGTTGTTAACTGATAGTTTAACCGCTGTAGATGGCTTGCCGACGCCTGGCGCGCTTTATCACTATTACCAGCCATAATTGCTTCTTAAATGGCACGGTGTTCTTGGATACATGTGTTGCCCTGTTCTGACGAATGAACAATAAAGTTATTAAACATCGTCGTTAAAATGTGACCAAATGGTAGGTAAAAGTCATTCCCTGTTGCCCTAAAAATAAGGCTATGGAACTTCATGTTAATGTTTAACCAACGCTCTTTATCCATAGGCTCTTGGCTAGAAACATCAACCATGTCTTGGAAAGTTTCTGATAATTCAATACGTTGCTCAGCACTGGCAAATTTGGAAGCTAACGCACAAGCTTCTGGCTCAATAGCCCGGCGTAATCCTAGGAATTGATGACAGAATTGGTCGATATCTGTTAGCCCATCCATCCACTCAATAAGCTGTGAATCTAAAAAATTCCAGTATGCGCGGTCAACGACTCGAGTTCCAATTTTGGGACGAGACTCTAATAGACCTTTAGAAGTCAGAAGCTTAACTGCTTCTCGTAGTGCTGTTCTACTAATACCAAATTGCTCACATAAAGCCATCTCTCCAGGGATGATCGAGCCCTGAGGAAAATCACCCGACAAAATACCACGAGCAATTTCACGTGCAACTTGCACATGTAAGCTTCGCTTAGAGCCTGGAATTGAATTAAAAGTGCCTAGCATAAGTCTACTTACTTATTAGATATGTATTATTTAACCGGCACTTTAGCACTGAAAGCACGATGCACCAAGTCGGCCCACCGACCACGAAAGCTCCCTTGATACTCTATGATTTAGCGCCATCGAGCTCATACGTTGCAACACCAACAGTAGTCAATATTGTTGATGCTTCAGCTGCTGGTGACTCTTTCCGTACAGGATCCTAGCTAGGTGCTTGGAACGGTAGTAATGCTCGCCAATGCACATTAGAAGATCATATTGTGGCAGAGGCCTTAATTCAGCGTCCAGGTGCTATCATTCCTCTAGAAGTGATGCCTTATTAGTCTCTATAATTACGTACTTTATATATGAATCAAGAGGTTGCTTCGTTGAAAGCAGACCCATAATTAACGTGAGAAAGAATTCGTGACAACATTAAATGAACAGCTAGCAAACCTAAAAATAATTCCTGTAATCGCTATCAACCGTGCTGAAGACACTATCCCTCTAGGCAAAATACTTGTTGAAAACGGCATGCCATGTGCAGAGATCACACTACGTACAGAGTGTGCAATTGAAGCTGGCGTTGATTTCATCGTGAGCCCAGGTTTCAACCCTCGTACCGTGCAATACTGTATCGATAAGGGTATTGCAATCGTGCCAGGAGTGAACAACCCAAGCCTAGTTGAACACGCAATGGAAATGGGACTACGCACATTAAAATTCTTTCCTGCTGAAGCATCAGGAGGAACAGACATGCTTAAAGCCTTAACGGCGGTTTACCCGGTTAAGTTTATGCCTACTGGCGGTGTCAGCTTGAAGAATGTTGATGAGTACCTTTCTCTCCCTTCTGTACTAGCATGTGGCGGCACTTGGATGGTGCCAACTAACCTTATCGACGAAGGTAAGTGGGACGAACTCGGAAAGCTTATCCGTGACGCTGTTGAATTCGTGAATAAGTAAGCCGCTTCACCTACTGGCATTTTAACGTAATTAATTTTTAAGATATAAAGCGATCGCAGAGATCGCTTTTTAATACTTGTAGAGCTAAGAATAGCCACTGATTCGCACTCTCAACTCCGACCTTTCCAATGGTTTGATCTCTTTCTCAGATTGTTTCTGTTACTTTGATTAGTACTACAAACACAACAGATAATTACAATGATAAAAACATCACTATTGCTTGCTTCTATGGCGCTTGCACTTTCGGGAGCAGCACAAGCTGACCAACTCGAAGACATCCAAAAATCAGGCACACTTCGTGTCGGCACCACTGGCGACTACAAGCCATTCTCTTACTTCGATGGTAAAAGCTACTCAGGCTACGACATCGACGTCGCACAGCACATCGCAGAACAGCTAGGCGTTGAATTACAGATTGTTCGTACCACATGGAAAGATCTGCTAACCGACCTCGACAGCGATAAATACGACATCGCGATGGGCGGTATTACGCGCAAAATGCAGCGCCAGTTAAACGCAGAACAAACTCAAGGTTACATGACCTTTGGTAAGTGCTTCTTAGTCGCGAAAGGTAAAGCAGAACAGTACGATAGTATTGAGAAAGTGAACCTTTCTTCTGTGCGTGTTGGCGTCAATATCGGCGGGACTAATGAGATTTTTGCGGATGCTAACTTGCAAGACGCGAGCTTTACACGTTACGAGAACAACCTAGACGTCCCGCAAGCCGTTGCGGAAGGTAAAGTTGATGTAATGGTGACAGAAACTCCTGAAGGTCTGTTCTATCAAGTGACGGACGAGCGTCTTGAAGCTGCTCGTTGTGAGACACCATTTACCAACAGCCAATTCGGTTACTTGATTCCAAAAGGTGAACAACGTTTGTTGAACACGGTGAATTTCATAATGGATGAAATGAAATTGAAGGGCGTTAAAGAAGAGTTCCTCATCCATAATTCTCTTAAGTAACCTCTTTTCGATTTGTACAGCCACAAAAAAAGAGGCCAGCATTGCTGGCCTCTTTCGTTGCGGTTTAACTGTTCGCTTCTACTAACTATCTCTCGCCTAGCTAGCACCTACCTATTCGGCATTAACCGTGAGTGATAACATTCTGTTGCACTAACGCATCAAGAATGTCTGACGGCATGTTGCCACTTAAGGTTAGCTGAGGTGCAAGATCTTCAACTACAATCACCTGCTCCGTGGTGCCTAAACCATCAGACTTGATCGTAAGCTCAATATCATCCCCTTCAACTTTCGCGTCTATCTGTTGCAGCAATGCCGTCATGTCTGGAGATGTGTTCTTCAGCTCAGGCAATACTTCGCGCAAGTCGATCTGGTCTCCTTCGGATAGACTGAAATCGGTAATGGTGTCTTCAACGCCATCTTCGATATTAAGCCACACGAACGAATCCATACCATCACCACCGGTTAGAATGTCTGAACCTCCGCCGCCAATGAGCGTGTCGTTACCGTCACCGCCCACGAGCGTATCGTCACCTGCACCACCTTCCAGTCGGTCATTGCCTGAACCACCAGTGAGATCCGTATTAAAACTGCTCGCTACAAGCAATACATCATCGGTTTCAGAAGATAGGTCTAAATCTCTTGGGTTCGCGACAATATTAAGGTTCAGATCAATGCCTTGCGATATCGCTATATCGTTGTTGTCCGTCTCTTCAGATACAGCCTCAACTTTCAAAGTGTAGTTACCCGGTGTTAACGGTCTGCCTACTGATGACTGGTCGACGAGTCTGAGACTATCGATAGCATCAGCTGTCGCTATCCAAGTATCACCCACCAGCGAAACGCTACCCGCATCACTGGTTACATCAACACCGTCCGGAACATCACTGATCTTCAGCGTCAACTCTTCAGTAATATCCGTCAATGCAGCGACAATACCAACTAACGCAATCCCACTGTTAGCAACCACAGATGAGCTTGTCGTTATGTTTCTTACATAATTAAACGCAGGGTCTATAGACAGGCTTGGCGTATTGGCGACCGGAGTCACTGCAATGTTGTACAGTTCTGGCGTTGTTTCTATCGCAATACCTGATGGATTTCCGCTATCTTTAGCGACGACTTCAAGTTCAATGTTGTTAGTTGGCGCAAGACTCGCATCAAGATAAACGCCATCGGGGTTAGTTGGTGTATCAATCAAAGCATTCAAATCGCTTAGAGTACCAACCAAAGTAACTGATGCTGTATTATCACCGTTGACGGTAACCGTCGTCACCGCAGGCAAAGACACGGAAAGCGTTCCGTAATCAACCGTCAACGTGACTGTCATTAAGTCATTAGAAAATGCATCGACATAATCAGGGTCACTGATATTAATACCACTTAATAACTGTCCCGCATCTTCATTGACAACTGTAGTGACACTGTCACCATCAATCACAGGTGTATCGTTGACACCTTGAACAACAACACTGACCTCAGCAGTATCTGTTAGGAAGTCATCCAACCCGTTGGTCGTGCCATCGTCTTCTACGGTATAAGTGAATTTAACGTCACCATTGTAATCATCCGCTGCCGTAAACACCCAGTATGGTCCATTGATCGAGTTGTCATCCGCACCACCAAGGTTCTCGAACTTCTGAAGTTGTCCCTGACCTTGGTCTAGGACTACCCCGGTCACAGTAATAACATCCCCCTCAGGGTCGGTCGTCGCTGCAATCAAGTCTTCCGCTTTGATGATCAATTGACCTTCTTCAAGCATGGTACCTAAATCGACATTGGTTGCCACAGGTTGATCATTCACTTCCGTTACTACAAGGCTGATTTCAGCGTTATCGGTCAGGAAGTCATCTATACCATTTGTTGTACCATCATCAATGATGGTGTAATTGAATTTAACGTCGCCGCTAAAATCGTTGTCCGCAACAAATAGCCAGAATGGACCAGTGATCGCTGCGTTATCAGCGCCACCAGCGTTTTCAAAGCGCGTTAACTGACCTTGTCCCTGAGTCAGGGTGACACCTGTTACTGTAAGATTATGGTTTTCAAGATCAGAGCTTGCAGCAATCAAATCACCCTCAACAATCACAATCTGACCGTCTTCGGCAATCGAGCCCAGATCAACATTAGTCGCTACAGGGGCATCGTTCACTTCAGTTACTTTAATAGTAAACGTGGTTTGATTGGTTTGAGCCGTATTCGGATCCGCAGGATCAATAAGACCATTGTTACCACCGTCATCGAGCGTTGCATTGATCGTGACTAAACCACTCTGGTTAAGGTAATTCTGATCAGTATCTGGTTTGAACGTAATGGCTCCATTAGTCAAAGCTACATTGATGTCGGCTTCTTTACCCGTAATCACTAATGAGCCGTCAGGTTGTAGTGCAAAAGTCACATTAGGTGAGCTTGTAAATTCAAACACCCCCTGCGCACCTGGTAATGTTTGGTCGACTTTAAGCGTCAGCACATACGGCGCGTCTGGGTTATCAAAATTAGCATCCACGTCGTAGATACTAAAGTTATCTATTGCAACACTGATGTCTTCCGGCGTCTCGATATTCGTCACGTTCACAAACGTTGGTTGATCGTTGATAGGATCAATGACTAAATCAACATCGAAGCTCGTTGGTGTACCTAAATATTCCGCGTTATCAGCGTCAGTATCTACAGAGCGCACTGTAATCTGCAATGGGCCATTAATGCCCAGCGTATTGCCTGTATCACTGTTATGCTCACCAGAATTGAATACGATCTTGTCAAGCGATTGAGCTGGAACATCCAGTGTCCAGATCTGTGTCGCTGGGTCATAACTCCCCAAGGTAGTTCCGTCTGGGTAGTAAATTGAGGCATCTTGAGGAACACCCGCAACTTCGACTCGAAGCGTTTCTGGCGCATTTTCGGAATAGATACCGCTACCACTGGCAGACAACTCTTTATCCAAAATGGTCGCGTTGATCTCTATATCAATGTTTTGCCCTTCATTACCTGTTACAGAGTCGGTCGGATTGGTATCAACATCATCACCGACAGGCACAACATGCAATTGGAAGCTCGGCAAGTTTGCCGCAGCCGTTGGAATCCCCAGTAGAGATTCTTGAGTAAAGACTTCGACACCAAACTCGGCAGTACCACTGAAATCTTTAGGCGGCAAGATCGATATCTCACTCAGGTCAAATGACAACCCTGAAGCTTGAGGAAGTTGCACACTCCACTCACCCCCACCATTATTTTTCACTGTGTATGCCGAACCAGCATCTGCACTCATCAAGAAGCCATCTGGCACATCCGTAAACTTAACTGACACGAACTGTTCGGAGCCATCCAAATCCGTCAGAGCTATCGATACAGGCCCAGTTCCAGCCAACGAAATCAACTGATCCTCGTTACCTGTAATTTCAATGATATCTGGGTTGCTGCCAGGACCAGTAACCAGAACGTCATCAACAACAGGGACAACATCAAAACTAACGCTTGTGTTGAAAGTATCAGAGTCCGTTGCCGTACCTACAGGTGAAGCTGAATCATTATAAGTCGCAGTATCTGTGACTGTACCACTAACGTTGACTTGTACTTGATTGATGTCGTTTCCAGTCGGGTAGTTTGTTATTGCCCTAAAGAGCACATTATCTAGCGCACCAGCCGCTATTTCAGCCTGATTAAACGTAACAGATGTACCTAATGAGGAACCCGCATTGTCATAAAATGCGCCTATAGAAGGGTCGTCCAAGGTTAATGTAATGGACGTAAACTCTTCTTGGCCACCTTCGAGGCCTGAAACCTGATCCGAAATGGTCGAGTTGAAGTCGAGCTGAATATAGGTGTCTTCGTAACCCACAGGATCTTGTCCGGCTTGACCATCCGTATCGACAGGATCAAAGGCATCATCAAGAGAACCTACGACATTAACTTCAATCGTTGGATCCGTTTCTGCATCAGGTGCTACCTTAATAATCACCTCTGTGTCTAACGTCTTCTCATCACCCGATAGAAGATCTTTAGTCACTATCGAGATTGGCAATCTAAAGTCACCTGAATAATCTGCAGGTAAATTGAGTAATAACCCAGTAAAGTCTGTTGAAACGCCCTGATCTACGGTCGTCTCAAATACATACTTTCCGTTGACGAAATCAACATCGCTGCTGCCTGATACGCTAATTGGGAAGGTGACCTCATTTGGCGTCCCTGGATTTATAGTGATGCTGTCATCGATAACGATCGTTACTTGGTCAGTCGAATCATCTTCACCCGAGAAGGTAATTAAGCTGTTTAGGGCTGTACCAAGCTCGAGCTGTGTATCTTCGATGGCATCAATAACGCTGTCAGGCACAATAGAGATCGCTGCAGCCACCTTATCAGGAGCGGTCAGAACCTCAGGGTAAGAAAGCGTTACTTCTCCTGTGCGTTGCACTTGCGCAGACGTTTCGTTATTAGCATCGCCAGGATCCGACACCAATGTATAAAGTGTCATCTTGATATCATTAAAATCACCAACAACATCATCAGTGTCATCGTTTGGCGTGAAATCTAATCCTCGGGGTGCGCTGATACTAAAAGCATCTTCATTAGTCACCACCCATCGGCCACCACCTTCATACACAGCACCAGTTACCAACAACTGACTCAATACATCATCTGCCAACACTGAGCCATCTGTATTAGTCAGTTGGATGATCACTTCGTCGACTTGCTCTTCAACCGTGCTCAAGTCGGTTTCTTGGTAACGAACAACATATTCGCCGTCCCAGATTTCAGTACCGCTACCATCTGTGGTCTGGTTATCGCTGTTAGTGGTAAATTTGATCACGCCATTCGCGTCAGCGACGATAGTCGATAAGTCTCCAGATCCATCTTCGTTAGCAACAACCAGTTTATTGTTCGCATCTTCAGGCTCAACAACTGGGCGCACGCGCACATCAATAGAGCCTGTAATTGTTGCGGTAGCAATACCTTCACCTGGGTTAGCTGTATCAACGTACTCATGATCTCGCTCTTCAATCATCACTACTGTATCGAGTGTAAAGTCGGTACTTGAATCTTGAGCTGGCGTTATTTGGATAAAGTTATTGTTCAGCGCAATCTGAGTAAAGTCTTCTGCCGTTTGACCACTCTTCGGAGTGATGGTTAAAGTCCCTGCTGTTGCATCGTAAACCCATGTAACATCGCCATTAACGACAACACTCGAAACATCATTCGGGATATCACTGATGAGAATTGAGGTGAAATGTTCGTCATCATCAATATAGTCGCTCCCCTCAGGGTGCCAATCGATATTGATAGCCGTATCTTCATTTCCGTTAGTTACAGTATTGTACGTCGCTGAGGTGTCGATTCTAGGTTCAACAAGTACCCGTACTTCTTGGTCAAACGAGAGTGTATGACCATCGTTTTCTGTGACGATTACTTTAGCTTGAATATGAATATTCTCGGTAGACGAATCGACAGGTCTAATCCTGATGCCAGAGGTTTGGCCAAACTCAGTAATATTCGCTTCATAGATAGGCTTATTAAGATCAGGGTTACCATCAGCCCCAACTTCATAACCGACAAAATTGAGGTCAATGACGGTACCATCACCATCTTCAATCACCACTCCATCAGGGATCCCCGACAAGATAACAGTAACTGCCTCAGAGCCATCCCCGGTTAAAGGCGGATCTGAAGGATCATCAGGCTTTCTCTCACCAGACAACACAGTAAAATCTAAAACAGCAAAGTTATCGCCATTTTGACTCTCTTGAATTGTGGTTTGAACCCCACTGCCACTACCATCGGTTATTTCAGACCAACCCGTCCCGTTAGTGCCACCATATGGAATATCGGCGACACCTTTAACTGCAACGTTCACCGTCTTAGTATCTAGAATTTCCTCATCGACTTGTGAACCAGTAGACAAGCTCGCGGTATCTTTAACCACCCCCGTCACATCGAAAGTAAAATCTTCATTGCTGTGTTTCGTCGGTGTAACTTCGATTTTGGCTAAGTCAGCATAAGCAATTTCTTGGTAAACAACCCCGTTAATAGTCAAAGTGTCTATGGTTACATTGCTGTCAGTACTGCTAAGCACCGCACCTTCGGTAATGTTGCTGATACGAACAAACAGTTCTTCAGAACCATCAGTATCAATCGACCCGGTCATGGTAATGACTTCGTCTAACGTAAAGGCGTCTTTATTGTCCAAAGGACCGATGTAATCAGGATCGTCAATATTGTCTTCGTTGATCTGAATACGATTAACACTAAATGCACCTCGGTCAGCATCAGCAGTTACATCGATAATGATGTTTTGTTCGACAGAGCGAGCGGTTGTCTTGTCGTTTGCTCCACCGTTGGCTGAATCATCGTATGGGTTAAGCGTTTCTTCAGTAATCGCTGTCGCTTTAAACTCAATTTGCCCAGAGAAGTTATCAATAGGGTTAACTACGGTGCTATTGATATCAGCAGATGCGATGATATAAACACCATTAACTGGCGTAAGCACTGTGCCATTTTGGTCAAGAAGCTCAAACTTCCCGTCACCTTGAACAGCTTCAAGCTCATAGGTGATGGTTTCAGTTTGGCTGTTATCTTGTGAAACTGCGTTCAACTGCAGCGTGACATTGTCTTCATCTTCGTTCACTTGATACTGATACGTGCTACTGGTGTCGTCCCAAGTCGCAATATCAGCTACAGCTTCAATCTCAATTCTGAAGTTTGAATTAACGGTGTGATCTGTACTGCCATTTTTCTCAATTTCAAGCTCATAACGAACTCGCCCACCAGTTTCATCCGAACTAGCGTGTTGGTCCGGAACAAAGAACAGGTTATCTATCGTCGCAATAGTTTGTCTCGGTTCATTCGGGTTTGGGGCAAAGCTTTGTTCGAGTTCAGGAGAACCAAATATAATGCTACCATTTGACTCAGGCACTAATTCAATGTAGTCGGTACCATCAAAGTAATAAAAAGTACCTTGGTGACTGTCACCTCCGTTCGGGCTTTTAATCGTTAGCTGACCAATAGATTCAGCGTTATCTTGGTCGTAGAGATTAACTTGCAGCGCAACCTGAGCTGGTGCATTAGGCAAACCACTTTGGTTATCTTGAACATTCTCAAGAGTCGGCTCATCGCCTGTTGCATAAGGTATGGTTGAGTCTCTACCCGCATCCTCGAAGGTCGTCACTTTCAGCGCGATTCTCGTAGAGTCCCTATCAGTAATCGTTATATCTAACGGAGTTTCAGAGGTGTCTAAGTCTCCATCCGTCGCAATCACGTTAATCGAAAAGTTGATGGCGTCAAGACCGTCATGATCTAGATAACCGTTAGCTCTGAATTCAACCTCACCATCTGAGTTGATACGTAATCGACCAAGCTGACGAGTATCAGTTCCTCCATTCGTTTGCTCGTAGACTCGAACCACTTGGCTGCCACTATTTAAATCAAAGCCGCTGCTGTATGGCCCGTTGTTCCCAGTACGGAAAACAATATCAGCACCATTACTTGAAATCCCTTCAATTCGGCTCAGTACCGCACCATCAGCACCAACATCCGTCGCACTGGCAAACATATCGACTTTAGAACCATCGTAATTCTGACCTTCAATACTAGTAATCGACTGTGTTGTTACTAATGGAACATCATCAGTTACCGTGATTTTCAGATCGATTGCGTTTGATTGGTCTTGGTCAAAGTCTTCAGCCACAACTGAGAAACCAAGTTCGATGTTGTTTTCATCGGCACCATCAGGGTGTTTAAGAGGTTTAAACAATTCAAACTGATAGCTGTTATCCGAGGTATCGAAAGTAATCTCAAACACCGCTTCATTACTCGTCACGGTTTGAGCAACATAGGTAAATGTTGTACCGACCTGTGAAACAGCTAACCACTCTAAGCTTTCTCCATCAGAGGTTAAGCCCGTCAGAACCAAATCTTCATCAACCAGTTCATATTTCACAACGCCATCGGCACCTTCATCGACAGTGAACAGTCCATTGATGATGGTATCTTCCGATTGATCCGAACCAATACCTGTAAGATCGTCTTCATCAACAACCGTCTCACCGGTCGGAGCGGTCATCACAGGCACATCATCTAGCACCTCTATCGGCAATACATATTGGTTCGAATCATCGCCATCACCGTCAACGGCAACAACATCAAACGGTATTGTTAATGTATCTAGGTTGCTCGGTGTGGTGGCATGGTTTAGAGGACCCAGCAAGGTAAACGTGTAAGATCCATCGTCAGTCAGTACCAAGGTAAAAATTGGCGTTCCACTCGGATCGGTTGCCCCTTGGTAGGTGGTTGTGTTCGCTGCACCGGTAATTTCGGTGATCTTAATACCTTCACTACCCGACGATAGCGTTGCTTCCAGCGTTGAGATATTACGCAGCTCGTAAACCTCAACTTGGTCTGCACCTTCTGTGGTTACAAATGACCCCGTCGCTTGTGCCAGAGTGCCTAAATCATCTTCATCAACCACAAACGTACTTGCTACAGTCGTATCAGTGATCGTAGGAACATCATCGGTAATGGTCACTGTCAGAGATTTCACCACTGAATCAGTATTGTCTTGGTCGACAGCAATCACTGGTAAAGTGAAAATTTGATTGTTATTTCCTTGTACAGGCAGATGATCTAACTCTTCCAGAAGAGTGAAGGTGTATTCGCCTAGCACCACACTACTAAAAGTGATGGTAAATATATCCGTTTGGACACCGCCGCTTTCAACGTAACCAATATAATTATCGCTGTTCAGAGGATCTTCTTTTAGCTGAACCACCAAACCATCCGCTTTCAGCTCGCCAGATGTGTTGAACTGAGTGGTATCAATACGGAAGTGGCTCACATCATCACTTCCTGCTGTGAAAGTAATGGTTTCAGTTTGGCTCACAGGTAACCCCGGTGAAGAGCCATCGACTAAATTCGCTTCTTCCAATGCAACCGTTGGTACAGTGTCGATGACTGGCGGCGCGCCATCAGCAATAGTCAGCGTCACTGTCGAAGTGACAATATCGCCATCTTTATCTTCCGATGTCACCGTAATGGTCTTAACGATGTCGCCAGCAGAATGGTCTAGATTGCGGTTTGGCTCGAAACGTACATCACCTTCAAGAGTCATGAACAGAGAGCCTTCCGTGAACACAAATTCTTGCTCACCCGTGTTAGTTTGCACCAGAGACTGTTCCGGTTGGCTGCCATAGGTAAACTTAGTAACAGTTGCGCCATCTGCACTTTGAGCAGGCATCACATCAAACACTGTTGAGGTAGGTGTTCCCGTCGTAGGTTCAGTGATGTTGAGTGCACCTGATTGCATCAACTGAACATCATCGGTAATAGTGACAGTAAGCGGTTTCGATACCGAAACATCACCATCAATATCTTCCGCATAAACCGAAAGATCAAAACTCAGAGCGTTATTTCCTAAACCATCAACATGATCTAAACGTTCAAGCAGAGTAAACGTATATTGGCTCGGATTCGTGTCATCAAAATCCAGAGTGAATATGATTTTCTCAACACCCGAACTATCCGTCGTGAATGCTATGTAGTCACCTGAACCTGCAGGCTCTTCACGTAAACTCAGTGACAAGCCATCCGACTTCAACGCGCCGTTAGTATTGAACAGCCCTACTTCCACCACTATTTCAGCAATATCATCACTGCTTGCAAGTGAAGTAATGGTTTGAGTCATACTCACAGGGTTTACGCTAGGCGTTGAACCGTCAGCCAGTAAGCTTTCTGACAACGCCACACCCGGCACAACGTCTATTGTTGGTCCATCACCATCAACAATGGTGAGAGTGACTTTTGATGAGAAGATATCGTTATCAAAGTCTGAAGAGGTGAACACTATCGATTTAACAATGTCGCCCGCAGAGTGATCAAGGTTTCGGTTTGGTTCGAACCTTACATCACCATCTAATGTCACAAACAATGAACCTTCAGTGAAAACAAATTCTTGTTCACTGCTGATACTTTGATTCAGAGTAATTGCAGAGCCACCGTCGTACGTAAACTGCGTAATAGTCGCACCGTCTGCACTTGGTATTGGCATCACATCAACTGTAGCCGTTGTAGGAGTACCAGTATTAGGCTCAGTAATGGTCAGGAAGCCATCTTGCATTTGCTGGAGGTCATCTTCTATCGTAACCACCACATCGCGTTTCGTTGATTCAGAATCATCTGTATCAACGGCATAGATCGGTAAACGGAACGTGAGATCGTTGTAAAGCACGCCATCAAGATGATCGAGTGCCTCGATTAAGGTAAATGTAAACTGAGCTTTGTTTGCACTATCAAAGCTAATGGTAAATACATCGGTAACGTTACCCATACCGTCATCGGTATAACCAATGTAGTCACCTGTAGAAGCAGGATCTTCTTTTAGTTGAACAACAAGACCACTTGATTTCAACAGATCGCCAGGATTGAATTCGTTGGTCGCAATTCTAAAGTGACTAAAATCATCACTGCCTTCTGTATACGTAATTGTGTGAGTCGAACTGACCGGAGAACCAGTTGGTGTCGAGCCATCCGCTAGGTTAACTTCCGATAAGTTAACATCTGGAACCACGTCAATTACTGGATCGATACCGTCTTTGATCGTCAAAGTGACATCTGCAGTATCTGTATCGTTATCAAAGTCACCGGTGGTAACGACAATCGTTCTTACGATATCGCCAGATGAATGGTCTCGATCTCGGCTCGGCTCAAAACGAACCTCCCCTTCAATAGTGATGTACAGCAAGCCATCGGTTACGGTAAAGACTTGTTCTGTGGCGATGCTTGGGTCTAACGTTACAGCTGTACCACCATCGTAAGTAAACTGTGTCACTTTCGCGCCATCAGCACTCTGCGTTGGCATAACATCAATGATTGGCGTCGTTGGTGGCGTACCCGATGCCAAATCAGCTAATGAAGGTTCAGTGATACTCAAGGTACCATCTTGAACACCTTGTACGTCATCGGTGATCGCAACTGTCATTGGCGACATTGCAGAATCATCACCATCCGCATCAACCACTAACACAGGCACATCGAAGCTTAGTATATTGTTTTGTAATCCATCTGCATGATCTAATGCCTCAAGCAGTGTGAACGTGTATTGCCCTAAATTACTCGTCGAGAAGCTGATCGTGAAGACATTGCTTTCTACGTTAGAACCGTCTTTGACGAAGCCAATGTAATGACCAGAATTAGCTGGCTGCTCTTTTATTTCGACATCTAGGCCATTTGATTTCAAAGCCCCTGAAGTATTGAACTGCGTAGGGTCAATTCTGAAATGACTTACGTCGTCACTACCTACAGTGTAAGTAATGGTTTGTGTCATCGTTACTGGGTTGCCCGTTGGGGCAGAGCCATCAGCCAGATCCACTTCAGATAACGTAATTCCAGGAACAAGGTCGATTGTAGGAAGGTCACCATCAACAATCTTAAGTGTCACGGTCGATGTGACAATATCGCCATCGAGGTCAACAGACGTCACCTCAATCGACTTGGTAATATCACCACCAGCATGATTTTGATTACGCACAGGCTCAAAACGTATCTCACCTTCCGTCGTAATGAATACCGAGCCTTCCGTGAAGACAAACTCTTGTTCACCATTCACATTCAAATCAAGGCTTTCTGCAGTGTTACCATCGAAAACGAATGAAGTGACTTTGGCTCCATCAGCACTTTGGTTTGGCATCACATCAAAGGTATTCGATGTTTCAACACTTGATGCCGGCTCACGACTGGTGATTGTGCCGTCTTGCATCAATTGCACATCATCACCAATGGTCACGCCAAGCTGAGAAACTAACGAGTCATCGCCATCACTATCAACCGCATACACAGGCAGATTAAAGCTTAAATCGTTGTTGCCACGTGCATCTTGATGATCCAGAGCTTCAATTAAGGTAAATGTGTATTCGCCTAAGGTTCCGGAGTTAAAGTCCAGCGTAAATACTGTCGTCTCCACATTAGACGAACTGGTAGTAAAACCAACATACTGACCAGAGCCTTGAGGGGCTTCACGCAGTTCGACCGCTAAACCATTCGATTTAAGTGCATCATTAGTGTTGAACTCGGTTGGTTCCAAACGGAAACGAACCACATCATCACTTTGGTTGGTAAAAGTAATCGTCTCCGTTTGACTCACCGCACCACCGCTTGGCGCAGAACCGTCCGTCAAATTCGTTTCAGAGAGCGTAACGCTTGGCACCGCATCGATAGTTGGAATATCACCATCAGTAATGGTTAGCGTTACGGTTGAAGTCACAGGATCGTTATCAAAATCACTTGAAGTAACGACAATCGACTTCACGATGTCTTCGCTAACTGAATGGTCAAGGTCGCGATTCGGTTCAAAGCGCACTTGGCCTTGCAGAGTAATAAACAACTCACCTTCTGTGAAACTGAATTGCTGCTCACCTACGATGCTTTGATCCAGTGTGTTTACGACGCCGTCATAAGTGAACTGAGTGATCGTCGCGCCATCAGCACTCTGATTTGGCATCACATCAATGGTGTTGGTTGTGATTGTTCCGTCTGCAAGATTTGGCTCAGTGATACCTAACGTACCGTCTTGCATGATTTGAACATCATCACCAATGGTCACATTCAGTTGAGACACCAATGAATCGTCGCCATCGCTATCAACTGCGTACACTGGAAGATCAAAACTCAGGTCGTTCTTATCTAAGCCATCTACATGGTCTAACGCTTCCAGCAAAGTAAAGGTGTATTCACCCAACGTGCTGGTCGAGAAGCTAATGGTGAACACTGGTATTTCAGTATTTGAACCATCGGTAATGAAGCCAATGTAAGTACCTGGATTAGCTGAATCTTCTTTTATCTCGACTGAAAAACCATTTGATTTCAGTGCACCGCCGACATTGAATTCAGTAGGTTCAATACGGAAACTGGTCACATCATCACTTTGATTGGTGAAAGTAATCGTCTCAGTTTGACTTACAGCGCTGCCGCTTGGCGCAGAACCGTCACTAAGGTTGGTTTCAGACAAGGTAACGCTTGGTACGGCATCAATGGTTGGGATATCACCATCGGTAATCGTCAGAGTAACCGTTGACGTCACCACATCGTTATCTAAATCGCTTGAGGTCACCACAATCGACTTCACGATGTCTTCACTAACCGTGTGGTCCAGGTTGCGGTTGGGTTCGAAGCGAACTTCACCTTGCAAGGTAATGAACAGTGAACCTTCAGCAAAGACAAACTTCTGCTCACCCGTATCATTTTGGTCGAGTGTTATTGCCGTCCCGCCATCGTAAGTAAACTGAGTGATTGTCGCGCCATCGGCACTTTGACTAGGCATCACATCAACAGTGGCTGTCGTCGGAGTACCCGCAGCCAAATCAGCGACCGTTGGCTCAATAATATTAAGCGCTTGGTTTTGCATAACCTGTACATCATCACCGATGGTGACTTTAAGTTGAGACACCAGTGAGTCATCACCATCGCTATCAACGGCGTAAACCGGAAGGTCAAAGCTCAGATCATTCTTCGCTAAGCCATCTACATGATCCAACGCTTCAAGTAAGGTGAAGGTGTACTGGCCTAAATTAGTACCCGAGAAGCTAATCGTAAACACGTTAGTTTCAACATTCGGAGCCGTTGTCACAAAGCCGATATAGCCACTCGGTGTGGTTGGGTCCGCTTTCAACTCAACCGCCAATCCGTCCGATTTCAGAGCACCACCAACATTAAACTCAGTCGGTTCAATGCGGAAACTCGTCACGTCATCACTTTGGTTAGTAAAGGTAATGGTTTGAGTTGAACTCACCGCACTGGCATTCGGAGCAGAACCATCACTCAGATTCGTTTCTGACAGCGTAACGCTTGGCACTGTGTCAATGGTTGGAATATCTCCATCAGTAATGGTTAGCGTGACCGTTGAAGACACAAGATCGCTATCGGAATCACTGGAAGTTACGACTATCGACTTAACGATATCGCCACCAGTATGGTCAAGGTTACGACTTGGTTCGAAACGAATATCACCTTGCAGAGTGATATACAATGCCCCGTCAGCAACCACGAATTTCTGCTCACCCGTATCGTTTTGGTCAAGCGTTAATACCGCTCCACCATCGTAAGTAAACTGAGTAATGGTCGTGCCATCAGCACCTTCTTCATCCAGTACATTAACGGTCGTCGTTGTCGGTGTACCCGCAGCCAAGTCTGCAACCGTTGGCTCTTCAATTGTGAGAGAGTCATTAACCATCACTTGAATATCATCAGTGATAGTTACTGCCAGTGGCGACATTAGCGAATCATCACCGTCGCTATCGACAGCGTAAACTGGCAAGTTGAATGTTAAGTCGTTATTACCTTGAATAGGCGTGTGGTCAATGGCTTCTAGAAGCGTAAAGGTATATTCACCCAAAGTAGTGCTGCTGAAATCGAGAGTAAATACCGTGGTTTCGACATTCAAAATATCGGTCGTGAAACCAATGTAATTGCCTGATCCTGTTGGTTCTTCTCGTATCTCAATGATCAAGCCATCGGACTTAAGCGCATTATTAGTATTAAATTCACTTGGTTCTAAACGGAATTTCTCAACATCGTCACTTTGATTAGTGAAAGTGATGGTTTCCGTTTGGCTAACCGCACGACCACTTGGCGTGGAACCATCAGCAAGATTAGCTTCTTCAAGTGATACGCTCGGCACCGCATCAATAGTCGGATTATCACCATCAGTAATCGTCAGCGTTACGGTAGAAGTCAAAGAGTCGTTATCAAAGTCGCTTGAGGTTACAACAATCGATTTCACGATGTCTTCGCTCGCCGAGTGGTCTAAGTTACGATTCGGCTCAAAGCGCACTTCACCTTCAAGGGTGATAAACAGCTCACCTTCCGTAAAGCTGAATTGCTGCTCGCCTGAAATACTTTGATCCAGAGTGTTTACGACACCGTCATAAGTAAACTGCGTGATCGTCGCGCCATCAGCACTTTGGTTTGGCATCACATCAATGGTATTGGTCGTGACTGTGCCGTCTGCAAGGTTTGGCTCAACGATATCTAACGTACCGTCTTGCATGATCTGGACATCATCACCGATGGTCACATTCAGTTGAGACACCAGTGAATCATCGCCGTCTGTATCAACCGCATAAACAGGCAGATCGAAACTCAGATCGTTCTTATCTAAACCATCCACATGATCTAACGCTTCAATCAAGGTAAAGGTGTATTCGCCTAGCGTACTCGTAGAGAAGGCAATCGTGAATACTGGGATTTCAGCGTTCGAGCCATCGGTAACAAAACCGATATAGGTTCCCGGATTAGCCAAATCTTCTTTTATCTCGACTGCAAAACCATTAGACGTCAGAGCACCACCTACATTAAACTCGGTTGGTTCAATGCGGAAACTCGCTACATCATCACTTTGATTGGTGAAAGTAATCGTCTCAGTTTGGCTTACTGCGCTGCCACTCGGAGCTGAGCCATCCGTAAGATTGGTTTCAGACAAAGTAACGCTTGGCACCGCATCAATGGTCGGTATGTCGCCATCAGTAATCGTCAGCGTAACTGTTGACGTCACCGTATCGTTGTCTGAATCGTTTGAAGTGACCACAATCGATTTCACGATGTCTTCGCTAACCGAGTGGTCTAGATTACGATTGGGCTCGAAGCGTACTTCACCTTCAAGAGTGATGAACAGCTCACCTTCTGTGAAGCTAAATTGCTGCTCACCATTGTCCGTTTGATCCAGAGTGCGGACTTGACCGTCATAAGTAAACTGAGTGATCGTCGCACCATCGGCACTTTGATCTGGCATCACATCGATGGTATTGGTTGTGATTGTGCCGTCTGCAAGGTTTGGCTCAGTAATATCTAACGTACCACCTTGCATGATTTGGACATCATCACCGATGGTCACATTCAGTTGAGACACCAACGAGTCATCGCCATCGCTATCGACGGCGTAAACAGGAAGCTCAAAGGTCAGATCATTCTTAGCTAAGCCATCTACATGGTCTAGCGCTTCAAGTAAGGTGAAGGTGTATTGGCCTAAATTGGTACTCGAGAAACTAATCGTGAACACGTTGGTTTCAACGTTCGAACCATCCGTAACATAACCGATGTAACCACCCGGCGTGGTTGGGTCAGCTTTCAGTTCGACGGCCAATCCATTTGATGTCAAAGTACCACCAACATTGAACTCCGTTGGTTCAATGCGGAAACTTGTCACATCATCACTTTGAGTAGTGTAAGTAATAGCCTGAGTTGAGCTAACCGCACTGCCACTTGGTGCTGAGCCATCACTCAGATTTGTTTCCGACAAGTTCACAGCAGGAACATTATCAATGGTTGGGACATCACCATCGGTAATGGTCAGCGTGACGGTTGAGGTCAATACATCGTTATCGGAATCGCTAGACGTCACCACAATCGATTTCACGATGTCTTCGTTCAGCGTATGGTCAAGATTGCGGTTGGGCTCAAAACGCACTTCACCTTGAAGCGTGATGAACAGCTCACCTTCCGTGAAGCTAAACTGTTGCTCGCCATTGTCATTTTGGTCAAGCGTTCGAAGCTGGCCATCATAAGTGAATTGCGTCACCGTTGCGCCATCGGCACTTTGATTTGGCATCACATCGAAAACAGCAGTCGTCGGTGTGCCTGCTGCTAAATCAGCGACCGTCGGCTCAGTAATATTAAGCGCACCATCTTGCATGATTTGAACATCATCGCCGATAGTGACGTTTAACGGAGACATCAATGAATCATCGCCGTCACTGTCTACCGCATAAACAGGTAGATTAAAGCTAAGTTCGTTGTTGCCACGGGCATCTTGGTGGTCCAAGGCTTCAAGCAAAGTGAAGGTATATTGACCTAATGTGGTGCTAGAGAAACTCAGCGTAAATACCGTGGTTTCGACGTTCGTCGCACTGGTCGTAAAACCAATGTAGTCACCCGACCCTGCCGGATCTTCACGTAACTCAACGGCTAAACCGTTCGATTTAAGATCATCGTTAGTATTGAACTCAGTAGGCTCAATACGGAAACGAACCACATCATCACTTTGATTGGTGAAAATGATGGTTTGAGTTGAGCTTACCGCGCTGCCACTTGGAGCAGAGCCATCACTCAGATTCGTTTCAGAAAGCGTAACGCTCGGAATAGCATCAATCGTCGGGTTATCACCATCAGTAATCGTCAGCGTTACGGTAGAAGTCAGAGAGTCATTATCGAAGTCACTTGAGGTTACAACAATCGATTTCACGATGTCTTCGCTCACCAAGTGATCTAAGTTACGATTCGGCTCAAAACGCATTTCACCTTCAAGAGTGATAAACAACTCACCTTCTGTGAAGCTGAACTGCTGTTCTCCTGAAATGCTTTGATCCAGTGTATTTACGACACCGTCATAAGTGAACTGAGTAATCGTTGCACCATCGGCACTCTGATTTGGCATCACATCAATGGTGTTAGTCGTCACCGTACCGTCTGCCAGATTAGGCTCAACGATATCTAACGTACCGTCTTGCATGATCTGAACATCATCACCGATGGTCACATTCAGTTGAGACACCAATGAATCGTCACCATCCGTATCGACCGCATAAACGGGCAGATCGAAGCTCAGATCGTTCTTATCTAAACCATCCACATGATCTAACGCTTCAATCAAGGTAAAGGTGTATTCGCCTAGCGTACTCGTAGAGAAGGCTATCGTGAACACTGGAACTTCAGTATTTGAACCATCAGTAATAAAACCAATGTAAGTACCCGGATTATTGGAGTCTTCTTTTATCTCAACCGCGAAGCCATTAGACGTCAGAGCACCACCTACATTAAACTCGGTTGGTTCAATGCGGAAACTCGCTACATCATCACTGCCTGCGGTAAAGGTAATCGTTTCAGTTGCGCTCACTGCACTTCCACTTGGTGCAGAGCCATCAGCAAGGTTAGTTTCGGATAATGTTACAGGTGGAATCAGATCTATAGTTGGGTTCTGACCATCTGTAATACTTAACTCAAGCGTCGAAGTATCAGTATCGCCATCACCATCTTCAGCTAAAAATGAAAACTGTTTTATTATGGTTTCGCTGCTTGAGTGGTCGATATCACGAGCGACTTCAAAACTGAAATCACCATTCAGTGAGATAGTGACCACACCCTCAGTAAAACTGAAAGTCTGAGCTGCATCAGGCAATAAACTTTGATCTAATGAATAGTCAACACCGTCGTAGTTGAACGATTGAATTGTCGAACCATCGGCGCCTTCGAAGTTGAACAGGTTATACGAAACAATGGTATCTCCCGCTAAAGTCGGTTCCGTGACTGACTCAACCTTATCAACGAGTTCAACAACATCATCTGTGACATTGACGAGAATCTCTGCGGCTTCTGGTGTGTTCGAGCCTCCAGACAGTGCAGAGCGATCTCCATCCGCATCAACGGCATAAATTGGCAATGCAAACGTTAACAGCGCATCTTCAGCACCTTGATGTGAAAGGTCTTCATAGAGGTTAAATTCATAGTTACCCAAAGATGGGCTATCAATTTTAACGTCAAATACCGTAATTCTCGAACCATTAACCTCAACATAACCTTCGTAAGTTCTTACACCGTTGGTTTCATCAATCAACTCAAGTAGCACAGACTCGCCATTTGAAACTAAGGTGCCACCAGTATTAAATTCTGCCGGTTCAAGTTCATAATGGTCAATGATGTCACTTTCAAAAATGTCTGCGGTGATACTGCCGCTGCCAGACACTGGCGCCGTGCCCTCTTGTGAGCCGCCAACAATGCCCGCTTCATCAACATCAATACTGTCAACACTAGTGATAACAGGGCTATCGCCATCAGTAATGGCAATGTTAATCGTATTGGTTACAACATCTTGGTCAAAATCAGTAATCGTGATCGGCAAAACGAACGTCAGTGAATCGGTACCCACTTGTTCTATCGGATTAGACTGCTCGAATTTATAGGTGCCATCAGTATCAAGCGAGATAGTGAGAACAACCTCACCTCGGCCTTGGATGGCCAGAGTAATCGTTGTTCCATCATCAGAAAGTCTGGCAAGCGTGTTTTGATTATCACTGAGCAATCCATCAAACTGGTCCAGTGCACTTACATCAAATACGGCTGATTGAAGATTATCACTACCAATATTGGAGAACGTTCCTTCGATTGCCGCGCTGCTAGTTTCAACGTTAGTGATATTCACACTTTCAGCAGACGGATCTACCCCGTCAAACACTGAAACTTGTGCATTGACGGGTGTTGCTAGCGGATTCCCAGCAGTGTCTTCGCCTTGAATATCAAAGGTAATATCTATTTGATCGCCAGTGTAGGAAACCTGACCACCGCCAACAGACGGTACATGGTCAATTGGCTGAGAAATCGTTGTGGTTAGCGAAAGCTCAATGTTATTACCAACACTAACGGCATCAATATCGATGCTTAAAACTGTATCGGCACCCTGAACACCAACGATAGAATTGGTCGCCGCATCATACGTAAAGGTAACGGGCAGGCCACGTGAGGTAATGTCGCTGTTTAATTCACTAAGTAGTGAAGCGAGGGATAGCGTTTCTGGGACGAAAGAGTCGGGGGCAAGAGCTAAACTACCAGCAATAATCGTTTCTGTGGTTGTTATAGATTGGGGATAAGTATTGCCAGATATGGAGCCTTCAGTCAGTGTTTCACTGATTGATTGGCCACCTGAGGAACGAGTGATCGACCTGAATTCTTCTCTGTCTTCATCAACGGTTTGCTCTGCTAGACCAGCGGTCTCAAAGAATGTCGATGGATGAGTTTCTGTATAGTTATAATCAATCGTCACAAAGCCGGCATTTGCAGAACCTAGTCCGCCACCAGCAGCCGTTGCTTCTAAAATTTGAGTCGGATCGGCACCGCCTAAAATGGCATCTTGAATAGCAGCAAGGTCATCGTCACTGAAAGTACTCGCGTTCGCTTGCTCTAAATCAAAAGCGACTTCACCTGCAATCGGCGTATCGTTCCACGCTGAGCTTTCATCTAGACAACCAACGCAATTGCTTCCTACTTCAATAACACCATTTGGATTGTCTAGCACGAGTCCAGCATCATTGGCTGTAATAACAATTTCATTCTCACGGATGATATCGCCAACAGAAACCTTCCTTGCACTACCATCAGGTTTAACAGCAATGACTTCTCCACTTACTGCTTCAACTACCGCAGCTTGGCGTGAAACCTCAATATCCATACATCCCCCGTTGTCACAAAACACTGTTTTCTCAGTACTGTGAAAATTAAGTAATAACTGTTTCAGGTTGAAAATCGAACCCAGATCTAACTTCATTAATGCCTGTCAATTATGATGTTCAATCGACTCGAAAAGGGAGATTCGTTTCACCTGTTTTTTTATAGTTTACTTACTCTTAAGCCTAGTCTTCCCCATAAAAAATGCCATGTCTGTGCGAAGAGACGTCTTTTCACAAATCTGGGTATTCGCTCTGGTATTTGAAAACAGTAGTTAAAAGTTAGTAGGGTGCTGATTTATATAAAAATAAATGCATATTATGTTTGCACCTCTTAGTTTTATAAATATATACAGCAATAAAGTTGATAAATCATTAGCAAATATGGGGTATTAATCGAGGTGAGATATATGTCAACAGTGAAACAGAGGGAGTCCCATATTTGAGACAGAAGCCAGGGGATGTGGTGAATTTACACCCAAAATCAATCAGATGATTCATTTCAATATACAACCATTAGCATATTGATTCGCGGAGGAGAGAATACGACTTGCGTTCGAAATAAATGGTTAAGTCTCGCACCCACTAATAACAAAAAAGCGACGGTCACCCATCGCTTTTATCGTTAGTTTTTTCAGGCTTTTATTGAGCAATCAAGGCTTCTAACGCCGCTAACGATGCAAGTCGTTCACCTTCCATCATCACTTTTGCTTCATCGACATATTGCCCAACACCGTCTTTTACATCTTGTTCGTACAAAACAACATTATTCAGGATGGAAGCGACGTTAACCCCTCTCAAGCGCCCAACAGTAAACAGTGCCGATGTTTCCATGTCTGCACCTAGAACTCCTTTACGGTTCCAGTACTGACAGATCGTCTGTTCGTCATCCGTATAAAAGCTGTCGTGTGAGCGCACCGTTCCTAAATAATAAGGCGTTGATTGTTGCTGCAAGAATCTATCTAACTCTTTAAGCAGAGTGAAACTCGCATAAGCCGGATACGACGGTTTAACGTAAGCAGCAGAACCACCCTCATCACGAACCGCGCCCTCTGCGACAATCAGTTCACCAAGTCCGATGTGAGACTGCATCGCACCTGCTGACCCTACTCGGACGATATGAGTTACGCCACAAAACTTAAGCTCTTCAACCGCAATAATCATTGAAGGAGCACCAATGCCCGTACTACAAACCGATATCGCTTTACCTTGATAGGTACCAGTGAAGATTCGATATTCACGGTTTTCAGAAACCAGTTCAGCGTGTTCAAGCAAGTTCGCGATACGATTCGCTCTATCCGGCTCACCACAAACAATGACCATTGGAGCAATTTGCGTTTCATCAACGCCAATATGAGGTTGCTTTGCCATCTTAACTCCTAAGAAGCCGTTGCTTGAGTTAATGATTTGTCACTGTTTCGTTTAGCTGTGCGTGCCCACTCACGAGTACCGTTCGCCGCAATAAACATCAAAATAGCGTATTGAACAGACATTGCATAAACACCCTGCGTCGCATAAATACCAACGCTGATAATGTTAATCACAATCCAAAGTATCCAGTTTTCAACATACTTACGTGTCATAAGAACTTGAGCAACAATCGATAGAATGGTCATGGTCGCATCCCAGAATGGGAACGCATCAGGTTCAAGTACTGGTTCCGCTAAATCTGCACCAAATAGATTTAGGCTATCCACCGCTATATTTGCCAGCGCAAAGAAGAATGGGTCGATGTACATAGTAAGCAGTGCAATCGAAACTGCGCATGCTGCAGCCGTTGCCACGAGCTTATTTTGGCTCAACCAGCGGACTTCTAATGTTTCGCCTTGCTCATTAGGGCGTGTCCACGCGTACCAGCCGTAAATGTTGGCACAGAAGAAAAACAATTGAAGAAGTAACAGTCCGTATAACTGAATTTGGAAAAAGATAACCGCAAATAAGGTGACATTCAGTAATCCGAACAGGTAGTTAATGGTTTTCTCTTGGCTTGCAAACCAGATACACAGTAGGCCAAATACAGTGCCAAATGCTTCAATCCAGCTCATTGCATAGCCATCCCCTATTGGGATGTTGACTAGAGTGTTGTTGATATCAAGTAGGGCGAATAGGTCCATAGGGATGTCCTTTATTATTTGTTTTTTAGTAGCACCTATCTTATTGGGCCGACAGAAACAAAAAGGAGGACATTTGTCCCCCCTAGATTGCATGCGATCATAAATCAGAATAATAAACGAAGAAAAACAAATCTCTCATCATCTAGATCGTCACCCCTTTTAGCCGTCTATGTCTGTAGTTATTCATTTAAATGACCGTCTTCAAAAAGCAACTCTAACTACAAACTCTAGGCTTCAGGAATGCCGAGTCAGAACCAGCAAACCACTTGCTCGATTGAGTTTAAAATCGAGCCACTCCTTTTCTTAGCTCATTCAAGCTGAGTACACTTTGTTCATACTGCTTTTTACTGTCTTCCATGAGATCGTGAGAAGCTTCAGCTTTACTGTGTATGGAAAGAATATTCTGGTTAATCTCTTCTGAGACATTAACTTGCTCTTCAATAGCGACCGCGATTTGGTTATTCCTATCAACCACTCCTTGAACCTTTTCACTTAATAATGTGAGGCTTTCTAGAGTCGATTGAATCGTCGTTTGAGTGCGTTTCGCTTTTTCAGTACCGTTGTTAACGGCCGTTACTGATTGACCACTTCCTGTGCATAGCTTTTCAATAACCGCTTGAATCTCTGTTGTTGCTTGTTGTGTTTTTTGAGCAAGCACTCTTACTTCATCTGCCACAACCGAGAACCCCCTTCCAGAATCACCGGCTCGTGCGGCTTCTATCGCAGCATTAAGCGCTAATAGATTGGTTTGGTCAGCAATCGCGTTGATCATCTCGATGACGGAGCTTATTTGTTGCGTCTCCCTCTCTACAGAGAGTGATATTGTCGAAATGTTGTCTAATTCATTGGTTAGCTCAACGAAATTTTCTTCAACTTGATTTAGCTCGTTTTGACAAGATAAGAGCTCTTGTTGAGTGCTAAAAGTAGAATCAAGAGTTCCTTGCGCATTTTGAGAAATTTCACTTGAAGCCGCCTGCATTTCGTTGATAGCGGCAGCTGCCATATCGATTTCTAATTTTTGATTTTCAAGGTTTTCGGACACCGTTGCATTCGATTCAGCGGTTTTATTCGCCTGCTTTAGGGTCATTTCACATGAATCACTCACCGAAATTCGAATTCTACCTAATAACGCTTTTGCATATTGTTTCCGAACCTTCATTCCCAACGCAATTTCGGAGAGATCATCCACCTTACCAAAATAAATATGTTCCATTAAAGGGTTGTTGAACTCATCTTTTGCTATTTTACAAATATTTTCCAAACGACGCGTAAGAATATAAATTGACATCGAACTACCCATAAAGAATAACAACAAACTTTGCGGTACAGTCACGAATTGATTAAGGTAAAGCGTATAAACGAGCCCGATTAGCAATATTGAAATGAAAGTCTGGCGTTGCCAAAGTCTTGTTTTCGGTAACATGAGCTTAAATGGTGTTTTGCCTTTATTTAAAATTCCATACGCTTTTTCTGCTCGTTCGACATATTCTCTTTTTGGCTTAAACCGAACAGACTGGTACTCAACAATCTCGTTATCTTCTTTTAGCGGAGAAGCAAAAGCATCAACCCAATAATAGCCACAACCTTTCCGTTGGTTTTTCACCATACCCATCCAGTTACTTCCTGACTGAATATGACCCCATAGATCTTTAAATGCGGCTTTAGGCATATCACTATGACGAACTACATTGTGATACTCACCTACGAGCTCTCCTTCTTTATAGCCTGCTACTTCATTAAAATGGGGGCTTGCATACTTGATTTTACTGGAAGGGTCTGTCACTGAAATTAGGTTGTACGACTCCGGGTAATCATACTCTTGCTCTGCCATAACATTTCCCTATTTTAACTAGATAACAATCGACTTGTTGTGTGGGTCTTCCATGCCACACCGTACTGAAAAGGAAGACACTTGATCCTTATCTCGTTCAACAATCAACCATTAGTCATTGATTCAAAGAGATTTTTAAGTAATCAAAATGGACATAAAATCTACCAAACGGTTTGACTAAACCAATCCAAGGGCACGTCAATTCATAAATGCAGTCAATTTCATATCAACACCAAATAAGACTAGCTTATGAGAGGTAAAACGGGAGCAATAAACATTACAACAATTAAGGTTATAGAGTATTTATCCGATAATTCCTTAACATTCAAACGTTATAACCAAAAACCAACACACTTATATAATTAAGCCCTAATATATCGTTAAAATAAAAATATTCCTTTGTAAGCAATCCCTCAATTCTCACACGCTCTGGCCAATCACCCTTTTAGGATCACCGGAAAAAGCTCTTCATACCTTCACAATAGTTGGTTTGTATTTTGCTAATAATTGAAGGTTTCTAAGATAGATAAAATACAGAGTACAACATGGTATGTGTTCAGGATTTATTATGAGTAGGGGTTATAAAGGTACGAGGTTTGTACGATAAAATATTCTTCCGCTTTCCTTGATAATGATCGGAACCTATCCTTTAATATGCATCTGCAACCATATTATATTTAAGGAAACTTATGAATGTATTAGACAAGGATTGCTTATTACAGTTAGTCATTGATAACTTTCAAGAAGATGTCGCAAAATCCGTTGATTACAACACGGGCGAAGTTGGTATTAAGTATACCTGCCTTGAACATAGCCTTAACTTTTACATGGCTTTATCTGTGGTCGAAAAGATATATTCGACAAAATAAGAACCGAATAATCTGATCTCGTTAAGCAATATTATCTTTGAAGTTGATAATTCTAAATCAGTTGTAAATTTCAAAGATAATAACTTTACCGATACATTGACGTAAACATTTTAGATCCCTTAACGCCCTTACCTGTCCCGCGCTCTAGCTGTATCTGACAGAACAAACCTCTTCCAAAAACGAAACTTTAGCTTACTGGCCTAACGCCGATATCGCGTTGACGGTTACGTTTGAGAAGCGCATGATTTTATTTCGAGCAGAATAGTTGTCTAGCGTGTTTACCCTGTAACCGCCCCATAACTCGTTCTGTGCAATGTATCCAAGAAATGGCAGGTCACATGAATAAGATTGTTATGTTAGTAATAGGGCTGCTTTTTACCAGTCGGTTGTTTGCCAGTATTGTGCCCCATGTTAGCCAGTTAGAGCATGATGCGCCGATTCTCCTTCGCTCAGCATTGATTGTCGGTGTTTCGGCTTATGCCGTTTGGACCGCGTTCAAATACTTCAAGAAAAGCAAAGCCTCTGACTCAGACCAACTGTAACGGAAAGAGCCCAGTAAACGCCGAACTAAGCAGCAGATGTCGGTTATTGATCCGCAAAATAATCGACCAAAATTTTACGCCACTTACGCGACTCGCGAATTTTAAGCAGCGCTCGGTTTATCTCTTCTTCGTACGAATTGTTTTCCGTAATGATAAAGCCATAATTTTGCTTTTCTAGCTGATAAGGTAACACCTCCAAGTCATCAAATTGTCCCGTCACTCTGCCATTACCGATCATATATTTGAGCACTACATCATCGGCGACGATGGCTTCAACTTCACCTTCCTCTAAAGCCGCCAAAAGCCTTGGCATATCCACATAACTCTTGTGTCGGATACCAAAGCTTGTGAGCATTAAAGAAGAAGTCGTCGCGACTTTTGCCCCTACTTCAACATCCGCGAGATCATTAACGCCTTTAATATGAGAAGAGCCTTGGCTAAGCGTAAGCTTACTGGCTAACACGGCGGTAATACTTGCGATGAACAGCATGCTCAATACACCAATGAATACTGTGGCAATTCGTCCGGTTAAGCTTTTAAACTCAAAGTAATTGAATGGGCCTCTAGTGATGAACAGTAAGCCTAGTATGAAGCTTTCTAACCAACGACCAGTGCGGCTTTTCATCGAATAGAGCTTTTCATTCTCACCGTGTTCCAATACGTAGAAAAATGCGCCAATGACCCCAGAGATAAAAACGATGACACCAATAATCAGCCACAATGCAGGGTTCAAGAAAATGGCGTGCAAGGTATGAAGGTATCCCTGTTTCTTCACCGCGATGGCGAGATGAGTTTCGTAAAAGGAATGGGAAAAGTCAGCGAATAATTCACGTTCTGGAGTGATTGAAATACAAGACACACCGATGTCGATTTTCTGCGTCTCAATCGCATTGAGCAAATCATCCAGCCTATGATTCTCTACCGTAAACTCGACGTCCATTTCTTTTGCGATCTGTTCCCAAAGTTCAATACTCAGGCCATTCCATTCACTTTCCATCGAGCTAATAACAAAAGGCGGACACGGGTACACACCAACTTTAAGTGGAGAAGTCAAAGCAAAAAAACTGAAGAATGGAAAAAGTAAAACGATTGAAGTGACACAATATCGGAGTGTCGATTTGAAGAATTTGTGCATCAGCAGCCCTCCAAAAAAAGGCAGCGATGAATTGAGTGCGAAGGCTCGCCTAACGAACACATATTAATGTGCTCAGAAGTGGAGAGAGTTTATGATAAATTCAATACTGCCCTAGCTTTAATAGTTATAACTTTAACTATAGAGAACCCTATTTATTGTGCAAAGAATGGGCTCAACAAACTAACGGCATACCAAACCTCGTTCGATAGCTAGTGGGATGACATAAACTGGCTTTGTGCCGATGAACACAGCTTTCCGTTCTGAGTGATTTTGCTCTCTAAGAAGTGAATATTGCGTCTGCTTTTGACCCATTGAGCGCGAATGTCTAGCTCTTGACCAATGGCTATTGGATGATGAAAGCGAGACGTTAAACTCACCGTCATCGCTTTGATACTGTTTTGGAACAAACAATGCAGCATCGCGCTGTCGTGTAACGTGGTAACAATACCGCCCTGCATAATACCGTCGTAGCCCTCAGCTTTATCTGTTGGTACAATCTTGGCTATAACGTCATACTTGGCGAAAGCTTCATACTTAATTAAAGTTTCATGCTTAGTCAAAGTCTCATGATTGGCTAGCGGTTCATGCTTAGCCAAGGCTTTATGATTGACTAAAGTCTCGCGCTCGCCAACAGCTTCAAAACATATGGGGCTGTCCGTGAAAAAACCTTGGCTGCATACTTGGCAACGCCGATGGTTGTGAGGAATGAAAACTTTCATACTTATCCTTATTCCTTTTTTACCCTTAGATTCCTAGAGATTGATATGGCTCGACCAAAAAAACATCGCCAGTTATGTACTCGTGCGGCTTACTCTTGTTTCAAGCCAAATGGTGTTCCTATGGATGATCTTCATAAGGAAGAGCTGCTATTAGAAGAATTGGAAGCCTTGCGCTTGGCTGATCAAGAAGGCCTGAGCCAGCTTGAAGCCGCCGAGCAAATGCAGGTGTCTCGTCAAACGTTCGGTAACATCATTAAACGTGCACGAGCTAAGGTAGCCAAGTGCATCGTCAACGGCCATGCATTAGTGATTCAAGGCTCATAGTCCGAAGCTTTAACGTTACTTGTCGAGAGACTCCGAAAGCGCCTTAATTTGATGGCTCAGTAATCTGATACAGCTTTCGGCTTTGCCCTTCGCACACATCCTTACAGTTGCATTCGCGCTCAATATCTAACTGCGCGAGCCCTCCACAACTGCCTTTGATTGGCTTACGTGAAAAAATCACACCTATTGCCATCAGAAAGACGATTCCAACAAAACCCAGTAGCGTGAATAACAACGTCATTTACGGACACCTCGAATAACACTGAACCTGTTCGACTGTGGCGTGAGAATCGACGTTTCGTTCTTGTCTCCTTTCTCGCCGCACGTTCTATGACTACATCCGCTATTTCGCGACTCGCGACCATAACCGAGGCCAGTGACTTCTTGCAGATTATTGAAATCCAGAGTAGCAACTTCCGCCTTTCCTTTAGATGCAAATACGCGAATATCGTTATTGAACAAGTGCGCCAGCATCTTCTTACCTATGTGACGGACAACTACAGATTTCACATCGTAAGAACGGAGGACAGAGATCCATTGCTTCTTTTTATTGCAGGGCGAGTCAGACTCAACCAAAGGGATAAGATGCTTGATTTGTTGTCGCTCATCGACAATGGCTATCTGCGGAGAACGAGAAAAATGGTTGCCGACATAAAGGTCGCGGCAAGGTACTGCGTATAACATGGTAACTTCCTGTTATTGATGATCAGGAATTCAGAATACGCCTCATTACTGGCATATGCCAATAACCATCATGTGAAAAATTAGATTTACCGTTTGCAGAGATCTTAATGACAAGTCGGAAAATCTAATTAAACAATAGGTTTCAATTGAATGCAGTGGTTAAACTCTGCACAATTACTAAGTATGGAAACCATGGCACGCGCAACAAGGAAATAACTATCTCATTAACAATTCTCTGGATGATAGGTACGCTGATGTCATTCAGCTTGATGGCCATCGGAGCGCGAGAGCTCAGTGGTAACATCAGCACTTATCAAGTATTGCTTGTACGAAGTGTCATTGGTTTGTGCGTCGTATCATTTCTGATCTTCGCGTCTCAGAAAAAGGAACTGTTTTCAACAAAGCGACTCCGCCTTCATTGCCTACGTAATGTCTTCCACTTTGGTGGGCAATTTGGCTGGTTTGTTGGAATTGGATTACTTCCTCTTTCGGAAGTGTTTGCGCTTGAATTCACCGTCCCACTTTGGACTGCTCTGTTAGCGAGTCTCTTTTTGGGAGAAAGCCTGACACTCAAGAAAATGATGGCGATTGCATTAGGGTTGCTAGGTGTTGTCATCATTGTTCAACCGACACAAGATGTTATAAGTGTTGGCGCTATTATCGTATTGTGTGCAGCGTTGTGTTACGCGGTCGCGCATACGTCGACCAAATCTTTAGCCAGTACCGAAGCTCCGCTGACCATCCTGTTCTACATGTGTTTAATTCAACTGCCGATAGGCTTGGTTCTATCTTGGCAAACGTGGAAAACACCCTCAGCATTAGAATCAGCTTGGCTGTCGCTCGTCGCCCTGTCTGCACTATCAGCTCATTATTGTTTGACCAAAGCCATGAAGAACGCTGAAGTGACTCTGGTGATGATACTCGACTTCTTTAGGCTGCCTGTTATCGCAGTTGTTGGGATTCTCTTGTATGACGAACCGTTAACGCTGGCTCTGATCATTGGTGGTGTGGTGATGCTGCTGGGTAATCTACTCGTAACCTACAAAGGCAGTCGTCATCCTTCATAGCAGATAAAAATGATAACAAAAGAACCCGATAGGAAAGGGAATATGTGCTTTCTTCAAGAAACCAAAATGCCCCACAACTTATTATAACTAGTGCTTAGGGCTATTTTGATGATCGCATCATGGTTAAAGCGTAAGCGTGAAAGTACTCCCTACACCCAACTCAGATTTCACGACTAAGGTGCCCTCAAGATTCTCGACCATGGCAAGCGCTAGAGACAAACCAAGGCCATACCCCTCAACGTTGCTGCGGCTGCTGTCGACTCGGTAAAGCCGTTCAAAAATCAAGTCCTGATACTTCTGGTCAATGCCAACACCAGAATCTTGGATGCTTATCGCAACCTTACCCTCTGCACTTCGCTCGACTTTGACCGTCACTCTTCCTTCGGGATCAGTGTACTTAATCGCGTTATCAATAAGGTTAACCAAGACTTGAGTCAACTTGTCTGGGTCTGACTGAACAACAAGGCCACCCTCACCTTCAACCACCAGCTCGATTTGTTTATCATCTGCGACATCTTCATACCAGCTCACCACGTTAGCAATCACATCAGAGATCTGAGTCGGAACCTTCTGCGGTATTCGTTTACCAGTCAGTTCGTCGTTCAACTTCATCAAGGCAGTTAGCATATTGCTTGCCTGCATCGCATGTTCAGAACAGTCTGCCAATGCTTCTTTCATCGCTTGTTGGTCGGCGTTATTCAGCAATGCTGTTTGGGACGCCAAAGTAATGCGAGACAAAGGGGTTCGAATATCATGAGCAATCGCATCGACGGTCGTATTTAAGGTTGTCGTTACATGCTGAAGCTTTGCAACTGCGGTGTGAACACTGGAACTGATCACGTTAAGCCCTTGCGGTATTTCAGATTCGGTTTCTGTCTTAGTGTCAGTGCTAGTAAACTCTAATTGCCCTTTTTTCAGCTTATCGAGTAGGTCGCCAAAGGTAACCAACGGCGACATAGCACTCTGAATGATGCTACGAGTAAATACCGCGGTCACTGCCACAAGTGCAAGCAACGCATACAAGGTCATTAGCCATTGATTGTAGGCGATAAAGTCTCTGGCTCGGTTATCTAAAACCAACCAGAAATCATACTGCTCCCCTTCAATAGATAGCGACATATAGGGACTAAAGATGAAGCTCTCTAACCACGATCGGTGGTCATTAATTTGGTAGCTGGAAAGAGGCTGTTCTGTTGATAGGTTTTGAGTTCCCGCAATGAATGTTCCCTCAGATGAAACGCCCTTCTCAACCTTATAAGCCGCAATACTGTTTTCGAGTAACCGATGAGGGTTGGCTTCTAACACATGAATCAATCGCTCACTCGAATCGTAAGTCAAAATACGCTGATACTCGGTCGACATCGACGTAAGGATCTTCTTTTCCGTTTGGTAAAGGTCGAAAAAGAAGATAGCCCCGACAATCAATTCCACCATCAGTAAGCAGAGCAGCAAAGTCGACATAAAGCGAACCAACAAATGTCTCTGCGTTTTAGCAAGCGCCTGTTCAATACTACGACTTGAGGACATAACCAACGCCTCGCAGTGTATGAATTAATGGCTTAGAAAAGCCCTTATCGACTTTGCTGCGAAGGCGGCACACGAGCACATCGACCACGTTGGTTTGCGGATCAAATTGATGCCCCCAAACATGCTCAAGAATCGCCGTTTTCGACATCACGATCTCTGGATTTTCGAGCAGCAACTTCATCAGCATAAATTCGCGCTGATTGATGGTGATCGTTTGTTGATCTCTTTGTAGCGTGTGTTTAAGCA
Source organism: Vibrio bathopelagicus (assembly GCF_014879975.1). Classification (NCBI taxonomy): domain Bacteria; kingdom Pseudomonadati; phylum Pseudomonadota; class Gammaproteobacteria; order Vibrionales; family Vibrionaceae; genus Vibrio; species Vibrio bathopelagicus. Next base: position 1,483,421 of record NZ_CP062500.1, on the reverse strand, counting down.
GGTCTAGGTTCAGCGAATCGTAATGCAGTTCTAATGCTTGAGGTGTTGGTTGGTTTCCTCGACGCACCAAGGTTTGGCAACGAGCGAGCAGCTCAGGGAATGCAAAAGGCTTCACCAAGTAATCATCAGCGCCCGACTGTAATCCTTGCACTCGCTCTTCCACTGAATGCTTGGCACTTAATATGATGACGGGTGTCGCGTAACCCTGCCCTCTGAGTTCGGCCAACACTTCGAATCCGTCTTTCTTGGGCAACATGATATCGAGAATTATCACATCGTATTCTTCGGTTATGGCCTCATGCAATCCATCAACACCATCTGCTGAGTGCGTCACCGTTATCCCTTCTTGCTGAAAACCATTCACCAAAAATCTCGCGATATGAATGTCATCTTCAATCAATAGTATTTTCATTAACGTCCGTTTATCTGTTAGCCGTGGTCTGAATACACTCTATCAATATCCTTTCTCAAATATAACCAACATTGCAACTTTGTAAGGTTCTAGAAAGCCAGTCGTAATAATGCATTCGTTAGTATGAACCTGTTGATTAAAAGTGGCTTGTTCATACCAAACAAGCCCCTAGAACCAAATTCAATATTTAAAAACTAATTTTTTGAAAACAGATGATTTAACGGAGTAAACATGAAAACGACAAAACTCACTGTACTAGCGGCAACTCTTGGCTTCCTTAGCCTTTCTCACAATGCAATGGCGGCAGAAACACAATCGGTCTCTTTCACTCAAATATCATCAGAAGCGGCATTCAAGCTTGCCCATGAAGCCGTTAACCAATGTGAAGCCGATGGCTACAAGGTTTCTGCGACTGTTGTTGATTTGTCAGGCAATGTAATTGCTCAACTACGTTCTGATGGCGCAGGCATCCACACGCTTGATAGCTCACGCAAAAAAGCTTTTACAGTAGCTAGCATGAAGCAGCCGTCAGGTAACCTGATGAAGCTCATCGCTGATAAGCCAATCATGCAACCACTACAAAATATGGATGATAACTTGCTGTTCTTGGCTGGCGGTGTTCCAGTACAATTGAACAATGCAATGATTGGTGCGATTGGTGTAGGCGGCGCTCCGGGTGGTCATTTAGATGTTGCATGTGCTGAAAAAGCGATTAAGAAGTTCTTCTAAGCAAACTCATTTACTAGCCCAATTTGGTTATACCCTTGCCTCAAAAAATGCCTCGCACTTGCGGGGCATTTTTATTTCAGCGACATAAACACTCGTAGCCGTATTCACGCGATGGCATGACTAATAGCGTGAATACTCCATGTCAGTATTATTGATTTACAAAAGAGCCTCAAAACCTCTAAAGAAAAATACCGAGAAGCGATACAATGCTCGAGTTGCGAGGTCGCAGCATAGAATACCCATGCAAAGAAAGCCCATTAACACAAAACCTTAAAGTAGCCACACATGTCTAAAGAATCCGGTTTCACCACAGAATACACCCTCGACAAGACGTTTTTCGCAGAGTGTTATGATCAAACAAGCCTTCCGACTCAATTTCCAAAAGCCTATTTGAAAGGAATACTGTTTCTTGTTTTTGGTGTGGTTCTATTAGAGTTTGAACTATTACCGAACGGTTACGTTGGCTGGTTCTTTATTGTTTTGAGTGTGATTGAAGCATTCAGCGTGTATTGCAAACGAACCTGGTGGTTATGGCGACAAAAGATCAGCTCAGGCGCTGGTAGCAAAGTGGTCTTTACGGGCGATACTGATGGTGTGAGTTACAAAAACCGCAAAGCCATCAATACTATCGCTTGGAGTGACATCGACCAACTTGAACAGACCGATCTCGGCTTTATCCTTCATATTGGCAAACAGCGTCAATATGTGAGTAAATCTTGCTTAAGCGATGAAGCCATTGCATTCATGATTGAACAGCACGAAGCATCAAAAACAGACTAATCACATAAAAATGCCTGCCAATTTGGCAGGCATTTTTCTATCACCTTTATTTAGGTATAGCATAACCGGACAACACCAATGACTACCGTATACCAAATCAGTGATTGTCACCTTTCCGATAAATCCAGCTTTGAGAACCTGCGTAGAGCACTGGAATACGTCAACACAGACACAGAATGCAAAACCATTTTCCTAACGGGTGATATTTGTTGTAACCCAAAATCGGGCGACTACATTCGATTAGAGGCGTTCATTAGACAACACATTAGCGATAAGTCTGTTCACGCGATTGCGGGCAACCATGATGACTATTCCTTGATGCGCAAAGAGCTAAAAGGATCGACGATTTTCGTCACTAACAAAGCCACCATCTGTGAGCGAGAGTTTGTGTTTCTCGACTCGAGCTTCAAGCCACTTGATAGCCAGCATCCGCTCGGCTCAGGGCGTATCGATAATAGTGGCATGGCTCAGCTGAAACAGCGGCTCAGAAAAGCACATGCTCCAATCGTTGTCGTCCACCATCCTATCATTCCAGTCGGCTCTGAGTGGATGAAAGCCATCCGTTTGGAAAACGATACCAATGTAATGAAGGTTCTTCGCAAATATCGCGTGCGCGACGTTATTTGCGGTCACGGCCATGATGGAATAACTGTGACACAACAAGGAATAACCCAATATATGGCGCCTTCTACAGCCTATGGATTTGACCACACTATCGACGAATATAATCGTAGTGAAAAGATTGGATTAAGTAAGATCTCGCTCTCTTCGAACTCTATCGAATACCAAGCTATCTACCTTTAGAACTGAACTGGTATCCCAACAACAAAACCTGCCGAACATGGCAGGTTTTTCTTTATGGCGTGAGCCCAGCTCCATGCCCCCTTCAAGGAAAGGTTTCTATACTCTCAATTTATCAACTTGTGATTGAAACCAGCACAGCAGCGAAGTTTGGCGTTACACTGAGTAAGACACAGCACGCAAAGAGGTTTTATGACGTTTTCCCCTGCCATTCTACGTAAAATCTGGTACTCACCTTCGGTCAACCTTGGGCTTCGTGCCACCAGCGCCATTGTGCTGTTTCTCGGTTTAGGAGTATTGTTTGATCAAATCGCTGTCGCAATGACTGCTCTGATGACAATGCCAGCCGCTCTAATTAGTGGCCTTGATTCTGCGGGCCCAAAACGTTGGACGCGTTTTGCTATTACCGCCACCGCTTGGGGATCTACTCAAGCTGTCAGTTACCTACTACTTATTAGCGGGCTGCCTTTATGGGTAACCTTTGGTCTATTGGGTGCCCTACTTGCTAGTGCAGCAGTCAATGGTCCATTTTGGGGACGACTCGGCATGTCTAGCCTATTGATTGCTGTTGTCACCTTATCACTTCATAACTCCAACACAGCGCTCAGCTTGTACCCTATGCTGATACTTGGGCCTCTTACTTTCGCACTGTTTAGTTGGCTATGGTTTGCCCTGTGGAAGCACTATGCGTTACGTGTGTGCTTAGCAGCAATTTACGAGGCATTGGCGGACTACATTCAATATCGCCAAGAGTTCTTGTTAGGGGGTGAGAATGAAGCGTTAAAAAGACGTATAAAGTACCAACTTATCGAGTTGTTCCAACAGGCTCTTCAGTCTGAATCATTCCGCTCTAAACATGACGATGCTAGTAAGCTTCGAGAAGCACTATTCCTCGCTATCGATACGTTTGAAGTGGTAATGAGCAGCCATACCAACAATCCAGATCTGTTAAACCAATTTCAATCAAATAAGCACAAACGTGACTTGTTGTTAGTTTGGAGCCAGCATTGCCAACAAAGATTAAAACATAAAGCCAAGCAACTTCTGCACAACACCCATGAAGACATACAGCATTTAAGTTCGTTAGAACAAGAAGCCGATGATTTGATTGAAGCGGTGAAGCTGGAAGATCAACCTCGCTTCCGTTATTGGGCATTCGCCGTAAAACACATCTCACGTCGTATCGAGCTGAATGAACCCGCATATGAACGATCTTTTGAAGTGCAACCGTTCGAATTGTCTTTTCGTCTGCCAAAACGAGACAACCCTATTTGGCGGCACGTTACCCGTGTCGGTTTAATGTTTTCCCTTGGCGCAGGCATCGCAGAATACTATGAATTAATTCGCCCTGACTGGGTGCTTATCTCAATGCTGATGGTGATTCAGCCAAGCTTTTTAGCAACACGCAGTAAGACTTGGAAGCGCTGCTTAGGCACTGCTGCCGGCGTATTATTCGCGACATCTTTAATCCAAATAGGTGTATCGGCCACCACCATGATTGTGCTGATCGCCATTCTTTTACCCGTCGCTATGCTTAATATTATGCGCCACTACTCACTGGCCATTGGTTGTATTACCGCACTATTGATTTTGGTCTACCAAACCATGGCACATCAAGGGCTCGATTTTGCAGCGCCACGTTTGATCGATAACGTCATCGGAGGTGCGATTGTCCTACTGGGCTATGGTTTGCTATGGCCTCAATGGCGAGGTAAAGAGATCCACAATCAAGCGTTAAAAGCCTTGAGCAGTTCAAAAAGCTTGTTCGTGTATTGCTATGAACAACTTCAAGTCGATGCAGAACAACATGACCATATTGAACTAACCAAGCAACGTGCCGCCATGCTAACCGCAGAAAGCGACCTTGAACTCATCTATAACGAGATGCAGCAAGAACCAAGGCACACTCGCGCTGATCCTCACTACTACGAAGATATGTTGAGCCACTATCGTTTGCTAAGCCATTACCTCTGCTTACTCATTCCGCTTGTGAGAAAAGGTACCCAATACCAAGGTACCCAACAAATCGAAAACGTCATTCATAATGCTATGGATGCGTTGATCAACACCATCCGTGATAACCGCGTCCATGAACTGCCAACACTGAGTAACAAAACCGATACTGGGCACCCAACTTCGACAACTGGTCAGCAATCAGTAGAAGAGATCATCTGGTTGGCGCTGATGACAATAAAGCAAATGCATGATTTAGCTCGGCACAATCTTGAAAATGAAAAAGCTAGAAAGTTAGAGAGCTAGAAAGCTAAATACACAGGGCTATCGCCCCATCCCCACAAGTGGGTGGCACCTCGTAAACCTACCTCATTTGGGGACTATGATGCTCTGCGTAACTCACGGCGAGAAATAATTCGACAAGTCTTCTTATTGAGGGAGACTTTTCACTAATGCCATTATGCCTAGCAGTAAGAAAAGAGCGCCGCAGCATCGATTAAACATACGACCATTCGTTAATAACAACACTTTGACCTTGTCTGCAACTCTAGCCACCGCGAACTCGACAGCAAACTCAATACAAAGAAAGCTCAAGGTGATGACAACAAACTGAGGTAGAAAGGCTTTATCAGGGTTAATAAATTGAGCCAAGAACGCGGTAAAAAATAGTAAGACTTTCGGGTTAGACAGCGCAGCAAAGTACCCTTGTTTGAACAACTCGCGTGGTAACAATGTGACCTTTTCAGTTGTACCTTCAACGCTAACAGAGGGAGCAGAAAACAACGTCAGACCTAGGTATCCGAGATACAAAGCGCCTAGCCATTGCAGAACAATCATCAGCTTCGGCTCAGCCTCTAATATTGTTCCAAGCCCAAACATGGCAATCGTGATCAATAAGAAGAAACCACAAATCCCGCCATAGATCGTCCACATTGTTTTCTTATAACCAAATTGAGCACCATGGCTGAGTGCCAATAAAGAGTTGGGACCAGGGATACATGCAAGACCCAAAGCAGACAAAATAAACACGCACCACACTTCAAACGTCATAACTAACCTATAAAAAGACAACTTAACCTGTCGCTAGTATCCTTCGAAAATCGAATTGATAACGGTAATATATGGACGTAAAATATTACTATCTAGACATCAAGAGCCATTCCTATGAGCCAATCCAAAGGCGTCCGGTTTTTATTAATACCCTTGAATAATTTCAACATGTTCCCCTTCGGCGCGTTTCTAGACAAACTGCGCTTTTCGGCAGATGACGCAGATCTCAGCCAGCAACGCTATTGCTCTTGGCAGATAATGTCCCACACTCAAGGGTTGGTCACTTCTAGCAGTAACATCCCCATTATGGTTGACCTTACCCCTGATACTATCGAATTGAAGGACGTTAATTACGTTGTCTTATTTGGCAGTCGAAGTGCTCTGGAGTCACAACAACAGGCCGATCTTTATCGAACTTTTTTTAGAAAGGTGGTATCGACTGCTATCAACATTATTAGCATCGATAACGCTTGTTTTACACTTGCAGAGCTAGGGTTGTTAAACCAACATCAGGTCGTGGTTCACTGGAGGCATCATCATGAATTTAAAGCGACTTATCCCAAAGTGGTTGTGCGTGATGAGCAGCTTTATCACTTCGACAAAAAACTCATCAGTTGCACGGGGGGTAGCGCGACTATCGATCTTCTCGTCGCTATTTTGCAAAACCATGTCGGTCAAATCAAAGCTGAAAAAGGGTTAGCCGATATGCTTGTTGATGAGAGCCGCAGTAATCACCACCGTTTAAAATCCTCACAGCATGGCAATTACCAAAATCGACACGTCGACCGCGCAATCTCATTAATGCAGGAACATTTAGCACTAGGTACCACGGTAGATCAGATAGGAACGTTTATTGGCCTCAGCCGCCGACAACTAGACCGCCTTTTTCAACAACAGTTTGATGTATCTGTGCATCAGTATTGGCAAGAATTACGTCTACAGCACGTGCAGTGGCGATTAATCCATTCTAATCATAGCTTGATACAACTGGCGGATGAGATCGGTGTAAAGGACACCAGCTACCTGTGTAAAATTTTCCGCAAAAGATTCGGGATGACTCCAAACCAATGCCGTCGTAATTCCATGAGGCTTTAGTATAGAGGCCGGCTTACTGCAATTGAATTACTGTATTTACACTAGATTCTTGTCGTTAAAATGCCGTATGGTACAAACAATAAAATTATAGATACCTGAGGCCTTTGCCACAGAGACTCTCCATTTAAAACGAAAAGACTGACTATGAATTTTGATATCAATGCACTGAAACACCACCAACTGATCGAAGATGGTCAACTAGAAGGGTGCTACATTCATCATCCTGTACAAGGTAGTCAACAGGACGATAAAGCGGTTTTAGCAGAGCGCCAAGCACTGGAAGATCTAGGATATAAAGTGGTACAGGTTAAAGCGAAAGGCGGAACAACAACCTTTGCTGAGGCTATGCAAGAGCTTGCCAAGAAGACTGGCCACCAGCCGAAATAGTAAGTAAATGGATAAACGAGGATTCAAAATTCGATAACCGTAGTCTTCAAAAGTTTATTCGAAACAGATTTATTGCCACTCTCCGAAACCCAAAAGGCCTCGCACATGCGAGGCCTTAGTTTTCTATCTAGCGGTGCAGCTATTCTCTAACGATTACAGCTCCCTACGTCACTGACTTGGCTTATTGACGAAAGTTATTGAGTAAGCTGACTGAACTTCGGCAAGCTCTTCACAAACCTCTGGTGTACATCCATATAGGTTTGCATATAGATTTGATCGATACTGTCACCACTAGGGAAGCTCGATGAGAAATCGGCGTGTTTACGGTCAATCGACAATTTGGCCGCCTCGATAATATGAGCGATGAACATTCGCGGATCTTCCAAGCCAATAGAGATACGCATTGTGGTCGGTTTGATCCCTGCTTCATTGAGTGCCTCATCGCTTAGTTCTGAATGCGTTGTCAGTGCCGGACACAGCGCCACCGTATTAGTTTGCCCCAGGCTCACTTGCATGCCGATTGCTGGCTCAAGCATATCGAAGAACTGTTTGAACCCATCACGATTGATTGGCGCACGATCGCCGTTACCTTCCATATCGATAGTAAATAATGCCGCTGGCAATCCCAAATACATGTTGTTCTGACAATGTTCATAGTTATCGCTATCTGGCAAAGCAGGACACGATACGTTGATGTCAGGGTGAGCATCAAAAATCTTCGCCAGAGTCAGAGTATTAATGGTTTTCTGCACCACGCGCATCTCATACGTTTTCATACCATTGAGCACTTCGAACGCTTTGTCTGCATCTAAGAATGCGCCTTTGATGTAATACACATTCCAAAACAGCGTTTCGTTCCATGGAATAGTGACCTCATCGCCGTTGGGTTTGGTACAGGTGACCTCTTCTCCTTTTGGAACAAACATGGTCTCGTTGCGTCCGATGACTACCCCAGCGGTTGTGGTACCTGAACCCGCTAGTTCTTTGGTGTAGGAGTGAATGACATAATCTGGTCTTTCCATCACATCATCGCGTTTTAGTACTGGGTGCAACAATGGTGTACCCACTGTTGAGTCGACAATTACGTCCCAACCTCGAAGGTGACCAGCTTTACTGATGTTGGCTACATCTAACACGTACCCGTGCGGGTTACACGGTGACTCTAGGTAGACATAGATCTTCTTACCCGCGGCGAGGCGATCTGCGTATTTTTCAGCAACCTCATCAAGGCGAGCCGCAAACTCATCTCCTGAGTAACCATCGACCCACTCTACCGCAACATTTAGATTCGAAGGCTTGCCAAACCAATCTTCCAACAGCTGATAAGAACCGCCGTAGATATTGCGTGAGGCCAAGACAATGTCTTCATGCCCGAGCAAATGACTCAACAACCCATCAATAGCCGCCATACCGGAGTTAAAGTTCCATGCGAGGTACTCGTTAGCTCTGGAGCCCGCCTCAATGTCAACCATGTGGTTCGCCAGTGAAATCGATGTTGGGTTGAGAAGTCGAGAATAGATATCGTGTAGCGGCTCTTTACCGTTGAACGCGTCTTCAATCCATTCAGTACACGCAAACAAATAGGTCGCGGTGCGCGTAATCACTGGGCTTGCCGAGAAGATAGCAGCAACATTATCGAAGATAGGATACGCACCTTTTGAAGCAAAATTGCCATTATTGGTAGCAATAGATTGGTAAGTGGCGCGCATTGGGTTTTGCAGGTTATCGAGGATCTTAGCGATCTGGAATGACAAAAAACGTTTAGCGTTAAACCAAGCGATCCGGTCACTCTTGTCGAGATCTGATAAGCCATCAACCGTCAATGCCCAAAGATCGTGTGTCTTGGTATTAGCTTTGTACAGGGTCGTCGCCAGTTCAATCAGCGTGACGCCGTAATCACTATTTGGGTCGATACCAAAGTGTTTTGCCTGCTCAATGGCAAGAGCTTCTGCTTGTTCGTGCTTGGTGGTTTTACGCAGCGGGCTAAGTTGAGTTGAAGTATTCATAATTCCTAAGTCATTCCATGCTTGTTGTTCCTCCTTTAATTTTAGTTTTGCGCAGATGTTAAAAATTGCTATTTGCGAAGTAAGACATACACTTTGAGCAATAATATTGCCAAATGGAATTAAATATTGATGGAATATGCCAATGGATGAGATCGATAAAAGAATACTGGCTGAACTGCAAAGCAACGCTCGGCTTACTAATCAAGAGTTGGCTGATCGCGTGGCACTATCGCCCTCTCCTTGTTTACGCCGAGTTCGAGCATTAGAGAAGCAAGGGATTATTCGTGGCTATCACGCCAGTGTAGACCAAGAGGCGTGTGGACTGCCGGTTAATGTGTTTGTGTTGGTGAAGCTCGAAAAGCCAACAGAAGAAAACATGCGAGACTTTGAGCAGCACATTGAAGTGATTGATGAAGTATTAGAGTGCTTTTTGATGACAGGCAATCACGACTATTTGCTGCATGTGGTCAGTGAATCGCTCAAAAGCTACGAGCAGTTTATCCGTAAACAATTAACCCGCCTGCCCAATATTGCTTCTATTGAATCTAGCTTCGCCTTCGGTCAGGTAAAAACAAAAACTAAGCTGCCAGTGAGGTAAATGTGGGGCGCAGCTGTTTGGGTTTAAAGCTCGCTGGAGCATGAATTGCACTGAAAGAAATCGCCCCAATTCAGAGTTAGAACGTTCCGAAAAACCTAAAAGGCCTCGTAAACGAGAGGCCTTAGTTGTATCGTTCAGCAGTTGCAAATCAGTTCACTACTAACAAATGCGAAATCAACTTCCCCCTTCATATCAACTCATGAATTTTTCATAAGCGTCACGTTGCCATTCTGTAGAAAGGCAATAGTATCAAGGAGTTGACACATGCAGAACGATTTTCCCTTTAGCTGCTCCACTTTCACTTAAGCTGTAAGCTTGAGCAATGTCCTCAAACGAATATTCGTGCCCAACAATGGGACGCAGTCGACCATTGTCGACCCACTCCGCGACTTTTTTCAAATGACTACCATTAGGTTTAATGGACAAAAATCGCGCTTCAACACCGTATGATTTGGCAAGCTCCAAGTCTGGGTAGGTATTTACAGCTACAAGAATCCCCTTGTGTTTTAACACCGCGTAAGAATCCACCTGTACCTGACGACCAATCGTATCAAGCACTACATCCACATCGCTTACCACATCTTGAAAACGCACTTTTCGAAAATCAATCACTTCATCTGCTCCTAAAGACCTGACAAACTCGTGATCATTCTCTGCTGCAGTCGTAATCACGTAGGCTCCTTGGGCTTTTGCTAGTTGAACCGCGATAGCACCAAGGCTACCAGCACCACCATGAATTAATATACGTTGTCCTTTTTTTAGCTCCCCTTTTTCAAACAATGCCTGCCACGCCGTAATGGATGCAATAGGAAGTGACGCTGCAGAAGCAAACGAGACAGTTCTAGGCTTGATTGCAATATCAACAGCAGGAACCGCAATATATTCAGCATGAGAACCGTGCCTAGAAACCTCTGGCCGTGAATAGATGGCATCCCCCACCGCATATTTTGTTACCTTGGATCCTACTTTTTCAATGATTCCCGAAAAATCCCAACCTAGTGTGTGAGGGAATGACACTGGAATTAGGTCCTTCAGCTCGCCAGAACGAAGTAGCCAATCTAATGGATTAATCGAACTAGCGATCACTTTTACCAACACTTCTTCGTCAGTAATGGTTGGCTTTTCTACATCATCGATGGTTAGTACTTCAGCGCCACCATAAGTGTGTATACGAGCTGCTTTCATAGTAATTTTCCTCTTTTTCTACTGATAGTTTTCTTTCGATGACCATATTAGGTAAAGTTAAAACAACCCAGTAGACGTTACTTTTAGAATGAGGAGTTCTGATTTTGAGTACAATTGACCATTCAAAATTGAAGCACTTAGCCATATTTGCCACAGTAATCGAGAGAGGCAGCTTTGCTCAAGCAGCAAAGGCTTTGAATACAAGTCGTTCTCGGGTGAGTGAGCAAGTCGCTCAATTAGAAGAAATATTAGGTGTGCGGCTAATCCAACGCTCAACAAGAAAACTATCTCTCACAGAAGAAGGCGTAAAGGTTCATGAACTGGCCAAAGCATTACCTTCACTCGTCGAGTGCGTCAATGATATAGCCTCATCAAAGGAGCCTTCTGGTAAAGTGACCTTGTCGCTATCAAACGATGTTGCACAATCTTATTTACTCCCAAAGTTGGAAGAATTTAAGAAACGCTTTCCAAAAATTATGCTTAACCTCATTCTGAACGACAATACCTCAAACTTGATCAACGAAGACGTTGATCTCGCAATTCGAACTAGCTTTCGTGAAAATAGTTCTCTAGTTACTCGCACCTTACGCAGAGAGAGAGCGGGAATTTATGCGAGCACCGAGTACATTACAAAGTACGGCAAGCCACAAAGTATTAGTGAATTAGAAAATCACCATTGGCTCACACTCTCTCAGGTTAGTAATGACGGTTCTCAGCTCTTCTATCTAAGCGAAGATAGCAGAGTCACAATCAAACCCAAGAGGCTTTATGCTTGTAACTCTCCATACATTATCCAGCAGATGCTCCTCTACAGCCTGGGCATTGGAGTAATTTTGCCAAGCTCCATGCATGCTGAAATTGAATCTGGTCAACTCGTATCCATAATGCCGGAGCTGCAGGGACCAGAACTAACCGTGTCTCTGCTCTATCCATCTCGGCACCAAGTTCCAAAACGAACACGTTGTGTCATCGACTTCTTACTCGGAGTTGACCCTTGCCATTAATAAAGGAGCTCACATAGGGTTCAACCACTAAATTAAGCTCCCTTAATATTCCGACCTATAACAAAAAGACCTCGTAAACGAGGAGACTTAGTTTTATCTGTCTAACAATTCCCCCACACTACTTCACTGGCTTAATCACTTTCATCAGAGGTTGGTTTAACTATTCTAGCTGCTCTAGCATTCGGAAATGCCCTAGGTCTCATTGTCGTAAACCCAGAGGCCGATATCCCTAAAACTCCTTTATTTTCAAAGTTATCTTGTTATATTTATGTGAAACTTAATTAATATAACAAATGGCTTAAATGATGAAACAAAGTTGTGCTTTTTTAACGTCACTGTCGTTGGTGTTGTCAGCCAATGCTTTTGCATACGATCTTGAGATTGAAGTTTTTGAAGGCGAAGAGCTCACTCTATTAAAGACGGCAGAAAATTCTAGTGATAACGAATTGGTGATGCAGGCTGCTAACCTTTTGATTGAAGATTCAATGTATGAAGAGAACATAGAGCGCGGTTATGAGTACATGAATCAACTCGCGGAATCTGGTGAGGTGAAAGCCATCATTACCTTGGCAGATAAGTATTACTACGACGAACAGTACGACAAAGCACTGGCTTGGTACCATAAAGCGGAACCGAGCAAAGACCCCTATGTGCTCTATTCATTAGGCGTAATGTATTTTGATGGCGAAGGGTCACCTGTCGATCTTAAAAAAGGCAACGACTATTACCTCGCTTCTGCGCAAGCGGGTTATTCTGACGCTATGTATCAACTCGCGTTTTCATACGATGAAGGTCAAGGCGTCGCTCAGGACTTCACTAAATCTGCTTATTGGTTTGAGCAATCAGCAAACTTAGGTGATGCAAGTGCCATGTACAACTTGGGTATTTCTTACCTAAATGGACAAGGCGTTGAAAAGAGTTGTTCTAAAGCGATGCAATTATTTAGCAACGCCATTGAAGAAGATGAACATACACTTTCTTATGTAAAGATGGGTGATATTTACTCTTCTACTCGGTACAAAAAGCCTTGTGGTTTCAAAACTACAGACGCAAAAAAAGCATTAGAGTATTACACTAGCGCCGCTATGCAGGGCAACGATTATGGTCAGTATTCCGTTGGTTACGCCTACCGTAATGGTCACGGTACATGGAGCGATTTTGTTAAAGCGCTAGCATGGTTTGAAGTCGCGCAGGAATACGGAAACTCGGATGCAGAGAAAGAGATAATTGACGTTAAGCAATATATGTCGAAAGAAAACATTGCAGCAGCAGAGCAGCTCAAAGACTCTTTAATTGAAGATATCTGGTAAGGATAACAACGACTCTAATTTGTATGGACTAGAACCCTTCTGCCCAATAATTTATTAAAGATTAGTTTATTGTTATTACCCTAAAATCAAAAGGCCTCGCACACGCGAGGCCTTAATTTTATCTACAGAACAACTCGTTTCCCAATATTGCGTCTATCGAGTCCGGCTTCGCCTTCGGTCAGGTAAAAACAAAAACGAAGCGGCCAGTGAGTAATAAGAAACGACTTAATTTGGCTGTGTCGAAGGCATTGGGAAATCATCTCCAATCATACATACAAGAGCGCCACCAAAAGTGTTGTCGTAACGTATTTTTCCTGTCGCATCCGAGCTTTCTATACTCGTATCTCCGTCCACAATCTGATTAATCTCTTGTGCGACTTTTGTTGGCACCAACCAAATACAAGCCGCAAGAGAGCATGCTGGTGACGACGCATTACAGCCGGTTTCTGAGCTTCCTCGTACCCACTGACTCCCCTTTTCCTTAAGCAGTAATTGCGTTGCTATGTAGTCTGGGTGGTCAATATACTGATCACCACCAATCCATGTATCGTCAAAAGCTAGATATGGTCCTCGCCATGTTGATACGCCCGGATTCTCGATTAATTGATTGATATTTAAGTAGCCGAATTTAGTGTCGGTATCGGAAGTAATTGGGGGCAAAGAACCATTATCATGAGAATATTGCTCAGCAGCATCCAAGACAGTATTAAGTTGCCCGATTAGAAATTTTGCCTCATCGGCACGGGACATGCTGTTACCGAACTGATGATAGATAAAGAAAGTGGCAACGAGAATGATCAAGCTAAGCGACGCAAGTTTCCACTTTTTCATCTGGCGCAACAATTTCAACATGTCTTTTCTGTCTCTCATCTTAAAGCCGGTTGCCGAGTTTAGCCTGTGCTAAATGGTAGCCTCTATCTATCATCTCTTGTGAGCGTTCAAACTCTAAGGTGCCGCAGGCATTGCGTGGGATCTCAAGCGTAATGTCGGCAGGATAAGCGGCCAATTTCTGGCGAGCAATAGTCGATTGCATCGCATCAAACGCTTGGTTGGCAATGTCGTAAGCTGCAAAGTTAAAACTCATTTTGCTTTTTACACTGCTACCTAGATTATCGATAAAGTGGACGACCTTGTCGTGTAAGTTGCCCTCTTTCGCTGGTAAAGAAACAGGGGGCACCTCTTGTTGTACCATTTCAGGTTCACCACCTAAGTTCACAGCCAACGTAAAGTCAGTATTGTCCCCAAAGGTAGGCGCAATCGGTACGGGATTAAGTACTCCGCCATCAATCAGCTCTTCGCCATTGATGACATGAGGTGTGAAGAATAGTGGCAAAGAGATAGAGGCGCGAATGGCATCGAACAGAGAACCTGATTGCAGCCAAACCTCTTTTTCATCGGCGACGTTAGCGGCAACTGCGGTATAAGGGATAGGCAGATCTTCAATTGAAATCTCGCCGATTAATCCACGCAGTGTGTCGATGATCTTATCGCCCTTAAACATACCACTCGATTGCCATGAAAAGTCCAACATCATAGCCATATCCGATTGATCGATACTGGTGACCCACTCTTCAAATTCATCTAGCTTACCTGCCGCGTAAACACCACCGATAAGTGCGCCAATTGAACAGCCAGAGATGGATTTTATCTGATAGCCATGTTCAATCAGCCAGCGGATAACGCCAACGTGAACTAAGCCTCTAGCGCCACCACTACCAAGTACCAATGAGATCGTTTTTGCCATCGTACTAATCCTTTAATTCATTAGTTCTTTCAAATCTTTGGGTAAAACCCTGTAGCCGTAATACTGATTTGCCCATTTCAAGTTACTGAATCATTTTCAGTCCATTCGGGTAATGAAGGTTTGCTCGTCATCCACAAAAGCCACATAGTCGCCGTGATAGATAAACACCCGACCACGCCCTTCAACGATACACGCAAGCTGTGGGTTCAAATCTTCTTCCAGATCTTTACTTTGATACGTGCCGGTATCGGTGACCACACCGCGGAGTGTAGGCAAAAATCCATAGCTGCGCTTGGCTTGATCAATCAGGCTTAATTCACTGGCGGTAGAGAAGTAAGATGGGATGGGACCAGCATCTTCGATAAACATAGTTTTCAGTTCTTCAAAAGCTGTAATCACCAGCCAGTCGATGCCGTTAACGTGATGGATAAACATTGTTTATAAATACCTAGTTTCTCGATAATTATGATGCGGAGATTCTATCACTATCAGGGGCAGAACGTAGTAGAGATTTAGTGGCAAAAGGCAAGGCCTGACACTGTTTATCGCCCCAATATATCCGGCATAAAACTGGAGCAGATGTTCACTATCAAATCACACCAAGAACGCAGTCAAACATGCAACCAAGCATGAGTCGATAGATTTTCTCGGGGGGTTAAAATCAAGCCATTTATTGCCGAACATTACTTAATTATTTCTGAATAAATGCCTATTCCCTACAGGGTCGCATACTAGTCGTCTAACTCTACGACTAATGTCTAACTAACTGAGACTATTTGTTTTTTTTGGTTTGGTATAAGGTACTAACTACTGAATCATCATGATTTTTTTAATTATAGGTTGATTTGTTATTCGTATTTGATGGTGAGTTAATTTCACTTATTAATAATAAATCTGCTCATATATAAAATACAGTCATCGAGTTCTTCGTGGCAGAAACTTTATAGCAACTCAGCTAAATCTTCGTGCCGTGAGTTAATAACGTTTGTTGGAATAACACACCTTAGAGTGTGAACGAAAGGAATCAACATGAGCAGTACTTTAGAGTCCGTACATATACAAGCAGATAAGCCTCAAGCCAATGAGGATGAACTCACTTATGAACAACAACACAAACCAAGATCGGAATTTGATTCCCGCGAACAATATTTAGAGCATGAATTACAAATCATGGCGCCTAAACGCTGGCGTCCTAATTTGCCGTTTAAAGATTATCGATTTGAGATAGAAGATACTATCCCAGCGATGGCGGCTACCATCGGTAAAGTTGTTATGGTGGGTGCCATTGCAGCAACATTTGCCGGGGCTCTAGGGCTAGATGAAGGCTTCATTTTAGAAAACGTTCGTTATGAACTACTCATCGCCTCTGTTTTCATCATTCTTTTCTCTGGCTTTTTATTGCCGACCGCGAACCTCGCAGGTACACACGGCCCACTCATCCCTTTAATTCCGATTGTCGTTGCAGCCGGCGGACACCCTATGGCCTTTGGCTTGTTGATTGGCGCTTTTGGCCTAATTTTAGCCATCAGTAAAGGTGGCAGCATGTTGGCCAACCTCACCAGTAAAGGTGTGTGTGGCGGTTTATTACTTTACCTTGGCTTTGTTGGAACTGCTTCTCAAGTGAAAAAACTCTTCGCTTGGGCTGAAGGAATCGGTATGAGTCACATCGCGTTTGTCGTGATCTTTTGCACCATTATTTTGTACGCGTTATTGGAACATTTCCGTAAGCGTTGGTTAGCTGTGCCTCTTAGCTGCTTGCTAGGTGGTACGATTGCATTTGCCATGGGTGCCCCATTTGCTTTCCACACTGAACCAGGCTTGCCTAACATGAACCCTATGTATTGGTGGGGAGAAGATACAGGTTGGATGCTAGGCCTACCAACGATTGAACATTTCATGGTGGTATTGCCGTTTGCTATTTTAGCTGTGGCTATGTGGTCACCAGATTTCTTAGGCCATCAAGTATTCCAAAAGATCAGCTATCCAGAACGTACCGAAAAAGTACACATGAACATTGATGACACCATGACCACGGCATCAATTCGTCAAACGTTCGGTTCTCTACTTGGCGGTACTAACTTTACGTCTTCATGGGGTACTTATATCGTCCCTGCAGCAATTGCTAAACGCCCTATTCCTGCTGGCGCATTGCTCACGGCTCTGTTCTGTATTATCGCCGCTGTTTGGGGCTACCCGATGGATTTAGCTATATGGCAGCCTGTACTTTGTGTCGCGTTAATTGTTGGCGTATTTGTGCCATTGCTAGAAGCTGGAATGGAAATGACACGTGAAGGGAAAACCACCCAATCAGCAGCAATTGTTGTGTTTTCTTCAGCGCTCGTTAACCCTGCATTTGGTTGGGCTCTCACCATGCTGTTAGATAACTTAGGCTTAGTCGGTTGTAAAGAACGTAGCAGTGAACTGAGTAAAATGAACCGTTGGGTGTTACCTGGAGCTATGTTTATTGTACTAAGTGGTGTGATGGCATTGGTTGGCCTTCTACCAGGAATCCCAGCGATTATCCCGAGTTTTCGTTAACCTTTAAATAAGAGTTCCTTTAAATAAGAGTTATCGAATGTTCGACCCTCTCCATTATTAGGTTTCGGCCGGAACACAAAAAGGCCTCGCATACGCGAGGCCTTCGTTTTATCTACCGAACGTTGATAAGCACCCTATTTCACCGACTTAACCGCTTTCATCAACCTTGTATTTAACTGATCTATTTGATCTAGTATTGGGAAGTGGCCCTCTCTATCCATATATCCTTTTTAAGTCATGAAACTATCGAATGAAAAGTTATTGAATTTAATGACTCGTTATTCTCCAAGTTTGTGAGAAATACGCGCGATCTCCTTACGTTCTACCCCCATTTATAATCAGCCAAGTAGATAAGAAGCTCTAAATATTCGGACACACTTTTATTTATAGAATCAATTGATGTTAAGCATCCTATAAATTACCATGATCTTGATCGTTTAATGACCAATTAGGATGTAAATATGGCTTCATTTCAATTTTATAAAAAAGATAAAATATTAGTTCATTTAGATGTACATAGCCCTTCATTTACAACGGAAAACGAACAACTCATTGATCAAGGTTTTGAGCTCATAGGTGACATTATAGATGCTGAAAATGGCCAAGTAGCGCATGAAACGTTTAAATCCATTCATGGTGATGAATTAAGAGTCTTAGCGAAATCACAAATGTGGATAGGGATTGCGACAGCGGGAGCTGGTGGGTTGTCAATCTAGGTTCTATTTCTTATCATCATTAGTCAGTACAATTAATTTTCAATTGTACTGACTTTTATTTTTGCTTAAAGCCAATCAGTTCATGAGATACCGAAGACAA
This sequence comes from Vibrio bathopelagicus, assembly GCF_014879975.1. Lineage (NCBI taxonomy): Bacteria > Pseudomonadati > Pseudomonadota > Gammaproteobacteria > Vibrionales > Vibrionaceae > Vibrio > Vibrio bathopelagicus. Next base: position 1,465,013 of record NZ_CP062500.1, on the reverse strand, counting down.
TGGTATTGGCCTCACTATTCGCTCCTAAACATCACCTGCACTGTCAATTTTAGACACCGACTTAACCGCTTCCATCTGCGTTGTGTTGAACTGCTCTGATTGCTCTAACATTGGCAAATGACCTAAGCCTTCGATGTAAAATGTGTAGTTCTTGATGAGAGTCGCTATTATTTCTGTAACTTATCAAACCCGTTTCTGTAGCTTATCAAACCCATTAATCCGCTGGTGCAGCGTAGTGCCCATGGTCAGCGATACCAACAAGCTAATCAAAGCTATCACTGCTCCTGTAACAAATACCCATTGATAACCAGACATCCAGATAATTCCCAACAAAAATGGTAGGAACACCGCTGCAATATGATTGATGGTGAACGACAAACTCGCCATTGAAGCCACTTCATCTTCCCTAATTGTCTTTTTAAAGTACGTGTTTAAAGCTATCGCAAAACTAAAAATAATACTGTCGATAACATACAGTCCCGCGGCCGCATAATGATCATCCACAAATGCGTAAGATAGGAACACCAACACTAACGCGGCATACTCAATGATCAAAGCTTGCCTCTCTCCTACTCTATCGATAAATCTCCCAACATAAGGAAGAGCAAGCGTCGCAGCTAAGCTGGAGACCATGAACAGTGCGGCCATCATCGAGATGGTATATTGAAACTTGGCCACCATCAGTAAGCCAGCAAATGCCACAAAGATCTGTCTTCTTGCCCCACTTAAAAAGGTCAAAATGTAATAGGTCGTGTACTCACGTCGTACAATAAGTTTGGTGTGTTGCTTAACCTCTGTGTGAGTATCTTGGAACGTGACCAAATAGACCGCTAGCCAGAAACATATTGCTCCACAAGTAAAGAAAATGGCCTTATCTGAAACATCAAACAGATAGCTCGCGACCATAATGCATAGAAAAGTCACCATCGAGAAAAACGAGGCGGCAGAGCGAATCTTTCCCATTGATTCGCTAAAGTTCTCAGTCGCTAACAATTGTGTTGAGAGTGATTTGTTCACCGCTTCTAGATAATGGAAACCAATAGACATGATCGTCGTGCTGAAATAGAAGCCATAAATCGAAGGCAAATAACCAGTTACCGCAACGCCTAGCCCTAATGTTGCAATCGACAATACCGCGACTCTTTGTTCTGACGCGATGAACAACAGAAACAAAACGGTAAATGAGAGCAAGCCTGGGATTTCCCTAACGCTCTGCAGTACACCCACATCAGCCCCAGTCATACCAACAGTATCGACAGCGAAATTATTCATCACGACTCGCCAGCCCGTATTCGCTATCACTGACGCGATAGCGATAATGACCAACATCGCGAATGAGCTCCGCGATGTTAAAAGCCTTAGCCAAAGAGTCATTTAAGTCGCCGATTCTAAAAGAAAACCTTGAATATGATCGCGCATGAATAAAGCCGTTATTAGTTTTCTGTTCATATTCAAATCCTCAAAAGTAATGATATGTTCTGAGCTTGGTAACGATATGCAACTAAGACAGATAACACAGCGACAATACAACCAGTTAACAGGTTGTTACACGATCATTTTTAGAATGTTATTTCTTGAGATTGGTAAGTATTCAGAGAGCTTTTACTTCTTTGAGAAATTCATTGGAGATTATTATTTGTCGCTGAATATAGAGCTGTACTTGTCACGATCCGGATTCAGTTCCTCCCCTTTCCCATTACCAACAAGAGCTTGAAAATGTAAGTGACCAATCTAACACTTACAAAGAATCTGACCTGTCATCAAACCCTACAAAGTAGAGCAAAAACTCAGTTGAGAAAGTTCAGCTTTAAATGTTAGCGTAATGTTACAGATACATATTAAGGGTACGTGACATGCAGCACGTAAAACTATTGAATCGCAACACCTTCGCAGGGCTCGCAGCAACATTAGTTGGAAACGGCATTGGGCGATTTGCTTATATAGCTTTAATGCCAGTGCTCATTCAAAGTGGGTGGTTCTCAAGCGAAGATGCCTCCATACTTGGGGCTGCGACACTGATTGGCTATATCTTCGGGGCTCCTGCTTCGAGCTTTTTACAAAGGTATTATTCAACAGGCACACTCATACGCGCCTCTCTATTGTTAAGTAGCTTTAGTTATCTTGGCTGTGCTTTAAAGTCTGCGCCCTTTGAATGGTTTTTAACGCTTAGAACCATTGCGGGTGTATCGGGAGCCGTACTTATGGTACTCGCACCACCCGTGATCACCAGCCTTCACCCTCAAGAGATGAAAGCAAGAATCAGTGGCGTCGTATTTTCAGGCATTGGTCTCGGCGCCATGATTTCAGGAACCATCATACCTTTGCTAATCTACCAAAGTGTTGAAAGTGCATGGTTAGGTATGGGAGCGATCGCTTTCCTCGCAACCGTCCTGACGTGGAACACATGGTCTCTTGAGGTCAAGCCAAACCATTGCGATAAAAGCCCATCGACGTTTAATGCCTTATCTAAGAATGAGCGCATCAGTATTAGCTGCGTACTTTTAGCCTATAGCTTTAGCGCCATCGGTTATTTACCCCACACTCTCTTTTGGGTCGACTATATTGTTCGAGAGCTAGAAATGAGTTTTGCGAGTGACGGTTTTTATTGGGCTGTCTTTGGCATAGGGGCAGCGATTGGGCCAATAGTAACCGGTATACTAGGTGATAAATTTGGACTTAAAAAAGCACTATTAGCTGCGTTTATTTGTAAAGCTGTAGGGGTTGCTCTTCCGCTATTAAGCACCAGTGAAATAGCACTTTTTGCTTCATCTTTGTTGGTCGGTATGTTTACTCCTGGCACCGTAACACTGGTCTCAACTTATACCTTAGAGATCGTTGGGACACAGCTCCATACGAAATCTTGGGGAGCAATGACAATGGCTTTTGCGATATCGCAAGGAATAGTCGGCTTCGTTATGGCTAATTACGCCCCGCAACTCACCAGTTATAACCTCTTATTTATGATCAGCGCGAGTGCACTCATTTTGTCGGTATTCTGCATTGCGTTTACAACAACCAAACAACAGACATTAAACACTGCTCAAATAAATTCTTAGCAAAGGAATCGCTCATGAAATTGTATTTAAACGACACCTCTCCATTCTCCAGAGCAGTGTTAGCCACGGCCTATCTGTGTGATGCTCCAATAGTTCTTGAATGGATCGACCCATGGCAAACACCCAACACATTGGTCACAATCAATCCATTCAGTACCATTCCGGTTCTAGAAACCAGTGATGAGGTTGCACTCACCGAGAGCTTAACGATCTGCGAGTTTCTCATGCAAGCTTACCCAACTGAAAAACTAGCAGCGACCAAGGCTAGCGACACTCAACGCATGTCGTTATTGGGACTGAGTAAAACGCTAATGGAAGTGGCATTTCGGTGCGCAGCACTAAGCCGCTTCGAAGCTGAGCAAAACGTGCTAACGATTAGAGGAAAGAAAGGAATTCAAAGAAGCGTTAAAGCGCTTGTCGGGCAGTTGAATAACAATCATGACATTCTTCAGCCTGACTTCTCAACATTGTACCTGCACATAGCATTAGATTACGTTCTATTCAGGCACGCTAGTTTGCTTTCAGCAGAGGAGCACGACATCCTCACCACTGCCTTACACAGTTCGCCTTTCAAAGACACATTGGCAACGTTTAGCCTAGAGTCACTTGCAAAAAAACTTAGCTATTGCGAATACAAAAATGCTTAATCACTTTGAACAGTGTTGTGTTGAACGAGTCTAATATCACCCCTCCCCTTTCCCGTTACCAACAAGAGATTGGAGATGTAAACCAAGGGGAGGCTATGAGGGGATTGTCGGTCAAGTCTCATATGCATCTGATTCACAAGCAATAACGCAACTTGTTACAATACCCATAATTAAAGGATGGTCTTATTTCGCTATACTCCGCGCCTAATTCCAGAAACAGACCTAATACCAATGAATATCTTTAAAACCTTAGCTCTTTTTATCACGCTATTTTTAGTTGGCTGTGCATCTGGTTCAGCAATATTAGTCGGTGAAGCCAGAGACCCAATTACACCTCAAGAGGTTAGGCTTTATCTTGAAGCGCCTGAGACCTATGAAAAAATAGCTTTAGTTGATGCATCTAGTGATACTGGTGTGACTAAACAAGGATCCATCGACTATGCAATCGAAAAGTTAAAAAAGCAGGCGGCTAAACTAGGAGCTAATGGTGTCTTACTTCAAGCGACAGGAAGCAACAACTCTGTAGTATTGGGAGGCGTTGGCACAGACTACCAGTACTTAATCCCTGTTTCAGAACAGACGGTGAATGGAATAGCGATCTACATAGAGTAGCTAATACTCTCCAAGTCAGGTACATCATTAACACAAACAAAAAGGCCTCGCACCGCGAGGCCTTGGTTTTTCTATCAACGATTGCAACCGCACTACTTCATTGACTTAAAACCTTTAATCTACAATGTGTTGAACTGCTCTAGTAAACCGTGATCAGGTCTTCACAAACTGCGAACGCTTGCTGCGGTGTCATGCTAGTAAACTGTGCATTGTTGTGTGTTGCCTTGGCTTTCGCATTCTATGTAGGCATCAGCAGGCGGCTTGGGGTCTAGGAAGATGATCACTTTGCCTACAGTGCTCAGTAAAGGGAATCCCCAACCATCCCCCTCAGGCTCTGCCGTCTCCATTGGTGGCGGTGGTGTCATGTCTGACGGGTTGATGCGCGTTGTAGGGAAATAGCTCGTCTCATCACAAATCAAATTACCATTCGGGGCGTATTCGTACGATTCATCCGCACATTCAACAGGCAGCTCGTAGCCCTTGCCTGTCTCCTCTGACTGGTAAATGAATGTTCCCGCTTGAGCCGTGAGCGATGCAGCTACTAGAGTCGCTAAGGTAATCAATTTTTTCATTTTATTTGTTCCTGTAATCAGTAAATTAGGGCAGTAATTACCAGCGATAACTATGTAATTAAACAAAAGCATTTTCATAATTAGCTTGCGCCGCCAAATGTTCTAGCTAATGTTCTAAAGCCTCAATTAAAGCTCTTATTTTCCTGACACCAGTTGGATCAGTCACAATTGGTTGCTTGCGTTGACTATTCCTGTCACTGCATAACCTCTATACCTTCAAAGCTGAAGTTTTGAATTTTGTGATTAGAGTTGTCGTTCCAGCACACTAGTTTTTCAGACATGCCTAACATGACTCCGCACATATCTCCAAAGCTTGGATCAATTGCAGTGTATGCGCTGTCTCCATCAGGAGCTTTGTATCGAATCTCGTACTGCCCAGAACGCCATCTCAACGTTGCTTCGGCAGGCGCTTCCCATTGAACTTCATCCCCGTTCATTTTCTTAAAAATACCAGAGTATTGGGGAACCAACTTCTCTGCTTGTTTATGCCCATAGACATAACCAAAAACGAATAGGCTCACGCAAATAAACAATGTCATAGCATATTTAAAAAACTTTCTCATAATGAATATCAACCATTTGGATGGGTAATTTAGGATCGACTAAAGCTTAAATTTCCTATCGGCAAATACTTACCATTTCACGCCAAACATTATTTTACTTCTACTGCTTGTCGTATCTGATCTAGAAAATCAGAATAACTAGCTCAAATTGCTCAATTCCAAGTTACATCTGGATTTCTAACTAAGACAAAAAGGCCTCGTACACGCGAGGCCTTAGTTTTTCTATCAACAATTACAACTATCCTTTAATGACTACAGCACCCTACTTCACTGACTTCACCGCTTTCATCAACCTTGTGTTGAACTGCTCAGGTTGCTCTAGCATTGGGAAATGCCCGGAGTCTTCAATGTAGTAAATACTGTAATCCTTGATGTGTTTCTTGTTCGATCCTGAATCCGTCAACGTCGAAATTTCTTGCTAAAAGGGTAGAAAAGTTTATAGTATTTTTTAGATAAAGTTGAGAATCGATATGTCATTACAGAAAAAACAATCCAAAGTATCACTGAACATCAAAATCTCATCAGACTTAGATGTTCGTCTTAAACGAGCGAGAAAAGCAGCGCGTGAACAAGGCTTAATGTTCAACGTATCTCAAGAAGTTGAAAAGTTTCTTGAGAAGGAAATAAAGCAAGTGGAACGCCAGCTATCAATCGATGAAGAGATTAAGAACAACCTCGAGGATCTTGGTGGGCTTAATATAGATAAAATGATGAAATCAATGGATTAATCAAAACACTAACGTATTGATTAAACTGAATTTAAAAAATGACAAAGCGTGGAGATGATTATGGGTACAATAATTGGACTGTTAATTTTGGCTGGTATCAGCGTATTCCTAAAGCGTCAAACGGGGCTTCATTTGCATGAGTGGATTGCAAAAAAATATAAAGAATCTCAAGACAAAAAATAATGGACTCTATCAGATTGATAGGCTCCATCGATTTAACTTAAAAAACGCGAGGCCTTGGTTTTTATATCAACAGTTGCAGCCATCATTTAACAACCACAGCGCCCTACCTCACTGACTTAACCACTTTCATCAACGTTGTGTTGAACTGCTCAGGTTGCTCGAGCATTGGGAAGTGGCCTGAGTCTTCAATGTAGTAAATGCTGCAATCCTTAATGTGCTTTTTGTTCGCTTCTGAATCCGTTGGCCATAGACGAGCGTTGACCAATATTACTGGCACGTTCACGTTCTCATATACTCTGTGGGCTTCGCCTGTCACGTATTGCCCTAGATAATGGCGGAACTGGTTTATCGCGATAGCTGGCGGTGCTGATGCCATATCTTGCGTTACCCAGTAAAGTAAATTCGCGTCTACACCTTTTGGTAGCGAGTTTTAAAAACTATGGGGAAGCATCCCGCAAACCTGACGCATCCTTTACCTAAATTAGTGTTTTAATGTTTAGTAACCTAAAAGATATATACAACTTTGACCAATAACGTTAATCTCATGTTTTAAAAGGAAATTATCCTATAATCCTAGTAAAAAAAACTAGCGCGTCTTCGGGAGCAGTGAGTGAAAGTATTTTTGGAACATTACAAACTTTGTAATGACGCAGATGTATGGAAAGTATTTAGGACGATAGTTGTAAATAATAATATCGGTGATCTGATTGTGTTGATATGTCAGTTCTTACTCTTTACATTCGGAGCAATTGGTCTCAAGTATTTCGCAGAGGGAATGTTTCAGTCAACGTTGTCACTGTCTTTCTCTTTGATCATGTGCTTCAAAATGATCAAACAATACAACATATGCCGACAAAAAGCATTTGAGCGTTACTCGAACATTTTCCAGCATGAGCTCTCATTTTTTAGTAAAAATAACGAATATTTACAATTCGTTTTATTCTATGAAGGGGCGATTAAATCAAAAACAACAAAAAATTGTGATTTTAATAGCACTCTAGAATATTGTAATACCGAAATCGAAAGTTATTCACAATCACCAATAGTTACAAACCCTTGGTTCATAATATTTGCGTCCTTTTTAGCAGCATCACTAATATCACTATTTTGGGAGTCCAATGAGACATTTATGGCTATAGGGCTATTTTTCGTCGTTTACGCTTCTTTGTTTTTTGTGCCATGGATATTAAGCAATTCTGGAAAACACCGAGCATTGACTAGGTTAAGGAAATTCTGCTTTTGGGCACAAAAACTATCTGATGAAGAAAAAAGAGTATTCCTTAAGATCAGGTAGAATACATTTTAACAAGGTCGAAAAGTTTAGAGCAATGCCTTTTAATCGTTGCTGAACTAATCGGCATGAGCGCACCATCTAGAACAAAAAGGCCTCGCACACGCGAGGCCTTAGTTTTATCTATAGGATGATTACAACCGCCCTACTTCACTGACTTCACCGCTTTCTTCAACGTTGCGTTGAACTGCTCAGGTTGTTCTAGCATTGGGAAGTGGCCTGAGTTTTCAATGTAGAAAATACTGTAGTCCTTGATGTGTTTCTTGTTCGCTTCTGAATCCGTGGGCCATAGGCGAGCGTTAACCAATATTACTGGCACATTCACGTTCTCATACACGCGGTGAGCTTCGCCTGTCACGTATTGCCCTAGATAATGGCGGAACTGGTTTATCGCGATAGCTGGCGGTGCTGATGCCATGTCTTGCGTTACCCAGTAAAGTAAATCTGCGTCTACGTCTTTTGGTAGCGAATCTTTCACGAACATAGTGATGCCCGCTTGGAAGTCTGCTTCAAACGGTTTGGTCATTGCATCTAGGTCGTTTTGTGAAACCGCTAGTGCGACGTTTTGCGATGTGTCGACACCAATAATGCCTTTCACTCTTTTCGGCATCAGTTTTGCGGCTTCTGCAATAACGCCACCCGCCATGGAATGTCCGACTAAGATGACGGATTCGAGTTGCTCTTTGTCGATTACTGCTTTCACGTCTTTTGCGAACGCAACCATGGTGTACTCTTCGCGGTTGAACGACGAGTTACCGTGCCCTGCTAAGCCCATAGTGATCACTTGATACTGTTTTGAAAACTCACTCACTTGGTTTTGCCAAAGCCTGCTGTCTAAGCTCCAACCGTGAATGAAGATCAGCGTCGTATCCCCACTCCCACTTTTGCCATACGCAATTTGCTCACCATCATGAGATATCGCAATACCGTACTTAACCGTTGAATCATGAGCCATGGCACTAATGCTACCAAGAACCATAAATACCAAGATTGTGACGTTTAAAATTAAGCGTTTCATAGTGTCTCTCTACTTACTTTGGAGGGAACACAGAAAGCGCCCCTCTCAATCAATATAGGCACTATAAAGTGTGAAGTTGTAGACGGGTCAAGGGTGATTTAAATATAGAACTCTTCCCTGCTGGTGATTCAACCAAGTCATTTCTGCTCAATTATTTGCTAGACCTTTTACCAATTCATATCCCGTCCATGAGACTTTTCCCTGCTAAAAGTTATCCACTCTTATAATGCAGAAAGCTGAGAATCCCTCCACCGATATATCACTGCAGCAAAATTCGATCTAACTATCAACCTTTGGTCATGTTCTTTTACAAGTGCCGACGTTCACGCCATTATAATTATAAAACAGTAAGTTAGGTCTCATATATTTTCGTTTGTTCTATTAATTGGATATTAAAGAGTGTACGCTCAGTCTCTATTGATCAACTATGTGCATTTCACCAAGTTTAATACGGTAGCAACTTTATGGATTTTGAAATACTAATTGATAGTTCTTTTTCTGAACACTGCAGTAATCAAAACATTTCACCTATACACAACAAACATGTACTGAGCCTTGTCAATGACTTCGAAGATGGTAAATGGAGGTTCAAACACTTTCAAAATTTCATTTGGGACAACATTGCCGAAACTTCTCTTTCAATTACCGAACGACAAGCACTAGTTGACCAATCTCATTCTCTTTTAACAGCTGCTGCTGAAAACTTACGATTGGTAGACAAAGATAAGACTAAAGACATCAGCAAGGGAAGTGAGTTAGCGGAAATACTTCTATACGGTATTATGAAGCACCACTACGGCGCTTTACCCGTCGTGCCAAAGATATTTTATAAGCAAAATGCGCAAGATAATGCAAAAGGTGCAGATAGTGTACATTTAGTCATCAAAGATAATGACTTTACTGTCTGGTTTGGTGAAGCCAAATTCTACAATAAAATCGAAGATACTAGATTGGCTTCCATCGTTAGTTCTGTAGCTAATTCTCTGGACACTAAAAAATTAAAAAAAGAAAACAGCATCATCACCAATGTTAGTGATATAGACTTTCTGATTGAAGACGAAACACTTCGAAAGTCCATTAAAGACGCTCTTTCCAGTCGTATCTCTATAGACTCCTTAAAACCAAAAATTCATGTACCCATTTTTATTCTACACGAATGCGAAATAACCAGTTCGTGTACAAGTATGGATAACATTTATGTAAAGGAAATCAAGGATTATCATTTAGATAGAGCTAACGCCTTTTTCAAAAAACAAATAAAGGGCTTAGAAGGTGTTCACTTATATGACCAGGTGACATTCCATATAATTCTATTTCCAGTCCCAGATAAGCAAAGAATCGTGGATAGATTTGTAAAAAAAGTAGAACAATACAAGGAAGATGATTGATGGATGTTTTTGATAAATGTATTGAAATAAACGATCTTATTAACATTTATGATGAATCTTCTGCTAGAAATGAGTTAATTAAGTTACTGGCATTTTTGGAGGAAAGTGAAGAGCCGTATAACCCACTAATTAATAACTTGATTAGGCAAGTTGGGCTATACCCTTATTTAGATTTAGATACATCGTCGTGGCAAGACCGTTTCGCACATGAATCATTTAAGGTTGATGTAGGTGAAAAAAATCCGTTAACACTTCATCGTGAACAATCATCTATCTTAAAAAAGCTGATCAACGGTAAACACCTTGCAGTAAGTGCCTCTACTAGTTTCGGAAAAAGCTTCATTATTGATTCATTTATTGCGATCAAAAAACCGACTAATGTTGTCATAATCGTACCGACAATTGCCTTAACCGATGAAACACGCCGCCGTTTACACAAAAAATTTAGCCATGAATATAAAGTAATTACGACTTCAGAAGTCACCTTAGCAGACAAGAATATCTTTATTTTCCCTCAGGAACGAGCAATCCATTATGTTAACAAACTGGATTCAATAGATATGCTTGTTATAGATGAATTTTATAAAGCTAGTGCCGATTTCGATAAGGAGCGTTCTCCTGCATTAATAAATGCAATTTTGAAACTTGGTACTAAAGCTAAACAACGTTACTTCTTAGCTCCCAACATAAAATCGGTTAACGAAAGTATATTCACCAAGGGTATGGAGTTTGTACCTGTAGACTTTAATACGGTGTTTTTGGAGAAGCATGAGTTATATAGAAATATTGGTAAAGACGACAATCTTAAAAGTGACGTTCTACTTGAAATCCTCTCTAAAACTAACGGAAAGTCTCTGATTTATGCGGGTACATATTCCAACATTACCAACATTTCGAATCTATTAATAGACAAGCACAGACCTACTGAACGTCGATTGTTGAGAGACTTTGAGTCATGGCTAACTGAAAATTACGACAGAAATTGGAAGTTGACGAACTTGATTAAAAGAGGATCAGGTATCCACAACGGGCAGTTGCATCGCTCATTAACTCAGATTCAAGTTAGGTTATTTGAAGAGCCTGAAGGATTGACTAATCTAGTTTCAACTTCTTCGATCATTGAAGGTGTCAATACATCAGCTGAAAACGTTATTATTTGGAAAAATAAAAATGGTAGATCTAAATTAAATGATTTCACTTATAGGAACATAATCGGCCGTGGCGGCAGAATGTTTAAGCATTTTATTGGTCAAATCTACATATTAGACAAACCGCCACAAGCAGGTGATACACAGTTAAATCTAGATTTACCAGAAGAGCTAGCTGGCGATGTTGACCTCGACGAACTTAAGAGCGAACTAACTCCTGAACAGATTGCCCATATTATCGCTTACAAGCAGGAAATGGATGAGATTCTTGGTTACGGCAAGTTCAACGAACTACAAGAATCCGGTCAATTTGAATCCAGTAATTCAATGGCACTTCGTGATATAGCTAAAGAGCTTGTCGCTAACAAGCAGACTTGGTCAGGGTTAAATTACCTTAACTCAACAGATGTTAATGAGTGGGATCGTTTACTTTATTTGGTGCTAAAAATGGCGCCAGGACAATGGGGAATCCAGTATGGGAGTTTTGTCGGCTTTATAAAAGTGCTATCAAACAACTGGAAACTAACAATACCTGAATTGCTAGATGAGTTAGACCACTACGATATTGACGTTGACAAGTTTTTTGAGCTAGAAAGACACGTTACCTTTAAATTAACTTCAATTTTGAATGACATTAATGTCATTCAAAAAAATATTATTGATAAATCTGTCGACATATCATCATTCATAGCTAAGACATCAAACGCTTTTTTACCTCCTCTTGTTTATCAATTAGAAGAGTATGGCTTACCACGAATGTTGTCGAAAAAAATACATGAGTGCGGTGTTATCGACTTAGAAAGAACTGACATTGAGCTGCACAAAATATTTAAAGAGTTCATAGACATGACTATAGAGAACAAAAGTATCTTACTACTAATGTTTAGTTCTTTTGACAGATACATTTATGATTACTTCTTAGAAGGTATAACCACAGATTAAAACTGTTTAGGCTCCTAGAAGAAAGGAGCCTACGTATTATGTTTGCCATGCAAGTGATACGATGAATCAACCAAGGTTCCTTAGAATATTGAGGATAATGTCAGAGCCAGTTTCTGATAGCCCAAAGAAAGGAGCAATTTTAGTTGACCATTACAGGGAAAGATTAAAAACATTTAAAATATGAGTTTGTGAATATGGAAAATAGAGTATATTACGGTGAATACTCACTACGTCACTGGATTGACTTAGTGTTAAAACAAAACATAGTTTTACCTGACTATCAACGTTACTTCGTCTGGAACGAGAAAAAGGTGGAAACGCTCATTGAAACATTTAAAAAAAAGCAGTTTGTTCCTCCTGTAACTATTGGCGCATTCAAAATTGGAGACAGTAATGAAAACTTGCTATTGGATGGTCAACAAAGGATTACGAGTATTTTACTTGCATATTTAGGTCTCTACCCTGATGCTGCAAATTATAAATTAAAACTTGATTCTTTTGCCAACGATAATGATGATGATGATGACAATGAGGATATTAGCGATGTTATCTATGACAACGTTCTAGAGTGGAACTTCAAAAGCTTAGTTAAAAAAGGAACAAGCAAAGTAGATATTTTAAGCAACATTCAGCATGGCAACTATAAACATACGAATCTGAGCATAACTGATGAATTTTTAGATAACCATTTCCTTGGTTTTTCATACTTAGTTCCTCAGACATCAGATGAACAGACACAGCAGAAATATTACTCATCAGTATTTAGAAATATAAACATTCAAGGTGAAACTTTGTTGCCACAAGAAAGTAGAGCCTCTTTATACTTTTTAGATCAAGAATTGGTCGGATTATTTAATCCGGATTTTTCTAAGAAAATTAGAATTAAGCTTGTTAGTAGTGAATCAAAATCTGATTTTATTCGATATCTGGCACTTTTATCTCAATATCATATCGATGGAGATAGCTGGAAGATAGCTCGCGGCTACAAACAGAAAATGGAGAAACTATACGAAGAATATATTTTCTCTGCAATAAATGGTGGAACTTCTGACATTTTTGGCACTTTCTTGAGCGTATTTCCTAATAAAGAATATAAAGCTCAATTAGATAAACTAGAAAATACGCTGGCTGAGATGGACCTGTTTAAAAAGTACACATCCATTATTGAACTCGATACTTACCTTTTCGGTATCATTTATTACATTCTTTTCGAAAAGAAAAACATTGATATTTCAGAAAAGGATAATATAACTTCCAAATTGGAAGATAAAATAGCAAATTATAAATTAGATAGCTCTCATTTAAAAAGTCCTAATAACTTAGGAAACCTTAGACGTAGAATATCTGAATCTATTGCTATCTATGGGGAGTATACAGTCCATGAATCATAATAAATTCATTTTATCCCCTATAAAAAATATTCTTGTAGATGTAACATCTGCATGCATTGGCATTGGTTCAGGTGTAGAGACTTATCCGTTATGTGATTATGTAATGCAGTCAGCTTTACTTAAGATGACCGGTGCTCAAGAACAAAAAATGAAATGCATTTGCTGGGAACTTGCCACAAATGATTATGAATATAGATATCAAAGATTCAACTTAAAGCCTTTCGGTGAATGCTCAAATTATCAAGAAAAAAAAGAACTTTATAAAGATTTAGTTATACAAATAGAAAAACATAGTGAATTAAAATTCAAAGACAACTTAATAGATAACAATCAAATATTAAGAATAACAAATCATTCAATAATAGAATCTTTTGAAAATACAAATTTGTTAACTTGGGCTAAAAATATTACATTGAATATGAGTCAATTTGGTCTAATGTCAATTGCAAATATTTTGCTAACTAAGAAAATCTTTTATAAATAAAAAACATAGGAAAGGGTATAGAAAAGATCTCATAGATATGTATGAAAGCTTATATAAGCAACGAAATAGAGTCGCTCACAACACTCTTTCATATCAACAAAATCTTCCAACCTTAAAAACCTTGTTAAACGAAAATTATCAATATGATAATTACTTTATTTACTTTTCTATATTAGTACTGATAGACAACATTTTCATTTCATTATATGAACACTATCTTAAAGTCGTGAATCAAGTAGGCCAGAATATGTAAGTTTAGATAATATAATGGGGCGAACGGTGTAATTAAATTACTTCTTAAATAACCAAATAGTTAATGTTCCTCATCATTAAAAATGAATATATCATAAATCGATTACCATATTTAGACGAATTCATGGATTGCTAATCGAGTAAAATCATTTGTTCATTTTTGTCCAATTCTTAATTAGCTATGTGCCCTACATGCAATAAACAAAAAGGCCTCGCAATTGCGAGGCCTTTGATTTTTCTATCTATCAGAAGAGATTAGTCGCGAAGTGCTGCGCCAAATTTCTCTGAGATTGAAGCTACGATAGCATCTACTGAACCAGCGATGTCTGCATCTTCTAGTGTGCGCTCTACAGACTGTAGGCTAAGTGCGATTGCTAGGCTCTTCTTACCTTCTTCAACGCCTTGACCAACGTATACGTCGAACAGTTTAGCGCCTGTTAGGAATTCGCCACCCGCTGCGATACACGCTTCTACGATGTCGCCAGAAGCTACTGCTTCGTCAACAACAACCGCGATATCACGACGGTTTGCAGGGAACTTAGATACGGCTACTGCTTCTGGAAGCACTCGAGTGTTGATAGCTGCCCATTCGATTTCGAATACGATAGTACGGCCGTTAAGACCAAACTTACGCTCTAGTTCTGGGTGAACAGTACCAATGATACCCACTTCTTTGCCGTCTACTACGATAGCCGCAGTTTGACCTGGGTGAAGTGCTGGGTGCTTAGCTGCTTTGAAGCTGTATGCGATTTCGTTTGCAGAAAGCTCAAGAACTGCTTCTAGGTCACCTTTAAGATCGAAGAAATCTACAGTGTTAGTTGCAATGTCCCAGTGCTCTTCGCCACGAGTACCAGAGATAACGCCCGCAAGCATCATTTCTTGGCGCATGCCGTTTTCAGCAGTTGCTTCAGGGATGAAACGTAGGCCTGATTCGAATAGACGAACGCGAGACTGTTGACGCTTCTGGTTGTGAACAACTGTGTTTAGAAGACCTTGGATTAGGCCAAGACGCATTGCTGACATGTCCGCAGAGATTGGGAATGGCAGGATTAGCGGCTCAACACCAGGTACAACAAGTTTTTGCTGTTCTGGTTCTACGAAGCTGTATGTGATTGCTTCGTGGTAGCCACGGTCTACAAGAAGGTCACGAACGCGCTTAAGCGGTTGGTTAGCTTCTTTGTGGTCATTCATTTTAAGTGCCGCTTTAGGCGCTTGGTTTGGAAT
Source organism: Vibrio bathopelagicus (assembly GCF_014879975.1). Lineage (NCBI taxonomy): Bacteria > Pseudomonadati > Pseudomonadota > Gammaproteobacteria > Vibrionales > Vibrionaceae > Vibrio > Vibrio bathopelagicus. The sequence goes on along the minus strand of NZ_CP062500.1, from coordinate 1,449,514 downwards.
GTTATCGTAACCGTAGATACGACCTACTTCTTCAATTAGGTCTTGCTCGATTGCGATATCAAAACGCCAAGATGGAGACGTTGCCGTCCAACCTGCGTCCGTAGTCTCAACTTCACAACCTAGGCGAGTAAGAATTTCTACTACGTCTGTAGATGGGATTTCGTGACCTAGTAGGCTGTCTAGCTTAGCGCGACGTAGAGCAACTACGTTTGCTTTAGGAAGATCAGCTTCAGATTCGCTGCCGTTTACTGGCGCAACTTCACCACCGCAGATTTCAACTAGAAGCTGTGTTGCACGCTCCATTGCTGCTGCTTGAAGTGTTGAATCAACACCACGTTCGAAACGTAGAGAAGAATCAGTGTGAAGACCGTAAGCACGTGCGCGACCACGGATGTGATCCGGTGCGAAGAATGCAGCTTCAAGAAGTACGTCAGTTGTTTCAGTCGTAACACCTGAATCTTGACCGCCAAAGATACCAGCGATTGCTAGTGCTTTGTTTTGGTCAGCGATAACAAGCGTGTTGCTGTTTAGCTCAGCTTCGTTGCCATCTAGAAGTGTTAGCTTTTCGCCCTGCTCTGCTAGACGAACCACGATACCGCCTTCGATCTTAGCTAGATCAAATGCGTGCATTGGTTGGCCTTGCTCTAGCATCACGTAGTTTGTGATGTCTACAATTGGGTCGATTGAACGAATACCACAACGACGCAGTTTTTCTTGCATCCAGATTGGCGATTCCGCTTTCACGTTTACGTTCTTAACCACACGGCCAAGGTAACGTGGACAAGCGTCTGTTGCTTTGATTTCAACAGATACTGTGTCTTCAATGCTTGTTGCAACAGCTTCAACTGTTGGCTCTGTAACGTCTGCGCGGTTTAGTACGCCAACTTCACGAGCAAGGCCACGGATGCTAAAGCAGTCTGCGCGGTTTGCTGTTAGGTCTACGTCGATAGTTACGTCATTAAGCTCAAGAAGCTCACGTACGTCCATACCTAGCGTTGTGCCTTCTGGTAGCTCAAGGATGCCGTCAGACTCTACGTCGATACCTAGCTCAGAGAAAGAGCAAAGCATGCCGTGCGATGGAACGCCACGTAGTTTTGCTTTCTTGATTTTGAAGTCACCAGGAAGTACTGCGCCAACTGTTGCTACTGCTACAGTTAGGCCAAGACGACAGTTAGATGCACCACATACGATGTCTAAAAGTTCTTCTTCGCCGATATCAATTTTTGTAACTTGTAGTTTGTCTGCGTCTGGGTGCTGACCGCACTCAACTACTTTACCTACTTTAACGCCGGTGAATTCACCAGCAACAGGTTCTACATCGTCAACTTCCAAACCAGCCATAGTGATTTGGTGAGCTAGCTCTTCGCTGTTAATTGCAGGTTTAACCCACTCGCGTAGCCAAGATTCACTGAATTTCATAGTTTTGACTGCCCCGGATTACTTGAATTGTTTAAGGAAACGAAGGTCGTTCTCGAAGAACGCACGAAGGTCATTTACGCCGTAACGAAGCATCGTTAGACGCTCTACACCCATACCGAATGCAAAACCAGAGTATTTCTCAGGGTCGATGCCAACAGAGCGAAGTACGTTAGGGTGAACCATGCCACAGCCTAGAACTTCTAGCCATTTGCCATCTTTACGTTTCACGTCAACTTCAGCTGAAGGCTCTGTGAACGGGAAGAATGAAGGACGGAAACGCACTTCAACTTCTTCTTCAAAGAAGTTACAAAGGAAATCGTTAAGAATGCCTTTAAGTTGTGCGAAGTTTACGTTCTCATCAACTAACATACCTTCCACTTGGTGGAACATTGGCGTGTGAGTTTGATCGTAGTCGTTACGGTAAACACGACCCGGAGCAATGAAGCGGAATGGCGGTTTGCCGTTTTCCATCGTACGGATTTGAACACCAGAAGTGTGCGTACGTAGCATTAGATCAGGGTTGAAGAAGAAAGTATCGTGATCAGTACGAGCTGGGTGATCGTCTGCGATGTTTAGTGCATCAAAGTTGTGGAATGCATCTTCGATCTCAGGGCCAGACTCAGTGCTAAAGCCAAGCTCACCAAAGAACTGTTCGATACGCTCAACTGTGCGAGTAACTGGGTGAAGACCACCGTTCTCAATGCGACGACCTGGTAGGCTCACATCGATAGTTTCTTCAGCTAGTTTCGCTTCAAGCTCTGCACGTTGAAGTGCGTCTTTGCGAGCTGCGATCGCTTGTTGAACAGCACCTTTCGCTTTGTTGATCTCTTGACCAGCAGTGCGACGCTCTTCAGGTGGAAGTTTACCTAGGCTTTGTAGTTGAAGAGTTAGTTCACCCTTCTTACCTAAATACTGAACTCGCACTTCATCAAGTGCGACTAACGAATCTGCTGTATCAATAGCAGTCGTTGCATTAGCAATGATCTCTTCTAGATGTTGCATCATTTCCTCATCTACCAGTTGGTAGTGTCCGTATCGGATGATTAGTTTTTTTAGATAGCTACACATAGTAATCAAACACGCTACCAATGCCAAATTGAATCGCTAAAAGAGCAAGTTATTGACTAAAAACACGGCAAATTTAACAGGATATTAATGAGGAGTAGGAAGAAGTGGAACAATTACAGGTTCCACTCCTTAATTTGGAAGCGAATAGCGCTCAAAAAATAAAGTGAACTGAGCGCTAAAACTGACGAGAGCTATGGTTCTAAATCTTAAGTAAATCGAGATCTAAATCTGAATCGAACAAACGCTGTTCTTCCCCGCGTTTTTCGCTAGATAAACGGACTCGTCAGCCGCCTTAATCAATTCATTCATGGTTTCGAATTCTTGGGTCATTTCAGCTACACCGACACTAATGCTGCCAATCCAAGCTTGGTTGCCGGTCTCGACCTCTAATTCAGACACTTTCTGGCGAGTCGTTTCTGCGATGTGCATGCCCCCTTTAAGATCGGTATCAGGGCAAATCACCAAGAATTCATCGCCCCCTAATCGGCACACAATATCATCGTTGCGGAATGTGTTTTTCAGTTCGCGCGAGAGGGTTTTTAGTACCAAGTCACCAGCATCATGTCCACTAGTGTCATTAATGCGCTTGAAGTGGTCGGCATCAATCATAATGCACACCAAAGGCACGCCAAGTTCTTTGGAGTCTTGCCAATGCACGGCTAACTGTTTAAAAGCACAGCGGCGGTTAGGCAAATTAGTGAGTGAGTCTGTTAAGGAGAGTTCTTCAAGTTTCTTATTCGCTTGTTTTAACTCTGCCGTACGTTCCTCAACTTTGTCTTCGAGTAACTGGTTGAAGCGTAACAACTGTTTGTTGCGTTCAGAAACTTGTTCAAATAAGCCTTTAAGCGCAGCTAGTAAAGGAATGGTTGACGAATCTTGCTGCTTTTCTTCTGCTTCAAAGGCTTGAAGGGGTGTTGCGCCCTCTTCTATCGCGGCCACTTGTCGCGCCATGTTTTGGTCGATGCCGAGGATGTGATAAGCAAGCCAATGAATGAGGAAGTCCAGTAGGTGACGTGCTGACGCCTGATCTTCTTCCAAGATGAAAGCTTGCATGCTGTAGATATCTTGCATAAACACACGATGCACTTTTATGTGCTCTTCAATGTGTAAGTCATAGAGCCCGCAATCTCTCATCAAAGATTCTTCTTCTTTAAAATGAAATTCGGCATAGCGTGTGAGATCGAGTAAAGCGACGCTCATGTCGTCTATAGAGATCGTATTCTCTGACAACAGGTTTCCGTAGTGATTGATAAAACCAACAAGGTATTGATGCTGTTCGTCTACAACACCAATGCCTGTTTCAAAGTTTTTATCCCAATTAAATGAATTCATAAATCCCTTAGGGCCGATACCACCAGCACAATTTATATGCATATTCGGAGGTTATAGATATTCGAAAAATATAACCATTCTACCTGTGGGTCTATTCGATTGTTTGATCCGTTTTATAAAAAGGCGACTTTGAACACCCTAAATATAAGTCATCTTAAATTTGAGACGTCCCCTTAACGAGGACGCCTCACGAAACCAACATTAAATTATTGGAAATGCTAACTTTTTGGAAAGACTAAGTTGTTGGAAATGCTAACTTGTTGGAAATACTAAAAGTAGTATTCCAACGCCATTTCAACAAAGTCGTCCTTACGCGCGAAGAACAACAAGTCTTCTGGGGTTTCGTTCTCAAACAACCAAGCGTTTAATCGCCACTTAAGGTTGTTGTTGATGCGACTCGATGCTTCGAGCTTTGCACTGTAGACATCGCTGTTATCTAAGTCTTGAGTGATGCCCGTGAGCACTTCAGTACCGTCTTCATCGTTCAAGGCGAAACGCGCACCAAGAAACACATCGTTTTGACCGATGGTTTGGGCGTTATTGCCTCGGCTGTCATGCAGATATTCAGCGATGAAGCCGATATCCCAATACGATTCAAGCGCGCCAACCCAAGTGTATTCAAAGCCTGTCGCCACGCCGGTGTGGTTGTCGTAACTGTCGCGATAAATACTTTCCAGCTTCCACAACCAATCGCCAATAATGCCTTGTACATCAAGCCCAAAGTGCTGCATCTGCGCGTAATACGGCTTGAGTTCATTGCCTTCAACACGGTAATAAGGGTCGCGATTAGTGCCGCCTAAGTAGCTTAAACCGACATCCCAATCGCCGTACATTTGGCTATAACGCAGTGCTACATCGACGTGCTTTTCTTCTCTCGAAGATTCGTAAAGCGCATCGTCCGATACGAGCACAGTTGGCCTTAAGCGTCCGTCTTCACCTGCAAAGGTACGTTCACGAAAATACGGCAGTAGCATGGCATCTATGGTTCCCCAATCTTTAATCGACGTGAAGTGCACCATCGGCTGACCCAACTTCGATTCGCCATCAACCGATTCAATGGCATCGGTTTGGTTTACCACGTCCACCAAGTGCGCTGATTCGGTCACGCCCCAGAACACTTTGCCAACACCTGCGCGCAGTTCATAATCGTCCCAATAATTGAGATATAAAGCTTCACGAACGTCGCCATGGGTTCGTTCATCGTCTTCGCGGTCTAGGCGATAAAACGGCGTGAAGGTGAAGCTGCCGTTACCTTCTTCTTGCTCCCAGTAAAACTCCGGTTGCAACACCAGTGAGCTTTGTCCTTTATCTTGCCCTTGCAAGCCGTCACTAAAGAACTGCCTGTGTTCAAGGTTTACCTGCCCCGCGAGTTGTGGGCTAATCTGTTCTACGAACTCAGAGCTAGATCCAGCCGCCACACAAGGCAGCGACACCTGCATTAACCCAACTGTCGCCGCCAAGGTTAAAGATAACTGCGTTCCTGTTAACACAATCCTTTTCATATTCTTGCCTTACTTTGCACGTTTAAGTGTGTTTTTTTGAAAATCCTTGTCCTTAAGACCGGTCTGGAACGCTAAATCTGTCGTGGTTAATACCGTACTTTTACCCGTTTGGTGGTTTTGCATCGACATGGTGTGTGCGCGCCAGTATTGGTTTAGGTATTGTTTGTAGTCTTGGAACGAGAGGGTTTTCAGCAATGCGCCTTTGCGGTCGTAAAACTCCACTTGAACGGGGCGGTAGTATTGTTGGTCTAGCCATACTTTTTGCATGGTGTAACCAGAGTTTTTATCAGTCGGAATTTGCTCTAACACAAAGGTATCGACACCTTCAATTTTGGCGTCTTCAATGTAGTTAAAGGTATACTTTTTAAGTTCAAACGAGCTTAGGTCTTCGTATGCAAATTCACTGCCCATAAATGGGCCCGATTTGTTGCGTGAAGAGATGCGTTTTACACGTTTCAATGCAGGCAAGTACAACCATTGGTCATCCGATTTAGTGATGTGCGAATGGTTTAAGAAAGCCGTGCCTTTCACGTCGCGTGGTTCATCAAAAATGGTCAGCCCTTTGTCGCCATCGTCATCCACTTCTAACGACTTCAATCGCATTAGGCGTGTGCTGCTTTCGCCCTGCTTATTGCGAAGTAGCATTTCCATGGTCGCGACAGAATCGCCCCACCCGACATCGACAGCTTTGCGTTGCTCAGCAATTTCTAAGCCTTTCGCTGGGTCTGCTAATGCCGTGAAAGCCGCGAACGCGCCAATTGTCATCAGTGACGTTATTAGTGTTTTCTTTGTAATAGAGTGTTTAAAGCTTTTCATAATGATCTCCTTGAGTAAGCCCACCGCAGTAGGCTGACGATTCCTTATTTGGTCGAAGTAGTCAGTTCGCCAACAGGGCTAGATTGCTCTGCTGTAGTTAACTCGGCTTTAGATGGCTTTGATTCGTGCTGAGGTTTATCTGAATAGTGAGTCTGTTTGTCGAAAATCATCAGTAAGCTCGGTAGCAAAATGAAGTCGACCACCAACGCAATGAAAATCACAATCGCACTGAGTAAGCCCATGTCGGAGTTGAGCCTGAAGCTCGACATCGCCAACACAGAGAAACCAGCCACTAACACGACAGTGGTGATCCACAATGCGCGGCCAACGGTGTGGAAGGCGTAACGAACGGCTTCTTCCGCTGATTTACCTTCTAATCGTGCGCGTTGGTATTTACTTAAGAAATGCACCGCATCATCAACCACGATTCCGAGTGTTAACGTAACGACTACAGACAAGCCGAGGTTGATTTCACCGGAGATAAGCGCCCACAAACCAAAGCCGATAATCGCCGGGGCAATGTTTGGCACTAGGCTGATCACGCCCAAGCGAACCGAGCGCAATGCGAAGATCATCAAGCCAGAGATAAGTACTAAGGTGATAGGCAGAGTCGATAGCATGCTCGCCATGTTGGTTTCGCCAATGTGAGCAAACATCAGTGACGGGCTGGATGCGACTACTTCATATTGAGGTGCATTAGCCGCAAACCATGAGTAGATGCGCTCTTCAAGTTCCACCAATTCCACGCTGCCGAGGTTGTCGACCGTGAGTACCATTTTGATCGATGACTTATCGACGTTGATTTGGTTGTTCAAGTCCAAGCCATAAGGCAGAGACATTTCGTAAAGCAGCAGGTATTGCGCGGCAAGTTCACGATTAAGTGGCAGTTGGTAGTAGCTGTCATCATCGCCATGCATGTTCTTGTTCAAACGCATGTAAACATCAGAAAGCGTTGCTACATGGTCGGTTTCTGGTTGAACACGTGACCACTCGGTAAAGTCGCCAATCGCTTGCAAAAACACAGGATCGGCAATCGCTTGAGACTCGTTGGTTTTGACCGCGATGCTGATGGTTGTCATGCCGCTTACGGTCTGTTCCATGAAATCGGCAGCTTGTCTAAATTCGCTTGAGGTATCGAAATACTTCACCGATTCATCATTCACTTTGTTCAGTGGAATTAACGCCGCAGCGCCAACAATCACAAGGGTTGAAATAGGCAGCAGTGCTTTGCGGTTCGCAACCACAAAATCACCGAGCTTATCCATGAAGGTCACTTTGCTTTCCGCTGCTTCATTGACCGGCAGAGTCTTTACTGGCAATAGTTTTAACAGCGCAGGAAGCATGGTCACAGAGAGGAAACACGCAATCATCACGCCTAATGCAGACAAGTTACCGAAGTCGCGCAACACGGGAGAATCCGACATGTTCATCATCAAGAAACCAATTGCGGTGGTGACCGAGGTGATTAGAATCGGCATCGCGTTCAACTTGATGCTGTATTGAATGGCTTGTGCTTTCTCCATCCCACGCTGCATGGCTTGTCTCATGGTCACGATTACGTGAACACAATCGGCAACAGCGAGGGTTAATACCAAGGTTGGAACGTTAACCGTTGCGGTGCTGAGGAACATCCCTGCCCAGCCAGACAACCCCATGGTGGCAACAATCGACGAGATAATCACAACTAAGGTAGCCACCACGCTAAAGAACGAGCGCAGCATAAAGGTCAGGAACACCAACACCACCAATAGCATTAACGGAACCAGCGTTGAGCTGTCTTCTTGAGCCGACATCATAAACGCGTTGTTCATGGCAATGATGCCCGCTTTGTGGAACTCGACATTCGGATAATCGGCTTGATACTTGGCGATCATGGTATTGATAGCCGCAATCACCTCTTGAACTTCCGCGGTTTTATCCACTTCAGGCAATTGCACCGTCACGTTCACAATGGTCACATCGCCAGAGGCTGACACTAATGCGTTCTTAAGCAGTGGTTCGTTCAGGGCGATCTGTTTGACTTTGGCGATGCGCTCTGGTGTGTGTTCATATTCTTCGTAAAGAAGGTCTTCGACCAGTAAGTCGTCTTCAACGGCTTCGGTGTGCTGATAATTGGCAAGCGAATCGACACGGCTTGAATACGGGATCTGCCACGCATCGACCGTGAGATTTTGAATTAGGGTGAGGGTTTCTGGGGTGAAGACATTGCCATCTTCAGGGGCGACAACAATCGCAAGGTTGTCGGTTTTTGCAAAGGTGGTTTGAATTTCATCGAACGCCATCAACTGTTTGTTGGTGCCTTCGAAGAAGATGTTGTAGTCCCCTCTAAAGTAGAGGTTCTTTGCCCCTAATGCAGAGAGCATAATGATTGAAAAAACCACTAGCAGAACGATAAACGAACGCTTGGTCGGTATTGAGTGCCAACTGTTATTTAGATTATGAGCCTGTTGACCTGAGTTGGACGATTGACTATCTAAATCGAGGTTACTAGCTAAATTGGGCTTCTGGCTGTCATGTTCCATCACAGTCTCCATTTGTGACGATTCGTCATAGTTGTGTCTTAAAAAGCCAGCCGAAGCTGACAAAAGGCACAATTCTTAGTCATACACTCAAGAAAACCAAAACCACATTAGGCTAAACTTAAGTTTATGACGAATCGTCACAAATGGTTATTAATAAACCCACATGAGTGGGCTTAATAGAAGCTTATCGACCTACTGATTCTAAGTAGGTGATTTCTTCACTGAACAGTTCTTGTTCTACACGACGCCAAGTTTTGCGGTAATCCCAATCGCTAGAAAGGGGCTGCCAATTTAGGCCGTCTAAAAGCATATTCGCGTTATGTAATACTGAGTACGGGTCTTGTAACCGCTTGATACAATGACTGTTTGATGCGTTCTGTGACAAGGCATTTGAACCAAATGCGATTGACCAGTTTGCAAACACGATGGCATCTGAACCCACACCAGAAGAGAACTTTAGGTCACCCGCCTCTACAGCTTGGTTAACCATGGAATCGGCTTGTTCAATCACCAATTCTTCCAGTTCGTTCATCTCGGTTACACGTGCACTAGATGCTTTCTCCAGTACCCACGGGCTTTTCGCCATGATCGCACAAGTTGATAGTACCGGCTCCATGCGAGCATAGATTCGGTAAGCAACGTGCAGTGCGACGATCTTTTCACGTGTGTTGCCTTCAAACTCTCCAGAGCGAGCAAACATCAATGCCTCGGCCTTTAAAGAATGAATACACAAAGCTAAAACCACATCTTCTTTGCTGCAAAAGTGATTGTATATCGTACCTTTCGAATAACAGCTCGCGGCCGTTAGCTTGTCCATCGTTAGGTTTCCGAACCCTTGTTCTCGAACCAGATCTTTTGCTAACAACATCAACTCTACTTCTCGGTCTGCGATAGACTGCTGCTTTTTAGACAACACGCCCTTGCAACCAAAGATACCTTGTTTATCGCCTTTACAACTAAAGCCAAACATAATTTTTCAGTCCGTATATGAGCTTAGCCGTTATCTAAGCTTCGCCAGTATTTAAAACGCTCCTATTCAATATATTAACACGAATGGTAAATTCATGTAGTTAACCATTTCATGACGCTTCGTCATTTCTGACTTATCGTCATAATAGCGTAAATATTGATCACATCAAGGTGTTTTATGAATTAAATATGATTTATGAATAGGTGAGAAAGTCATCAATAGTTGACCGGGCAAAATAAAAAGCCAACGAATATCAGAATCGCTGGCTTGGAAGATTGCAGACTGAGGGTAAACAATTAGCGTTTATTCATCCTGAAAGTTAGGTTTTAGTTAACCCAGTCCCATTAAAGCAGTGCTGTTCCATTTTCACCCTGGGCGTACAGAGCTAAACTAATGGTCTTCAACGCTTCTGACTCGGTTTCACTGACGGTTAATGACGACACAGTGCTCCCGTTCAATCGGATCAACATCTGCCTTACTATCATTAGTTGTGGTTTCACGCTTGGAATACGCGTATCGATGAACTGGAACCAACCTTCGTTCATATGGTGCTTCACTTTTTCCAACACATCTTTATTCACGATGGTAAACGTTTTCGCACCTTCCTTGGCATCACGCAAAATATCGTAAATCACGTGTTCTTTTTCTTTAGCGACCAACATGCCAGAGATGTTTAACTGTAGCTCACCAATGATGCCATTCTTCATCTTCAAGAAGAATTTAATGTCTTTGTAACCCGAGCCTTGAGCCTTTTTGTTGAACTTGCTTAGCCCCGACAATTTAGAGCCGAGACCATAGCGATCTTTTAGTGCCGACTGGTAGTGTTCTAAATCTCTGAACTCCTTAGTGCGCGAGATAAACACCTTGGCCGCAGACATGGCGCGCACGCTTTCGAACTCTATGGTCAAGCACAATCTTTGAGATCGCCAATATCATCTAACGGGTTTCGGTTAGTGATCTTATCCAGAGCGCCATTGAAGCTTTTAATGCCGCCATAAGCACCCGGCGGCACGGAGAGCTTGCCTTTGAACAGTGATACTACGTGCTTGGAAAACTCTTTCAGTTCTTCTTGTGCCTGAATGATGTCGCGATACATCATAAATAACTGTTTGCGCTTTAAGTGAGCATTAGCGAGTTGGTTTTTGGCTTTAAAGCTCGCACCCTTCGACATGATCTTCGATGTGCCATTGGTTGAACTCACTACGTTACCCTGCATCTCTTCGCTGAGGTAAGTTTTGAAGGCGTTGTCGTCGGTTAGAATCGAATACATCAGCTGTGCAACTTTACCTTGCTCGGTGTTGCGAAAGGATTGTCCTTGTAGGCTCGCTTTTAGTTCAGCTAAGGCTTGTTGATACGCTTTGTTGTTGACCAAACGAAAGCCTTGAGACATGTGAGTCGATTTATCGATGTGCTTTAGAACTTCTGGCTTGCGCTTTTTAATCTCTTCTTTCTTCAATTCCCATTCTGTCTTGGTAAACGAGGTACCATTTTCCGGCATCATGGTGAATTCCACACTGGTTGGCATACAGTCTCCTTCTGTCGTGTCCTTCCTAGGATTAAGCAACCCCTTAAACATTTAATGCTGATGGTCGCATCTGCTTTATCTGCCATTTATTAGCAATCATTAAGCAATAAGAATCATTTCAACATAGCAACTGTGGCTGCTTACTACTAAAAAATTGTTGGCTTACACCTGCTTTCTGGGTCACACCTCTCCTTATGGTTAATATTTGTCTCACTAATGTTGTTTTCTGTTAAGTTGCTATAAATTCCGTAAGCGGTGACTTACAATAGAGTCAACGACCTACCTTTTTTGAGAACACGATATTGAGCGCCAAATATTCTTATTTAGCTTGGCAAGTGAAGACTTCAAGCCCAGCAGAAAAGCTGGTTTTATTGATGCTTGCAGACGGTGCTGACGAATTCGGCTATACCAATGTGTGCCTACAATCAGCAGGTCAACTTTGTGCTCTCTCTACGTTTGGTTTAGCCGACTGCCTTAAGTGTTTAGTCGACCAAGGTTTTCTCGATAAGGTAAAAGTAGATTATCGAGATCAGAAAGAGATTCACGTTTTCAAAATGCTCATTGAGCAAGAGCAAGCTGCGGTTCGCGTTGAGGCTCAACCGACCAATAGTATTCCGGTCTACTCTACGGCACCTGCACCTGCACCTGCACCTGCACCTGCACCTAAGTTTCAGCCAGCTCCGGCACCGATGCAAAACATGCAGCATGCCCCTCGCCCACAAAGCCGAGGCTCAATGACCAGCAATACCGTTTCAACTCATGATTTGGATGAAGAGATCATTCCAACATGGGCGGAACGTGCGTTTAAATTCTCCGGCCTTGCTGGTGACCATAGTTTAATATGGAAGAAATTTGTCCTCTGGTATAAAGCCAAAGCCAATGAACTAATGCCAATATCACGCATCGAATCTAAGTTGCAGTACTGGTTAGTTAACGAGAAGCAAAATGAAAGACAACAACAGCAGAAGACCTCTCAATATTCAGGAAATGCAGGACAAGCTCAAGGCAATGGGTATCGACAAAAGCTTAGCCCATCTGAACGCTTCAGGCAGCAGCTCATTCAAAAAGGCAAAAAGCCAACCTTCTGAGCCAGCTTCACCTGTTGTTCCTGACGCTACAGTTCTGCCTAAAGATCCCGTAGTACCTGAAGTGATTGAAGCGCAAAGTACCGAAGTGAAAGTAGCGGCACCAAACGCTGCTAGCTCTGGTGCGTCTCAGCAAGTGCCTGTTGTTGATCAAGATCCAGCAGAATTAGAGCTGACCGATTGGTGTATCCATGTGTTCGGTTCTTTCCTGAGCGTGTACGAAACTCAGTGGGAATACCAATACGGTAGTGAACCAAGTGGTAAATTTCTTGAGTTTGCCCACTCTGTCGACTCAGACGGCCTTAACCGCGTGCTAATGCACTGCCATGAGCGTATTCAACTTGGCAACAGTTGGCCGCCGCAAATGGGTGAGCTTTGGATCCTAAAAGATTCACTGACCGAAGAAGAGCTGCTTGATAGCCGCATTCGTGTGTTGTCGCGTACTGCTGTGAACAAGATTGAGAAGTGGTTAATCCAAAACAAACTGTACGACTTGAAACGTACGGCTGAAAACAAGCTCGATGGCTTGTTTAAGAAATACTACTTGGAAGCGAAGCGTTTAGATGAGAAAGGCATGCTGGAAACGGAGTTGCCGCAGTTCCTTCTTGCTGCTAACTCAGTGAAAAACCTGAACGACTTGAAACGCGAAGAGTATGAAAGCCAACACGGTAAAGCGATTAACCCAAGAATCCAGCGTATTCTGAACAGTAAAAAGTAACGATCTGCTATAAGAAAACAGAGTAGCGATTACACGGTTAATAAATACAAAAATGCCAGCTATCAAGCTGGCATTTTTTATTGAATTCTTACGAACTCTTTAACGACTATACGACCGTTATTTACGATCGCCTTACTGATTAATTACAGTAGGTGGATAGTTGCGTTTAGCGTGAATACGCCAGAGTCGTCATCTTTCATTTTGAAGTTTTGGTAGCTAGCGCCTACAGATAGTGGACCAAAGATGAAGTATTCTGCGCCTACACCGTACATTACGTCCTCACCTGATTGCTTGAAGCCGTCAGATTTAAGATCGTAAGAGTGAATACCAGCCTTCGCGTATACGTGAAGAGGGCCAAAATCGATGCTTGGTTTGATCGCTAGGTAAGCTGTGCTTGCATCTAGGTTTGTAAGGTCACGGCTGCCGTACTTAACGCTGTCGAAAGAACCTAGATCCCAGTAACCCGCTTCAATACCGATTAGTGGAAGGATACCTGTACCCACGTGGATGCCCATCGCTGTTTCTTCTTCGTTGCCTAATGAGTTTTGACCACCCATAACACCGCCGTACAACCAAGAATCAGCCATTGCTGTTGAAGATGCACCTAGCAGTGCTAGTGCCAATAACGTTTTTTTCATATTCGACCTTTTCGTCCTAGTGGCAGGCCTTGCGTGGTAATAAATTGCCACCAAGTCGCCCTTTTTGTTGTAACTATTTAATTAGTAATGCAATAAGCAAGATTTATACCCAAACCTTGCCATTGCGTCTAGCTTTATTCCTTTAGCAAGCATCAATAGCGTTTTTAACACGCTTATCTGAAACTGGGTAAGGCGTACCGAGCTGCTGTGCGAAGAAGCTTACACGAAGCTCTTCTATCATCCAACGCACCTCTTTTACATTTTCTGGAACCGCGATCCCTTTTGGAATCTTATTCAGCAGCTCTTTGTAATCGTTCATTACTGACTCAACTTTGATCATATGCAAACGATCTTTGTTCGGGTCAATCGGCAGTTTTTCCATACGACGCTCAATGGCTTTCATATAGCGTAGAATATCCGGCAGACGTTTCCACCCGCATTCTGTGGCAAACCCCTTAAAAATCAAACCTTCTACTTGAGCTTTGATGTCTGAAAGCGCAAATGCCATTGAAAGGTCGACACGTCCTTTCAGCTTCTTACTGATGCTGAATGCCGTGGTTAAAATGGTTTCAACCTGTTGAGCAATCTCAACCACGCTGTCACCCAGCTCTGCACGTACGTGCTCTTTCAGTGCTTCAAACTGCTCTGGTTCCCAAACTAAACCGCCCTTCTCTTCAATCAGCTTATCAATACCACAAGCGATACAGTCATCGATGAGATCGAGAACCTGCCCATATGGGTTGAAATACAAGCCAAGTTTCGATTTGTTCGGCAAGTTAGAGTGCAAGTATTTAATCGGCGATGGCACGTTCAGCAGGATTAAACGACGCTGGCCCGATTTCATTGCTGAGATCTGCTCTTGCTCGGTTTCGAACAGTTTAATTTCTACGCTGTCTTTAGAATCCACCAATGCTGGGAAGGCTTTAACATCGTAGCCGCCACGCTTCTGTTGGTAAACTTTTGGTAACTCACCAAAGCTCCACGTATGCAGGTTCTGCTGCTCGATATCATCGTCAGCAACCTTAGAAAGCGTTTCTTGAACCTTGTCTTTCAGGCTTTCTTTTAGCTCATGCAGATCTTTCTGTTCTTTCAGCTTACGCTTGCGATGATCCACAGCGCGGAATGTTACCTTTAAGTGCTCTGGGATCTGGTCTAACTTCCAGTCATCACGTACCACTTCCACACCTGTCATGCGGCGCAGCTCTTTCTCAAGAGAATCCAACAACGGTGCTTCAAGTGGTGTCACACGAGCCAAGAACGCATCGGCGTAGTTTGGCGCAGGCACAAAGTTACGGCGTAGCGTTTTAGGTAGCGACTTAATTAGGCTAATCACCAATTCCTGACGCAAGCCTGGGATCTGCCAATCAAAACCGTTCTGGTCGATTTGGTTCAAGATAGGCAGCGGAATGTGTACCGTTACACCATCGTTGTCGTCGCCCGGCTCAAATTGGTAGCTCAGCTTTAGCTTGATACCATTTTGGTGCCAGAAGTTCGGGTAATCCAAATCAGTAACGTGGCTTGCATCACCGCGGAACAGCATCGACTTTTCGAAGTTCAGCAGTTCAGGTGTTTTCTGGCTGGTCTTCTTCCACCATGTATCAAAGTGACGGCCTGACACAGCCTCTTCGCCAACACGTTGGTCATAGAAGTCGAACAGCTCATCATCATCGATCAAGATGTCACGACGACGCGATTTATGTTCTAGCTCTTCTACTTCTTGCAGTAGCTTACGGTTCTGCTTGAAGAAGGCATGTTTGGTTTCCCACTCACCTTCAACCAAAGCGCTGCGCACGAACAATTCACGGCTGACAGTGGCATCAATCGCACCGTAGTTCACTAAACGTTTCGGGATGATTGGGATTCCGTAAAGCATCACTTTTTCGTGTGCCATTACTGCCGCTTGCTTCTTCGACCAATGTGGTTCGCTGTAGCTGCGCTTAATCAGGTGTTTTGCTAGTGGTTCAATCCATTCAGGCTGAATCTTAGCGATAACACGACCCCAAAGTTTTGAGGTTTCCACCAGCTCAGCAGACATGATCCACTTTGGTTGTTTCTTAAATAAGCCAGACGCAGGGAAGATATGGAAGCGTGCGTTACGAGCACCTTGATACTCATTCTTCTCTTGGTCTTTCATACCGATGTGTGAAAGCAAACCTGATAACAGAGACATGTGAATGCCGTCGTAACTGCCCGGTTCTGTATTCAGCTTGGTATCCAATTCACGCATCGCTTGGTGAATTTGGAAGTACACATCTTGCCATTCACGGATACGTAAATAGTTCAGGTAATCTTGCTTACACTGTTTGCGGAACTGGTTACTCGACAACTCTTTTTGTTGCTGCTTAACGTAATCCCAAAGGTTCACAAACGTGATGAAGTCTGACTCTTTGTCGAAGAAGCGCTTGTGCTTATCGTCAGACGATTGTTGCTTGTCTGATGGACGCTCACGCGGATCTTGAATCGACAATGCAGAAGCAATCACCATCACTTCGTGCAAACAGCGGTTACTTGGCGCTTCAATCACCATACGCGCTAAACGTGGGTCAATCGGCAGCTTAGCCAGCTTGCGACCAATTGCTGTTAGCTTCTTCTTATCGTCGCCTTGATTCTTGTTTTTGTTCGCAGCCGGTTCAGCTGTCGCGATCGCACCGAGCTCTTCAAGCAGCCTTACACCATCTTGAATGTTGCGCTTATCGGGCGCTTCAACAAATGGGAATGCTTGAATGTCGCCTAGGCCCAGCGCTGTCATCTGAAGGATAACGGATGCTAGGTTAGTACGAAGGATCTCAGGGTCAGTAAACTCTGGGCGTGATTCGAAATCTTCCTCAGAGTACAAACGAATACAGATACCTTCCGCAACACGACCACAACGACCTTTACGCTGGTTCGCACTCGCTTGAGACACTGGCTCAATCGGTAGGCGTTGTACTTTAGTACGGTAGCTGTAACGGCTAATACGCGCCGTACCTGGGTCGATTACATACTTGATGCCCGGAACGGTTAATGAGGTTTCTGCCACGTTGGTCGCGAGAACGATGCGTCGACCAGTGTGAGACTGGAAGATGCGGTTCTGTTCGCCTGCAGAAAGACGCGCGTACAGCGGAACAATCTCAGTATCACGCAGGTTACGTTTACTTAAAGAATCGGCAGTGTCACGAATTTCACGCTCACCGTTCATGAAGATCAAGATATCGCCTTGCCCTTCATCACAAAGCTCATCTACCGCTTCAAAAATCCCTTCGATTTGGTCACGATCTGAATCACTTTCATCACCACCTAATGGACGGTAACGCGTATCTACAGGGTACGTTCGACCTGATACTTCGATGATCGGTGCATTGTTAAAGTGCTTCGAGAAACGCTCAGGATCGATGGTCGCCGATGTAATGATAACTTTAAGGTCAGGACGCTTTGGCAGAAGCTCTCTTAAGTAACCCATGATGAAGTCGATGTTCAGGCTACGTTCGTGAGCTTCATCGATGATGATGGTGTCGTATTGACTTAAGAAACGGTCGTGCTGAATTTCCGCCAGTAGAATACCGTCGGTCATCAGTTTGATTTGTGTGTTATCAGAAATTTGGTCGTTAAAACGAACCTTATAACCAACAAAATCACCCAGCTGTGTTTCCATCTCTTCCGCGATGCGGTTTGCAACCGAACGAGCCGCAAGACGACGAGGCTGAGTGTGACCAATTAAGCCAAAGCGGCCACGGCCAAGCTCAGAACAAATCTTTGGTAACTGAGTGGTTTTACCCGAGCCCGTTTCACCCGCCACGATAACCACTTGGTTTTCAGAAATGGCTTTCGCAATATCATCGCGCTTTTGGCTAACAGGGAGAATTTCTGGGTATTCGATGGTTGGTTTGTGCGAGGCACGCTGATTTGCCGTCATCATTGACTTGGCAATGTCTAACGCAATCTCATCGAAGACAACGTTCTTGGATTGTTCGTTTTTAATTCTACTCGCACCAGCAATTCGCTTACTCAGACGGAAGCGATCGCGCATCATACATTCGTTGAGCGCTTTACGAAGAGAGGCTGGGCTATTTTGAGATGCTTTTGTATTGGCTGCTGCTGAATGATCGGCAGATTTAGCTTTTGGTTGTTTAGCAGGTCGGTTCGATGCAGGCTTATTCGATTTCGCTTCGTTCTGTGGAGAACTTGGCTGTGCTGCATTCTTGTTGTTGTCTGCTTTTTCCGGAGACGAAGTCAAAGCGTGTCCTATTCTTGTACTTATTAAACTCGCGCGATTGTACCACAAGTCTCAAACAAAAAAGCCTGACAACAAAGGGAAAACCTTTTGCTATCAGGCTGATTAATTACACTAACGCTAACAGGGGCTATGAAAGCCAGGTCAAATGCAAGTCATGCTTGGTAAACTACGGCTAAAAGCTACCGTTGAAAACCGTATGTATGACAACCACAGTTAAACGCTGCGCTTAGAACTCGTACTGGAAGTAAACGGTGTTGTAGTTACTGCCGCCTTTGATACGACCAAACTGAGAGGCGTTTTCAAAGATCGCAGAACGATGATGCAACGAGTAGCCGAACCACAAGTTATTCAAATCGTTCTTACCGATTAAATCACCCACATTCAGATCCAATGAGAAATCCAGGTAGTTCAATAGATGGCTCGCGGTATACCCTTTACGGTCCATCTCAGATCCTTCGATATAGGTAATCGAATCGATGTAAGACATACCTTCTGCAACACCAAATCGCCACTCTGTTGGCCAGTTAAACGTATAGTAGGCTTTGATTGCAATGATGTATTCGGTACTGCTGGACTGAACATCTGAACTCCAGTGGTGCGCGATACCCGGCGTTAGGTAAATGTCCAATGGGAAGCCGAATACTTCATCCGTTAACGGGTGGCCATAGAAGAATGAGGTAAGCTGGTTGTTGTATTCGTCTTTCTCGGCGTTGAACTTCATGATGTCGCCAATATTGGATGGCGTTGCCCAGCCGTGTGCGACACGTAAATACGGCGCATTGCTCAGCTTAGGTTTCGGCGCTTTCTCTTTGTCGTTAAAGAAACCAAAGCCAAGGTACAATTCACCTTGATAGCGGTCTTCAACAATAGACGAATCGTAAGCGTTGTCATCCAATCGAGTCACACTGGTTGAGCCCAATAGGTAAAGGTTCGAAAACACGTGATAACGCGCTTCTACACCGACATTAAGGTCAACCCCGGCGCCAATGGTTTCGCCCGCTGCGGAATAATATTCACTGTTGAAGTCGGCACTTTTGTATCGCAACGTGGCACTTGGAGAAAACTCCCAATCACCGGTTTCATACTTGGCTTTTGCTCGCAGGTTACCGTGAAAGTTGTATTCACTGTCACTCATGATTTCCGTTTCGACGGCCCATTGCTCATCAAGTTGATAAGTAAATTGAGCACCGAAATCGGCGGTATCACCTTCAATGGCGTTTTGCTCTGAAGCTGGGATATCAATAAAACGCATACGAGATATAGCGTTTAGTGACCACTTTTCATCATCGGCTTGATACAGGTATACGCCCATTTCAGTGCCATCAATGAACACATAATCATTTTTAAAAAACAACATCGGTACAAACGAGTTAACCGATTGGTCACCACCAGACGTGTCGTAAGGAATACTCGCAGTACGGAACATTGCGGCAATGCCCCACTCTTGCTCTTCCGCAGCCGACGCCACGCTATTACCTAAAAAAGCGTTACTTAATAAAACCGCTCCATACGAAATGAGCTTAGGTGAAAATTTGTGCTTCATTCTTGTGTAATTACTCTTTGTAATAAATATTGTGTTACTGAATAGACATTTATTGGCCATGCCAGCCAACTAATTTTAGGTTTGATCGACATTGACCGTTACAATGTAGAATATTCTCGGTTAAATGAAAGTATTGTGAAAGTCTCAGAATTACAAAACATTATAGACCACTTACCCAATGATTCCGACCCAGATATCGTTATGGGTGAAGAATGGTTACCAGAGCGACTGGTCAACACAAAGTTGGACGGTGAGCTGCTGTTTATGGAGTTCGATAACGCCCCTGAAGAAAACCAAGGGGACGACGAAGGCCGTGGCTTTGTTGAGCACGAAATTGCTATGATTCGAGAAAAGCTTGAACAATTGTTAGACGAGCCTTCCGATACCAAGACTAAAGCCGATGCCCTATTAGCAATATTTCTAATGGGTCATGAACTTTCTAGCTCAGAAGTTATCGAAGTTCTTGAGACAACAGAAGCTGAAATGGCTGAGTCTGATATGATCGTACCAGAAACATCTGCTTGCGAAACTAACGAGCCTCAAACACCAGAACTCGAAGCCTCTGCTCTTGAAACGAAACAACTTAACGACTCACCTCCAACGATTTAGGAACCGCATTGAAACGCTCGACGACATCACCTCTTCCCTTATTGCTTGCTGGCCCAATTTTAAGAAAAACCACCGCAACTGAGGTGGTACTCTGGGTAGTCACCAGCACCCAACTTTCGGGCACAACTCAACTATTCAATGCAGAGCAAGAGACGCCTTTTTATTTGTCATCACTCGATGAACAAGAGTCGATTCAAGTCGGCACACACGCTTGGGTCACCTTGATTCATTTACAAGGTGAGTTTCCCACCAATGTTCCGTTGGAATATCAAATAGAGACCAATCAAGGTTCACTAACTGAACTGGCACCGCATTTAGTGTACGAGGGCAAGCGAACCAACAACGACAGTTCTCGAATCGAATTTAAGATCTCAACCACTGCCGACTACATCTTGCATGGTTCTTGTCGTAACCCTCATCACCCAAGCAAAGACAGCCTAGTCGCAGCAGACAACAAAATATCAAATCAAGCGGTACTTGAACGACCAGATATGCTGATGATGAGCGGCGATCAGATCTACGCTGATCACGTTGCAGGTCCAACATTGGATGCTATTCAGCAAGTGATTCAATTGCTTGGTCTGGTTGGAGAGCATTTACCAATCGATTCGCAGGTTAGCCAAATCAACAGTAGTGATGCCTTGTTTGAGAGTGAATATCACCTCTACCAACGCCATCACCTACTGCCACACCACAACACGTCAGATTCGCTGCTCGATAAGTTATTCCCTAAACGCGGGATTCCTATCTTTAGCTCGACCGATTGTGAGAACCACTTGGTCACATTATCTGAATTCATCGCGATGTACCTGCTGGTTTGGTCCCCGACCTTGTGGCAATGCATCAACCGTGAGCGATTAATCGAAAATGATTTCAAGCAGGCCGATCGTCAATTAACACCTGCCGAGCAACAACAGTGGCGTGACGAAAGCGTTATCATTGATGACTTCGTCGCAGGCTTGCCACAGGTACAGCGACTGTTCGCTCATATTCCGACTTATATGATCTTCGATGACCATGACGTCACCGATGATTGGAACCTTACTGTGGGTTGGGAACATGCCGTCGATCAAAATCGCTTTGCGACTCAAGTGATTGGTAACGGCCTTGCAGCTTATTGGATGTGCCAAGGCTGGGGTAATGCGCCAGAGAAGTTCAGCAATGAATTCATAGAACAAACCAAACAGCTTTTCTCTTCGGTGGTTAGCGGTACCGAAAACCACGGTGATCTCAGTAAGAATATAGCCCCCCAAAAGCACCAGCAATACTTAGAGATGATCGATCGCTTTGAAGAGTGGCATTACACCATCAATACGTCACCAAAAGTAATTGTGTTGGATACTCGGACGCGCCGTTGGCGCTCTGAATCACGAATGAACAAGCCATCGGGTTTGATGGACTGGGAAGCGCTGACGGAATTTCAGCATCAGTTGATTAATCAAGACAAGGTGGTGATTATTTCTGCTGCACCAATGTTCGGTGTTAAGTTCATTGAAACACTGCAAAAGATGGCGACTACAATAGGTAAGCCATTGATGATTGATGCTGAAAACTGGATGGCACACCCTGGCAGTGCTAACACGCTCATCAGTATATTTACCCACACCAAAACGCCCACCAACTTCGTGGTGCTTTCCGGTGATGTTCACTACTCGTTTGCCTACGACATCAAGCTGAGGTATCGCCGAAACAGTCCTAACATCTACCAAATCACCTGCAGTGGCATCAAGAATCAGTTCCCTGCTCCATTGCTTAAATTCTGCGATGTGTGTGACCGATTATTGTATAGCCCGCGTTCAGTTCTTAACTATTTCACCAAGCGAAAGCGCCTAAAAATCGAAAAGCGTAGCCCTGACAATCAGACCTTTTATCGCCTTTCAAACCGCAGTGCAATTGGTGAACTCAGGTTAGATAACGACGGGAAACCACAAGCGATTACGACGTTAAGTGGTGATGGAAAAGTCACGCGTTTTCCTGAGCCGTACTAGGGCGTGTTAATCTTTCGAGCTGACTTTTGCAGCGAATTGCTGGGGATTTATACAAGGCAGAGGCTTCGATGTGTAGCTAGCCTACATGAGAAGCCGATAACGTAGTAGAAATGACCAGCAAACGCTGCCCGAAGGGTTCGACTAAAAGCGCTTTACTCTTTGTTGAGGGAGATTTGCTTAGAATGACTAGGCTACTTCCCCCTCGCCGCGATTAAAACGCTTTTATATCGAACAAAATTTAACCGCAAAAGGTCAACACGCCCTAACTAAGTGTTCCTTATTGCTGACCTCTTCGTAATGTCAGTTTTAAGTAAAGACGCTTGCGATCACACTCTGTAGGCCCAATAGTAATAATATTCACCATAACTGGAATGCTCTTATGTTTAACTCACTTACCTCGTTATTTAAACAATTAGTTGAAGGCTCAGATTTAGGTAAAACACCTACCACCTCACCTAACTTAGCTATCGCCAGCTTGTTATGCGAAGTTGCCGGTGCAGACCACGCGATCAACGAATCAGAGCAAGAAGCCAAACTTCACTTGCTGCAACGTTTGTTGAATATAACCGAAGAAGAATCTAAAGCCTTATTGGCACAAGCTGAGCCTCAAGTTGAACAATCTGTTTCTCTGTACGACTTCACTTCCCAACTGCGAGAGCTTTCGCAGTCGGTTCGCATAGACCTGATTAAAGCTATGTGGGAAGTCGCGCATGCCGATGGAGAGATTGATCCACTTGAAGATTCAGTGATCCGCAAAACGGCTGAACTACTTTACGTTGACCACAAAGATTTCATCAAAAGTAAATTGAGTGTTCTAGGTGAAGATTAGATTCTGAACAAACTAAAAAGCGACAGCTCAATGGGCCGTCGCTTTTATGTCAGACAAGACTGAATTAATTTGCTTTAACTGAGCGAATTTAAAAACAGGTACAAGTTAACGAAGTGCTCGCCCATAAAGAATCCCTTTCAGTTCCAGAATTTTCCCATCTTTGGTCACGTAAGCACCTCGCTGATCCGAAACCATCACACTGCGTCTGTTGTTGTGATGCTGAATAAAAAGATTCTTCACATTAAAGGTCTGCTGCCTATGAGCTTGGTCTTGTTCAATCTGATAGAAATAGTAGTGATTGCCCCAGCGCAAGAAGACACCAAAAAGCTGCTTCGTTTGCACGACTTGGCCGTCAATATCATAACCAACATAACGCATCTTTGAACGGCCATTCTTCAGATCCAGCGTCAGCACTTCGTAACCGACGTTTTCATAGATACCCTCAAACTGATAAGCCCCTCGGGTCATCACACCGGAAATGACACCAAACAGAAAAATAGCGGACAAGGTAACCACGATAGGTAACCAAAACTTACGCTTCATCGACCGTTCCTTCTGTTGCTTGGTTTATTCCCAGCCTATTAATTGGTTTGATCTCATAAAGCCCAACTTGCGTATCATTGCAGTGCGTCAATTTAAAGCTTGAACTGATGTCTTTCCAGCCGCTTTGGTTCAATATCACCACCTGTATGGCGCCGCAATCAACACCCATACGATGCAGGTATATTGCTTCGACTCCAGGTTCAGCAATCGATGTTAAGTCTTCCACCAGCATCGAATCCAAGTTGACACTATCGTGGTACACATCGATGCCATTAATAGACGTTTTCTCCATAAAAAAGCCAAGGCAAAACAGCACCACAACCAACAACGCGCTCGCCGCCATACCAGCTGCTAACGGCACAAAATCAAGTTTGTCTTTGCTATGAACGAAATTAAGCAATGATTGGCGTTTAGAAAAAGGCATCTCAATAACATCGGAAACTTCGCTAGGAGCTTTCACGGCTTGGGGAGTGCCGTTATTTTCTAGTCTCTCTGGGCCGTTCTCGCTAGGGCTGTTGATAAGTTCAGCAACTCCAGCCCCACCTTTATCTGGTGAGACAAAGCAATATCCCTCTTTTTGGACAGTGATAACCTTGCAGTCAGAACCGACTTCTTTAAGCGCGGTACGAACGTTTTTAATCGCGACGTTAAGAGAGCTGCTTGTTACTACTCTACCCGGCCAACAATGCGTTAAGAGGAACTCTCGCCCTATGGTTTGTGAGCAATTATCCATCAAGTAATTTAAAATTAAACATTCTGATGGGGATAAAGTCACATGCTTATTTAAAGACAGGTTAAGCAATTGTCGATCTTCAAGTTCAATAACCAAGTTATATTCTTGTATTTTATTATTATTCATAAGGTGAGTTAAACGTGTTAATAGACTCACCTTAGAATAACATGGAAATTTATTTTATTTCAAAATCATAACGCGAGTTTAAAACCTAGCTCACTAATGTTTACACTAGCAAATCCTAATTTAACGGCATTAAGTTCATTAGCAATTTCAAGTGCATGTTGCTCATCTCGTGCTAATACTGCTATAGAATAAATAGGTCTGATCATCGCCATCTGATTAGCTTGAGCTTCTGCAATTGCTTGGTTTTTTAAATAAGCCGATGTAATAACCCCTTGAGCACTCCAGTCCACCACTTTTTGCAAATCAACACTGATTATTTTATCTGCAATTAATTGGTCTTCCGGCTCTTTCCAAGATAACTCAATAGCATAATTTTTAAACGCAACTTCAGTATCTAACCACTTACTTCCAATGTCTCTAACTTCTGTTATTTCTGCTAACTCTTTAAATTGAAGAGGAAGATTACCAATAACGCGTCTTACTTCTTCTTCACTGTCTGCTTCCATCACAAATTTAATGATTGGAAATGCTTGATCGCCAATGAAGCTTTCAGAAACAAACATATCGTAAATTAGTCCTGCATCAATCAGGTTAGCGAACGCCTTTTTTTGATTAGGCATCGCATCAAATACCGCTTGAGCATCTTGCGTTTTCCACGCAACGGAAACGCCATAAGCCGCAGAATAACTGCTGACAGAGAACAAAAAGCTAAAAAGAACTAAAAACAATCGTGGTACATATTTCATTTGAACAAACTCTCAATTAATGGCGGATAACTTCGTAAAGATTAGGATCGGCAGTCACACCCTCAATATCGAGTGCAGGTAGCTCTTTTCTCATCACAGAGATCGCATTTAAGAAGTGCTTTTGGCTCTCCCAATTAGCGACATTCACGTATCGGTAGGTTGCATCAGCACTAATCGAACGATGCAGCGTGGTTGAGATGTATCCCGGTTGCTCTATAAGTACATCCCTAGCGTTTTCCCAATACGCTAACGTTTCGGCGTCTTTACTTGCCTCAACTGAGAAGGTGTTAATCAGTACTACAGGCTGTGCAAAGACTAATGGACTCACACTCAACAAACTCAAGGTAATAGCTCGTTTAATCAAACTCTTCATCTCGCTTTTCATGTTCTTCATGCCGCTCTCCGTGGATTAGATTCGACCACGCTAACAGAGATAAAACCGCCATCAAGAGCAACACGAACGATTTAATATTAATTAAAGCGTTACTTTATTATTAATATTAAACTTCGGGTAAACATATTCATAACAGATGCCAGATAAATATAATAAATCGATTAACACTAATAACGGAATGTCGGATGAACCAAGAAATAGTAACAAATAGAATAGACAGCAACGGAAATAACAAAGTCGATTCACTGCATTGGGTAATGCTGTGTGCTGTTATGATGACCTTAACACTTGGGTTTATATCAAGCCGATTGCTGCCCTTCCCAGATAAATACCCAACAATATTAATACATCAGATTTTTGGATCCGTTGTTTTAGTACTGATAAACATACTGATTGCAAGAATGATCGCTAAACCGAAAAGAGGTGAACGCCGATTTACCATCCCTAGAATAGTTCAACTTATTCAAGCGGTAACACTGACCTTTATTGCAGTATCAGGTTTAAGTATCGCATTGATTGATACACCGATATTCAGTGTTTACTCATGGGTATTTAGTGAAGGGGCAACAAAAAGAGAAATGGTTAGCCTATTGTTTTTTATTCATGCGACTGCAATTAAGGTGTTCATGTCGTTGGTAACATTACATGTTTTAGGCGCGATGAAGCATCACTTTTTCGATAAGGGTGACAAATTAAAAAATATGCTTGGTAAATAGTTAGGTTGAATAAGGCACTAGATTAAATAAGGAAATAGGCTGAATAACAAATTAGATTGAATAACTAGAATCAAAAGTTTGGTTTACTGGTCACCTTTCCTTGAATAACAAAAAAGCCACCTAGTTTTTCATATAGAGACTCAGATCATATAAAAACTCAGAAGGTGGCTTTTTGCTGTCTATTGTTCTTTTCAGAGATCGAGCGCTTTTAAAGACTAAAGCATCGTCAGTGTCAGTTTTGCGAGGTTATAAGCATCGACATAACCGGAGTGCTGACGACCTTCCCACTCAATGTTCTTGGCTTCTTGAGCGGCGCGATGTCCGATGCGTTTTTCTTTAAGGCGGTTTTGAACGCGATAAAGTGTGGCGATGTTCAAGAACTCGCTAAACGGCGGTTCGATGCCTTTCTCTATACATTCTTTGTGTAAGATAAGGTCATCACGCCCCCAAGCTGCATAGATTTTCTTTGGGCCACCGAAATTCTTAATCATCGATTTAATTACTGACTCTAAAGGACGCCCCTGCTTTTCTATCTTGCGAGGTGTAATGCCTGTTAGCTCTGCACAAAACAGAGAGACTTCGTCTTTTTCGGGCTTAACGTAATATTGCGCGCGCTTCACGATGGTTCCAGATACAAGATCGATCTCAGCAAGACCCACTTCAATGATCTCCCCAGTAGTTCCTACACCGTCTTCGCTCCAACAGCACATTTCCAAATCGAAACACACCACTCGATTGTGATTCATACGTCGCCTAATTCTCTCGTCAAAAATTTGGTGAAATTGTACATGAGCCCAATAAAGAACTCGACCCTAGTTGCACCAAGTGCTCATTTAGCCTGCAATTGTGACTCGATTTCGACCATTAGACTTACTTTGGTAAAGCATGCTGTCTGTTTTTTGCAATATCTCTTCGGTGTTCTCATTAACATGAATGGCAGCACCGATACTCAGAGTACAGCTTAACTGTTGACCTTTGTGCTCACAATGAGAGTGGTTCACTGTATTTAATATGCATTCTAGGTATCGCTCTAACGCTTCGTGATCTGTAATACTTGAAATGATGCAGAATTCATCGCCCCCTATGCGAAACTGGTTATCACCTTCTTTCAAGTTCAGAGAGATCAACTTAATCACATGGACAAGCAAGGCATCTCCAGCAGGATGACCAAATTGATCATTGATTCCTTTGAATCTATCGATATCAAATCCAATCAAGCTAAAGGGCTCTCTGCGCTGAATCGCCTTATCGAGCATCTTATTGAAAGCACGTCTGTTATAAATCTCTGTCAAACTATCATGGTTCGCTAAGAAACGAAGTTCCTCCGTCCTTTTGTCCAGCATTTGATACAAGCGTTCTTTCTCTCTAATTTGCATGTTAACGATGTACGCTAACAACAACGAGATGGTTGTACCCACCAAAGCGATCCCTGTTAATACCAGATAGCCATAAAAAGAAATACATGAATCTATCTTGTAGTCGATCTTCCAATCACGGTTAGTCAATGCAATTGTTTTAGTTATATGGTGCCCAGTTACGCCTTCATATCCATCGGTTTCAAATAGGATCGGCGAGTCTTCCGCTTCGAACCCAGTATCAGTAACACGAATGTAAACATCCATATCACCTACCACAGATGCCAGCAAGTTCTCAAAGTAATACGTGGTACGAACCACACCAATCACAACACCAAGCAAATTGTCACTCTCACCTTCAAACACAGGGTGATAAACCAACATGCCACTTTTTGGAGTGTCTTGGTCTAAACCATCTTGTAACAGACGAACTTTGTCTGAAATATTCGCTTGGCGTGTCTGTTTGATATTTTCTAAGATGAGCTTAAATCGCTCACGAGATGAGTAAAAGCCGAGAACTTTGTCGTTTGCTTCGGTGTTGGGATAGATATCGGTAGCAATATAAGCAGACTCACCATCCAAAACATAGCCGAAGGCTTTTGCTTCGTGTTTTGGGATGGTGAACAGTTTGTAAAACGGGTACTTTTCTTCCATCTGCGCGGTGTGTTGAGCTATCTCATCTGCTGGTACCTTTTGCATCCACTGCAAGCCGATTAAGCTTTTTGAACCGTTAATGGTTTGCTGAGCAAAACGGTCAAATTTATCCCAGTTTTCGGGGTCATTAGAATAGAAGAAATTAGCGCCGGAACCTATGTAAGCCACATCATTATCGATAAACGCTTCCAAGCTCAGTGTTTGGTGCTTCGCGAAGCTATCCAAATTCATGTTCAACGCACGGTTTTGGTTGAGCGCGACTAATATAAAACACAACACTGTAATCAAAAAACTGACCGAAAATACGACCAGTGGGAGAGTGCGTCTCTTCAACCCAGTGAGTGGGTCGGTAGTATGCGGCATAGGTGTTCCAAATAGGCTTTAATGAGTTAAAAGTATATAACGAAAGGGAATGATGCTCCATTTAAGTTTTCATCTTAAAAATGACATAAAACGAGCACAGTTTACCTCACGCTTACATCGACGGCCAATATTCGAACGAATCTCGACTAAATTTCAAGCTAACACACCAAAAACCCACTTGATTAAAAACATTAAATACCACTCTTAGGCCTTGAATATGCTAGTATCCATCCATATTTATAGCTTGAAAGTGACCATTTCGGTTTCGTGCCACTGAGTTTCTTTCCAACCTGTATATTCCTTTGAACCGACGAATATACCGTTAAATCAATTTTAAAGAGAAATCACTATGATCGTTGATTTGAACCTAATTCCACAAACGTTTGATATGCTTCACGCAGGCCTAACTGCATCAAGCGTTTTACTACTGCTAATTGCCGTTTCTCGTAAATCCAAAGTGGTTGAGAAAGTCGTAGAAAAACCAGTAGAAAAGATCGTTGAAGTTGAAAAGCCAGTTGAGAAAATTGTCGAAGTAGAGAAAGTTGTCGAAGTTGAACGTGTTATCGAAAAAGTAGTAGAAGTTGAATCTAAGCTAGCAACAGCACCGACTGATTCAGCAATGCAATTACTGTCTATCATGCAGCAAGAAGCGCGCTTAATTGACTTCCTAAAAGAAGACCTAACGTCATTCTCTGATGAAGAAGTTGGTGCAGCAGCACGTGTTATTCACACTGGCGGTAAAAAAGTACTAGCAGATTACGTAACGCTTTCTCACATCCGCACTGAAGATGAAGAAACGCGTATCACGGTTGTTGAAGGCTTCAACCCACAAGAAATTCGCCTAACAGGCAATGTAACGGGTAACGCACCGTTCAATGGCACATTGGTTCACAAAGGTTGGAAAGCAACTGACATGAACCTGCCTAAACTTGCTGAGAACTACGATGCATCTGTGATTGCACCGGCAGAGGTGGAGCTATAATGGAACACCAAACTCAGCCATCATCGCAGATGCATTCACAAGAACTATCTTCTCAAGAGCAACATCAGGTACCTAAGTTCAGTGTTGGTATCGATTTAGGTACCACACACTGCGTTTTGTCTTACATCGACACAAGCAATGAAGATGCTCGCGTAGAGGTGATGCAAATCCCTCAACTGACGGCTCCTGGTACAGTAGAAACTCGCAGCCAACTTGGCTCGTTCCTATACCAACCACACGAACATGAAATGAATGCGGGCTCTCGCGTTCTGCCTTGGTCTTCAGAGCCGAAAGCGCTAGTGGGTGCGATTGCTCGTAACCTTGGTTCTAAAACCCCTATCCGTTTGGTCGCCAGTGCAAAATCTTGGTTATGCCACGGTGGTGTGAACCGTCGCGATGCTTTCCTTCCTGCAGGCAGCCCTGAGGAAGTTGAAAAAGTATCTCCGCTTAAGACAACTGAATTGTACCTTGAGCATCTTAAAGACGCTTGGAACCACTCAAATCCAGAACATAAACTGGCAGACCAAGATGTAACGATCACCGTTCCAGCTTCGTTTGATCCTGCGGCTCGTGACCTAACGGCTGAAGCTGCGCGTAATGTTGGTTTCACTCACCTAACGCTTCTAGAAGAGCCACAAGCAGCTCTTTACAGCTGGATTGATAACAGCAACGACACATGGCGTGATGAAGTGAACGTTGGCGACATCGTGCTTGTTGTCGATATCGGTGGTGGTACGACTGACCTTTCGTTAGTTGAAGTAACACAAGATGAAGGCAACCTAAGTCTGAACCGTATCGCAGTAGGTGAACACATCCTACTTGGCGGCGACAACATGGATTTGGCGCTCGCTTACCGTCTGAAAATGAAACTGGCTCAAGAAGGCAAAGAATTGGCTCCTTGGCAAGTTCAAGCTATGACTCACGCGTGTCGTGATGCGAAAGAAGCATTGCTTAACGACGCTGAACTGCAATCTGTGCCGATCGTAGTACCTAGCCGTGGTTCTAAACTACTTGGCGCGACACTAAAAACAGAACTGACTCAGCAAGAAGTACAACAAACATTGGTTGATGGCTTCTTCCCACAAGTCGCTGTGACAGAGCACCCAGTACAAAAGACACGTGGTGCACTGACTCAAATGGGTTTGCCTTACGCGCAAGATGCGGGCATCACTCGTCATATTGCCGCGTTCCTTTCTAAGCAAGCGAACGCGCTTTCTGGAAATAGTGAAACGGCTCAGCAAGATTTCAACCCGTTTGCAAACATGCCCGGTATGCCAGGTACAGAAGCGCCTGCAGCAGACTTCATCAAACCAACAGCGATCCTGTTCAATGGTGGCGTTCTAAAATCTAACCTGCTTGCTGATCGTCTTTCAGACACCATCAACGAATGGTTGATCAATGCTGATGCAGAATTTGCTAAACAGCTTTCAGGCTTAGACCTAGACCTAGCGGTTGCAAGCGGCGCTTCATACTACGGCGCTGTACGTCGTGGTCAAGGCGTTCGTATCCGCGGTGGTATCGCCTCTTCTTACTACGTAGGAATCGAGAGCGCGATGCCAGCAATCCCAGGTATGGCTCCTCCTATGGAAGCACTGTGTGTTGCACCATTTGGTATGGAAGAAGGTTCAAGCGTACAAGTGCCTAGCCAAGAGTTTGGTCTAGTGATTGGCCAGCCTGTTCACTTCCAATTCTTCGGTTCAACTACACGCCGTGAAGATGAAGCGGGTACTCACCTTGATCATTGGACACCAGAAGAGCTTGATGAACTTCCGGAAATCCAAGTGACACTGCCTGTTTCTGAAGGCCGTCGCGAAGGTGAAGTGGTTCCGGTTACTTTGGCTTCTCGCGTTACTGAATTAGGCACGTTATACCTAGAAGCGATTGCCACTGACAATGGTCAGAAATGGCACGTTGAGTTCGACGTTCGTGAAGATACGAATAGCGACTCAAACGAAGAAGCATAATGAATCAACGGCACCTTAACGGGTGCCGTTACTTTATCAATGCGATTCCCTAGCCCTGTATTAAAAGCATTCCAAAGACAATAATAAGACCAAGACTATCCATTAACTGGTCATCACTTTGACAGAATAAGGTTTTGTATGGCATCTCCTCGTTTTTTAGTCGGTATTGACTTAGGCACAACCAACACTGTGGTTGCCTACTGTGAAATCAACGACGACCTACAACATGCTCCCGTTTCACTTTTCGATATTGACCAACTCATCGGCCCCGGTGAAGTGGTTCGTAAACCGTTACTTCCTTCATTTCGTTACCATCCGGCACAAGGTCAGATCTCTCCTTCCGATCTCACCATGCCTTGGGAACCGAGCTTGGTTGAAGGTGATATTCAAAACGTCATCGTAGGTGAATGGGCGCGCGAACTGGGCGCAAAAGTCGAAGGCCGCCAAGTATCCAGTGCTAAGAGCTGGTTATCTCACCAAGCGGTTGATCGTAACTCCGACATTCTGCCTTGGGCAGGCGCAACTGACGTCGATAAGGTGTCTCCTGTTGTTGCAAGCGCAAGCTACCTCAACCACATCCGTCAAGCATGGAACTACCGCAACCCAAGCAACAAGCTTGAAGACCAAGACGTTGTAGTGACTGTTCCCGCTTCATTCGATGAGACAGCACGTAAGCTGACACTCGAAGCGGCAGAACTGGCGGGCTTAGGTAAGATTCTGTTACTCGAAGAGCCACAAGCCGTTTGTTATGACTGGTATGCACGTCACCAACAAACCGCTGCAGACGAACTTCAACAGATCCCGCTGATTCTAGTGTGTGATGTCGGCGGTGGTACCACCGATTTAAGTTTGATCGAAGCAAGCTTCAACTCGAATAATGGCGACGACCAAGAACTCGCCCTCGACCGTATTGGCGTTGGTGAACACTTAATGCTCGGCGGTGATAACCTCGATTTGGCCCTTGCTCACCTTGCAGAGCAACGCTTCAATCAAAACAAAAAGTTGAATGCGTCTAGCCTGACTAAACTGATTCAACAGACTCGCGCCGCAAAAGAGAGCCTGCTTTCTGCTAATGCGCCAGACGATGTGAAGATCACCATGCTGGGCGGCGGTTCAAAACTGCTTGGCGGTACGAAGAGTATTGGTTTAACCAAACAAGAAGTTCACCAGATCGCACTAGAAGGTTTCTTCCCACTTTCTGAGTTCACTGAAGTGCCAGACAAACGCCGCAGCGCGGTTGTAGAGTTCGGCCTACCCTACGCAGCAGATCCTGCTGTAAGTAAGCACGTTGCCGAATTCCTAGCAACACACCAGCAAGTATCAAAAGCGGCACTAGAGAAATCCAGTGCAATCGAATTTGATGAGACAAAACCAGCAATACCTGTCGGTGTGCTACTCAATGGTGGTGTGTTCAACAGTGAGCTTGTCACTGAACGTATTACTCAGTTACTTGGCAATTGGAATGGTGCGCCAATCACCGTCCTAGATAACCCTCATCCGGATTGGTCTGTGGCATTGGGCGCCGTGGCCTTTGGCAAAGCTCGCCGTGGTGCGCAACTGAAAATCGGTGGCGGTGCGGCTCGTTCTTACTTCTTACATCTACAAGAAAAGAACAAGATGGGCAAAGCACTTTGTCTGCTTGCCAAAGGGACAGAAGAAGGCCAAGAAATACGTTTGAACAGCCGTCGTTTCTCACTGACTTTGGGTGAGCCGGTCCGTTTCAATCTACTGACTTCAACGCACGATCAAATTGCTCATGACACCGCCATTCAAAATGGTGTGATGGTCAATGTCGATGCTGACTTGTTCTCCCCTCTTCCACCTTATATTTCTACGCTGGAAGGGTCTGGTACTGCAGAGCTTCAAGCCAACCAAAAGGAGCGCGTTGAAGTATTGCTCGCTTGTCAATTAACCGAAGTCGGCACATTGAAAATGGAGTGTGTGAGTACGGAAGATGACGCTAAGCGTTGGTTGCTTGAGTTCGAAGTCAGAAACAAGCAAGGCGATGAATCCGACAACTCTAAACTTCATCCAAGATTGGATGAGTGTAAGGATTTGATTTCTCGTCTGTACAGCGGCAACAAGAAAAGTGCTGAGTCTAAAGAGATCAAAACACTGGCCAAAGATCTTGAGAAACGACTCGGTAAACGCGATGAGTGGGACTTCACGACCCTTCGTCACTTATTCGATAGCTTCTCATTAGGTCGCAAACGTCGTCGTCGCTCAGAAGCACACGAGAAGAACTGGCTACGTTTAGCGGGTTACTCGCTGCGTCCTGGCTTTGGTGATCCAACGGACTCATGGCGTATCGAACAAATTTGGGGCCTTTACCAACAGAATATCCAGTTCCAGAACCACCAAGGTTGGACAGACTGGTGGGTATTCTGGCGTCGTGTTGCAGGTGGCTTAAATCAGGAACAGCAAGAAACCATCTTGGCTGACATTGCGAAGTACCTTCACCCAGGTGCAATGAAGAACCCTAAGACAGCTAAAGATGCGCAAGACAACGGCTATGAAGCCATGGTGAGATTAGCTGCGTCACTTGAGCAACTTGAAGTGGAAGATAAGGTTCTATTAGCGACTTGGTTCTTAAGCAAAGCGATTAACCATAATCAGTTTGAACAAGCTCACTGGTGGGCTCTGGGTCGCTTAGCATCTCGTACACCTTTATACGGAAGCCAACACAGCGTCATTCCAAGAGAGCAAGCAGAACAGTGGTTACCAAAGCTACTTGACCAGAATTGGCAGAAAGAGCAGATGATTGCCTTCGCGGCTGTGATGATTTGTCGTAAGACGGGTGACCGACAGTTCGATATATCTGATGACTACCGTGCTCAGATTCTTGAAAAATTAAAGCAAAGCAAGGTGCCAGAGTCTTGGCTAACGCTAGTAAGTGAAGTCACTGAGCTTTCTGAGAGCGAGTCTAAGCGTGTATTTGGTGATGCATTACCAAGCGGTTTAAGCCTAATCAATAGCTAGCTTTAAAAACGATTAGCTTTAGTTGTTAATGAGTAAAGAAGCTAACGAGAAAAGAAAAAGCCACTTTCGGTTCGTTGAAAGTGGCTTTTTTATTGGTGGCTTAAGGCTGGTATGTGTCGTCGACTTATCGCTTTTTGGTTAAGAGCCTTAGCCGTATTGCAGTTAATCATTATTAATGTTTCGTTCCGGTTGGGTTGATAGGAAATTCGGTGTTTTCATAAATATCTGCTAACTTTTTCGGTTTCTTCTCTTTTTCTCCATTCTTAGATTGATTATGAGTTTCGCTTAAAAGCCATTGCTCATGCATTTTTGCCGAATCCAAAAACTCTGGATCCTCCATTGCTTCCTTGCGAAGTTTATTTACACGTTCGAGAGTATCCCAAATCATAATACTTCACCTCCACTAAGGCAGTACTATAAAGATAACCCAAACCCACAAAACTTCAACTAAGCCAATGAGATAGCGATCTCAATTTCGAAAATTACTAGCTCTAAGCTAACGAAAAACCTCATCAGAACTCGGCTTAAAGTGGCGTGTATTTATCAATGATCCTCGACGATCTTTATGTACAAAAAAAGCGAGCTCAGAGCTCGCTTTTTATCAATCATTTGTCCAACATTGGCTTGATTAACTAATATCTTACTTAAGCTCGGTTACCAATTTTAACGGTACCGTTTGTTGCAAACCAAAGTGCTTCAGAGCGACGGCGACCTAGCAAAATTGGGCCATCATCGTAGAACAAAAAGTTCTTCCAGTGCTTCTTAAAAACCGACCACTTAGTTTCAAGAATATTATATTTTTCATAACAAAAATAAACAGTTACGTCATCTTGCCAATCAATGAAGTTAAGGATCTCTTCTGGCATTTCAGGCTCATCGGCTTCCCAATTTGCCATCCAGCTGATCTCTTCATTCCAGTTAGATGCCTTGCTCGGCCAGTCTTGCGAGCTAAGTCTTTCAGCATCAGGGCTTTGAGGGCTTACATTCTCTTTCCAAAACTGAGACGCCCTTGCCTGTGTCATTGGTTTAATCTTTTCCAAGTCCTCTGCTGGTAATGGCATCGACTGGTGAGTAAAAATCCATTTTCTTTGGTATTCGTCCAAAGTTGTATATGACATCAAAATTCCTCAAATTTCTTCTTAGGCTTATGGATTTCCATGCCTATATGCTCTTTTGATACAGTGACGGTTTCATTTTATCTGTGTTCGTCACTGCCTCTAAATCTGTATTTACGTTTAATTGATACTTACGCTTAATGACTATTAGCCTCTACACAGCACGCCTATCTTCCCAATTCGGGTTAATTAATGCAGTCAGTATATGGTCTTCCCATTTACCGTTGATCTGCAAATAATCTTTGGCAAAGCCTTCACGAACAAAACCTAAATGTTCCAACACACCAGCGCTGCGCTCATTATGGGGCATATAACCCGCCATCAAACGATGCATGTTCTGAACATCAAACATATAGTCCTTTGCCATGCTTAAGCCCCTGCGCATGTAGCCGTGGCCTTGTGCACTTTCAGCAATCGAATAGCCGACATTACACGCATAGAAAGGGAATCGAGACAGATTGCTGAATGAAATGGTGCCCAACATTTCGTTGGTGTCATCATTAATAAGCAAACAGTAATAGCCTAGCCCCATTTTATGAAGCTCGTTCAGCTTAATCAGTCGTTGCGCCCATCCGGCTCTTTCAAAGAAAACCGCTTCACGAATCGGTTCCCAAGGCTTTAGGTATTCTTTATTAACCTGAAAGTACTCACTGATCATCGCCGCGTCGTCGATTTCAGCGGTTCTTAGAATCAGATTGCCATCGCGCTTATAAATACGCTCTGGTGTGCTCAGATCTTCCATTCGCTTGTTCTTCTTCCGTTAACTGGTCTTGTTTCGTTACTAGTCTTTTTGTTTATTTGCTCAAGACCATTTACTTACTCAATAGAGTTTACTAAACGGGCTCAATCAGTTCTTTCTGATACCGTAATCGCGAAGTTTGTTCGCAATCGAAGTGTGAGAAACATTCAAACGTTTTGCTAGCTTACGGCTCGATGGGAACGACTGATACAGCTTCTCTAGAATCTGCGACTCGTAGTCTTTCATGATCTCATCGAGTGAACCGTCTAAACTTAAGTTCGCCATTCCTGCCGTCATAGTTTCAAGTTGAGGCAAGTGGAATTGCTCAACGGTTAACGTGTCCGAATCCAGCTCAGTCAATGCACGAAGCACCATATTATCAAGTTGACGGATGTTGCCCGGCCATTGGTAGTTACCCAACTGATCGATTAGTTCTACCGTCAGTTTTGGTTTTAACATACCCAATTGCTGTGCGTATTTCGCGACAAAGAGTTCCAACAACGGTGCCACATCGTTTGAGCGTTCGCGCAGTGCCGGAATAGACAGAGTCAAAACGTTTAAACGGTAGAACAAATCTTCACGGAATGAACCTGAGTCTGCTAATTCAGAAAGGCGGTGACGTGTTGAAGCGATAATGCGCACATCAGCGTGCATCTCTTCTTCTTCGCCTACGCGTCGGAATGAACCATCTTGAAGGAAACGCAGCAGTTTGATTTGTAGGTGTGGGCTCATTTCGCCAATTTCATCTAAAAATACTGTGCCGCCATTCGCTTGTTCGAAAATGCCTTTATGACCTTGTTCATGATTGAATGAACCCGGAGCATGACCAAACAACTCAGTTTCAGCCACGTCATCAGGCATTGATGCACAGCTTAAAATCAAAAATGGGAAAGACGCTCGGTTCGAACGGTTATGACAGGCTTTAGCCAACATCTCTTTGCCCGTACCTGTGTCCCCTTCAATAAGTAGAGGCTGATCCAGCATAGCCAATTTCTTAGCTTGGCTGATCAAGGCTTTATGGCGATTAGAGACACCAACAAAGTGTTCAAAACCTAGGTTGTTCTGTTCAGGGATTGAATCTGGCGAGTTCATCTCTTGATTACAAGAACGAATCGTCATTACTGCGCTCGCCAACACCGCTTCGTTAACGTCACCACCAAGATAAATCGGCAGTATCTCGATAGAGAAGTCCAAACCTTCTAACACCACGACTTCACGATGGCGCGTCACATCGCCTTCGATCCAGCGAGCAAAGTTAAAGCTAGGAACAAACGTCGCTAGCGGCTCACCGATGACTTCGTCTTCTTGCTTGCCGAATAGGTTCAATGCAGCGTGGTTCGCCATGTCGACTGAGCCTTTAAGGTCAATCGCAATCACGGGATCTGGCAGGTTAGCAAGCAGAGCAATCAGTTCGGTATTATGCCTTTCGCTCGGCATAAATTGGATTTTACGTACATCCTTCACACCTGAAATTCGGCGAATTTCAGCCATAAGTTCACTAAAAGCATCAAAATTAATATCAGGGCAGTTTAGGTAAATTATGCCTTTAACATCAATTTCGATTCCTCTTAAATCAATGCTTTTTGAGGCCAAGATATCGAGCAACTCACGCGTTAAGCCGAGTCTGTCTTCACACAATACTTCAAGACGCACAAATAGTCCTATTATAGGTGTCAGGATAAGTTGACAGTAGTGTGAATTAAGCTCTAAGTTCAGTCAAGAAGAAGAGTAAACATATGTTTACTCTTCGCTCGTAAACTACTCAGTATCGTGCATTTTATTGGTAAGTCGTTCGCTTATAGATAAGCAGTCCACTTTATTTCAGCGTAATGCGCTTTATTTCAGAAAGGACGGCTTTGCGGAGGTCTGATAATTTTACTTTTCGATCATTGTGCCAAGGCATAGGTCGAAGCAATGACATCGCTTTCAACCCGAGACGTGCAGTAAGAATACCAACACCAAGACCTTGTCCTGCTCTTGCTGATACTTTACCCGCAAGATCCATCGAGACTAAGTCCATGCTCGCATCAATCGCCAACTCACTCGCCCCTGCCGCTGCCATGTTGATTAACACCAACTTGAACAACTTAATGCGAGACCAATAGCCAAGCTCAATGCCATAGACGTCGGCAAGCTTGTCTATCATGGTGAAATTACGCCACGCCACCAGCAACATATCTGCTGCCGCTAATGGGCTCACAGCAACCAAGGCCGCCGATTCCGTAGAGAACTTAGTTACAATTTGGGTGGCTACTTTATCTTGTTGACTCACGACCAACGCATCGTACATATCCAACACTTCAGCATCGCTGTGCGCTGGGTTAATACTGTTTCGCCACTTATCATACGAAGGAGACTCAGCGACTATACCGCCCTGCTTGGCAATATTTTCACAGAACGCTTTGCCTTTACCAACGCTCTGGCTTTTTAACAGTTCTTCACTCTGCTCTTGCACACTGAAATGGTCTTTCAGCGAACGCAGCTTCCACAGCTCTTTGCCTATTGCGCCTAAACCCAATGAAGCAATGGCAGCGATGAAGCCTGCCCAACCTAAAGCTAACCAGTCAGCGGTTTGAATAGCAGTAATTACAGAGTCAATCGCTTGCCAACCCACTAAACCGGAGAAAGCGACAAGTAAGCCCGTTCCAAACCACTTCTTCTTTTTGCTCGGTCGAATCACTTGTTCCAGTTGCTGCTCAGCTTCACCATCAAGGTCGGTTTCCACTTGTGGCGCGGCGGGGACAAATTTCTCTTGTTCTGTGAATAACTGTTGGGCGCCCAAGTCTGGACTAACTTCATTCTTATCCGGCTCATCGAAAGAGGTCTTCAACGGTTCATCAAAGACCTGTTTCGTTTTTAACTCACTCATACTGTTTGCCTCAATTACTTCAACTTGTCGCCAATGAGATACTCTAAGACCTTGTCGACTCTTAGATGCTGACAAGGCTCATCGGAGTGTTGCTCCATTGGCCTAAAGCTCGTGAAATCAAACTGGTTGGTTTCCCAATACTGCTTATTGGGCAGTTTACGCGGCACCTCACCTGGATACATGGTTTGAGGCACGTTATCCAAGGTGACGCCCTGCAATGCAGGAACATTCGATGAACCTGACGAGATATAACCCGCGCTCGTCGCTTGAATAGACGCGATGCTCATACAACTCATGTCGATATGTTCAAACGCCGCCTGTTGCCACGCTGGGTGCACCATCTGCTGTAACAGTGATACCAAATTTGGATGCTGGTCTGGTGTTACATGGTCAGCTTTGGTGGCCGCAAATAAGATCTTGTCAATCTTCGGTGCAAACAAGCGTCTTAGCATATTGCTTCGACCGTACTTAAAGCTTTTTAGTAACTGCTCTAACGCACCACGCATGTCCATGAAAGAGTCATAACCCGCATTAAGTGGCTGTAAGCAATCCACCAGCACAATTTGTCGGTCAAACGTGGCAAAGTGATTCTTATAGAACGCTTTCACAACCTTCTGTTGGTACTCTTCATAACGCGCTTTCAATACAGCGTAGTTACTTGTTTTAGAGAACTTACCCTCGGGCACTACACACGGGAAAAATTGCAATACAGGTGCGCCTTCAAGCTCACCCGGTAATACGAATCGACCTGGTTGCACCCAGTGCAGTCCATTACTCTTACAAGTATGCAGATATTGAGTATAACTATCGGCAATGGCGACCAACTTCTTTTCGTCCGCTTCCGCTAATAAGTTGATGTCACCGCGCATAGTATTCCATTCTTGCGAATACATTGCTCTGTCACCTTTCAACGCAGCGAATTGAGACTGACTCCAGGTATCAAAATCCATATCCAATAAGGGTAAATCAAGCAGCCATTCGCCCGGGTAATCGACAATATCGAGATAAAGGGTGCTGTTTTTACTCAGTAGCTTTTTTGCGCCCTTAGTAGGCTTATATTTGATGGCTAGGCGAATCTCACTGACATCACGCGTCGGTACTGGCCATTCTGGTGGCTGCGCGTTGAGTGACTCCATCGCTTCATCGTAAGAAAAGCGCGGGATCATCATGTTGTGCTGAGGGATACGCTTTGCGCCAATAATCCTTCCCTCTCTAGCTGACGCAAGGAGCGGTAAATTGTGATGAGTAGAGGTATGAAGAAGCTGGTTAACCAACGAGGTAATGAAAGCTGTTTTACCTGCACGAGAAAGTCCCGTGACCGCTACTCGAATGTGAGAATCCGTTCCTCTGCTTATAAAGTCACTCATTTCTTGAGTTAGGTGTTTCATTTGAACGACTCCGTGATAAATAGGCTAACTGGTTTTTAATAATTACTGAGATGGAAAGTTGAAACGTTAACCTACTGACTAACCCCTACTGGGAAGGTTTGAATGTTGATGCTTTTTGCTTATGTTGATTAGTATGCAATATACATTCTTAATGCTAGATGAATAAAAGCCCCTGACTACATTCATAATCAGGGGCTTTGAAATTTTTATACGATGTAAGACTAATCGTCTTCAATTAGCTTGTAGATAACAAACAGTGTTATCTCAGCAATCAACCATAATACACATGTGATGGTTACGTACTTTTCGTTAAAAATACTGATTCCGTGCAAGATCAAATCGTAACCAATGAAACTACCAATCACCACTGCCAAGATAATCTGTAGGATCTGAATAAAACGAGGCATTCCTCTCTCCTATGTTCTTATATCAAACGATGTGTTTATAACTATATCATTGATAATAAGACAAAAGTGCAGATAATGCTGCACTTTTGTATTTAACTTTCTATGAAAAGTCGTGATTCAAACGCTGGAACCAATTCTTATTTGGCTTTTTCAGCTTCTGCAATTTTCACTTTCCAGGTGTCAGGACCGATTTGGTGTGCGTTCACGCCATTAGAATCAACCGCTACCGTTACTGGCATGTCTTCAACTTCAAATTCGTAGATCGCTTCCATACCTAGATCTTCAAACGCAACAACACGTGCTTTCTTAATCGCTTTTGCAACAAGATAAGCGGCGCCGCCAACGGCCATTAGGTAAACCGATTTATGTTGTTTGATTGATTCAACGGTTGCAGGGCCACGCTCAGCTTTACCAATCATACCCATGATGCCGGTTTCTTCGAGCATCATGTCGGTGAACTTATCCATACGAGTAGACGTTGTTGGACCGGCAGGACCTACCGCTTCATCGCCTACTGCATCAACAGGGCCTACGTAGTAAATGAACTTACCTTTCAGGTCGACACCTTCTGGTAGGCCTTCACCACTTTCAAGCATGCCTTGAATACGCTTATGAGCAGCATCACGACCCGTTAAGATCTTGCCTGATAGAAGAACCGTTTCGCCAGTCTTCCACTCTTGAACGTCTTCTTTAGTAATTTCATCAAGGTTAACACGGCGTGTATTTGCGCCTGCTTCCCAAGTAATATCTGGCCACTCTTCTAACTTAGGTGGTGTTAGCTCTGCAGGGCCGCTACCATCTAATGTGAAGTGTACGTGACGCGTTGCCGCACAGTTCGGGATCAAGCAAACAGGTTTAGATGCAGCGTGAGTTGGTGCTGTTTTGATTTTCACGTCAACCACAGTCGTTAGACCGCCAAGACCTTGTGCGCCAATACCCAGTTTATTTACACGGTTGAAGATGTCTAAACGAAGCTCTTCTTCAGCGTTCTCAGGACCTTTCTCGATAAGCTCTTGAATATCGATGTGTTCCATCAGAGATTCTTTTGCTAGTACCGCTGCTTTCTCAGCCGTACCGCCGATACCTATACCTAGCATGCCCGGTGGACACCAGCCCGCGCCCATGGTTGGCAGCGTTTTCTCTACCCATTCTGCAATATCATCAGAAGGGTTAAGCATAACCATCTTAGTTTTGTTCTCAGAACCGCCGCCTTTTGCCGCGATTTGAATCTCAACTTTGTTACCTGGAACCATATTAATGTGAACAACCGCTGGCGTGTTGTCTTTAGTATTAATACGCTTACCTGCTGGGTCCATTAGGACAGATGCACGCAATGGGTTATCTGGGTTGTTGTAAGCTTGACGAACGCCTTCATCAACCATTTGTTGTACTGTTTGATCCGTTTCCCACCTAACATCCATACCGATGTTCACGAAACAAGTAACAATACCCGTATCCTGACAAATTGGACGATGGCCTTCCGCAGACATACGCGAGTTAATCAGAATCTGAGCGATCGCATCTTTTGCTGCTTGGCTCTCTTCTTTCTCGTACGCTTTTTCTAGGGCTTGGACAAAGTCTAAAGGGTGATAATAAGAAATGTACTGAAGTGCGTCAGCGACACTGCTGATCACATCTTGCTTACGAATAACCGTCATTGCATGCCTCTTTATTGTTCTGGTTCCATGTGGGTTCTTGGTTTGACTGTTTTGTCTAACCGGATTAGTTGGCTTAGCTTTTTATTATGTTGAGCTGTATTTAGTTGCTTTAGCAATCGCTTGCATAGCTTTAAACTAAACCATGTGGTTTGCACCGTTCTAATCAAGAACCCATTTTATTTTCAATTTATGATACTCTTGCTTCCTCTCACACGCCATGCAGTGATCGAACTCTTTGTCACAAATTAAACAAATGAATAACAACGAATTTCGCTCTATCCAAATCAAGCCGCTTGAATATCAATCAACTTTAGCTAAACAGCTGTTTTCTCATATTGAAAGCGTGCCGTGGGCAATGCTATTACGCTCTGCCTCAGAAAGCCACGTCGATAGTCGATACGACATTTTGGTTGCTCAACCCATCGCCACCTTCGAGACAATCGGTATAAAAACGACCGTTAATGTTAATGAGACGTGCGAGGTTTCAGAGTCAGACCCTTTCGAACTACTCGACCAATATCAGCAGCAATTGCTACCCGCAACCAGTGAGCATCCTGAACTGCCTTTCATTGGCGGCGCTTTAGGCTACTTCAGTTACGATTTAGGGCGACGAGTAGAAGCTCTGCCCTCTCTTGCTAAGCGTGATATTTCTGCGCCAGACATGGCGGTTGGATTGTATGAATGGGCTGTAATTGTTGATCACAAGCTTAAAGCTGCGTTCCTTGTTGGGCAAAACATTGATACCCATTGGGATTGGTTAACTCAACAACAATCGCAAAGTGAACAAACAGAACGAGCTCATCAGGAGTTTGGATTAACCACCCCATGGCAATCTAATATGACTGAGCAGAGTTATGCCAATAAGTTCGATAGCGTTCAAGAGTACTTGTTGTCGGGTGACTGTTATCAGATAAACCTTGCTCAGCGCTTTCGTGCCGATTACCAAGGCAGCGAATGGCTCGCTTATGAAAAGTTAGAGCAATACAACTCGGCGCCGTTTTCTGGTTTTATTCGTCTTGAACACTCAGCAATCTTAAGTGTCTCTCCGGAACGATTCTTAGAGCTCAATAGTGGCACCATTGAAACTAAACCAATCAAAGGTACACGTCCTCGTTCTGAAGAACCTATGATTGACGACGCCAATGCTCAAGACTTAGCGGCAGCAGAAAAAGATCAGGCAGAAAACCTGATGATC
This sequence comes from Vibrio bathopelagicus, assembly GCF_014879975.1. Classification (NCBI taxonomy): domain Bacteria; kingdom Pseudomonadati; phylum Pseudomonadota; class Gammaproteobacteria; order Vibrionales; family Vibrionaceae; genus Vibrio; species Vibrio bathopelagicus. The sequence goes on along the minus strand of NZ_CP062500.1, from coordinate 1,405,811 downwards.
GTCGACCTACTACGCAATGACATCGGTAGAGTCGCAAAGCCAGGCTCCGTTCACGTACCTAAGTTGTTTGATATTGAAAGCTTCCCTGCCGTGCACCACTTGGTCAGCACCATTAGAGCAGAGCTGGATGTTCAGTACTCAGCAACTGATTTATTAAGAGCCTGCTTCCCTGGAGGTTCGATTACGGGCGCACCAAAAGTTCGTGCAATGCAGATCATTGAGGAGTTAGAACCACATCGACGTTCGGCTTACTGCGGCAGTATTGGCTACATCAGCCGAAATAGCAGAATGGACACTAGCATTACCATTCGTACATTAGTCGCAGAGAACGACACGCTTTATGCTTGGGCTGGCGGTGGTGTGGTATTTGATAGTGATTGTGCTTCTGAATACCAAGAAACACTCGACAAACTGAGTCGTATTTTACCCGTACTTGAAAAGCTATAGCCCTTAATAGAACAAACCCTAAGCCTTGATGTGATTGCTTAGGGTTTCCTATTTTGACTTTTAACTTTTAACTTTTAACTTTTAACTTTTAACTTTTAACTTTTAACTTTTAACTTTTAACTTTTGGGACTACTAGAAAGTGGTTTCACCTCGTAGCAAGATAAGTATGAGCGTAACTTATATAGAACCTATTACTGCCACACCCCACTTCTTCAGTACCTCTTTAAGGTCATTGGCCGTATAAGGCTTGCTTAAAATGTCATCCATTCCACATTGAATACAGCGCTCACGCTCTTCCAAGGTCGTACCTGCGGTTAGCGCAACAATCGATTTGTTGTAACCCTTTTCTCGAAGTGTCTGTGTTGCTTCAAAGCCATCCATCACTGGCATCCGGCAATCCATAAACACGACGTCATATTCGCTGGTACTAGCCAGTTCAAGCCCTTCCACGCCATTACTTGCTATCTCGGGTTCAATTTCGAACTTTCTTAACATTTGTTGAATAATAATTTGGTTCATCTTGATATCGTCAACAACCAACACTTTAAGCCGTGATAACTCGATATCCGAACCGATTTTTTCAGTAATGTGCACACTAAGATCCATAACTTCAACCACTTCCAATGGAATAGACACGGTAAAAATCGTGCCTTGTCCCACAACACTAGCAATGTCAATTTCACCGTTCATCATCGCGATCAACTTACGGCAGATAGCAAGCCCCAATCCTGTCCCTTCATAGTTTCGGCTACTGGAACGATCGACCTGAGTAAAAGGTTGGAAAAGATTCTTGTGAGCAGAGTCTGGAATGCCTACGCCTGTATCTTCAACAGAAAAAACAAACAAATCGTTATGCCACTTTATATTGACCTTAACGTAACCGTGCTCCGTAAATTTAATCGCGTTACCAATGAGATTAACAAATAGCTGAGTAATTCGCTCCAGATCGCCCTTAAAATGACAAGGCACATTCGCTGCCACTTCAACGTTGAATTGAAGCTGTTTTTCCATAGCTCGATTGGTGAATATACTATCGATCGTATTTCTCAAATCATTCAGTGCGAATTTTTTCGGAATAATCTCTAGCATACCTGCATTGATTTTACTGTAATCCAATAAGTCATTAATAATGGTTCGTAAAAACTCACCAGATTGGCTCAAATTATTAACGAGCTCTCTCTGTGGTTTAGTCAGTTCGGTATCACTGATCAATTCAGCACTGCCTAACAGCCCATTCAAAGGCGTTCTCAATTCATGATTGATCATCGCAACAAAATCGCGAGTTGCTCTTTCTGACTCTTCAGCACGCTGTCGCGACTCTATATTTTGGTTAATTGCTAACTGGTGTGTTAGTGCACTGCATATAAGATCCGTTACTAGCAATATTTGGCTTTGAATAAAGTCGCAATCCTGCTCAGACAAATTAACCTTTACCACTAAGGAGCCGACGATTACTTGCTCAACTTCGAGCGGTACAGTCAACAAATTACCATTCCAACATGGCTCTTGAAGCTCTAGATCTAACGAACTAATGGACTCATCGCCATAATCACAACGAACAAGCTCTGGTAATAACCTAGGAGGGAGTATTAAACGGCTAGCTTCTATCAGATAACTATTGGTCACATTAGACGTCAGTTCGGACAACATGACATCGTCTAAGTCATTGCGCAAAAAGGTACGACCAAAATCAATCAGAAGATTGTCAATTTGCTCTTGAAACTCTATGCGACGTAAATTGGCTTTCGATCGCTTCTCTAACTGACGCAATGCACACTCTAACTGTTGGTTCGACTCATAAAGTTCTAAACTTTTTTGCTCGAGTAACCTCTCAGCCTCTTTTCTCGCAGCGACTTGCCGTTTGAGTTTTCGCTCCATAGCCGTTTCTAGACTCATACTACGACTCTACCTTTAGATTAAACCTAACAACACTTTGTTCATCGTTTTGAGGAATCATTTCAATCGAAATGGTGTCTCCATGATATTCAGCACACCCTTCGATCAAGCCTAAGCAAACATGAGACATACAACGTGCGCTTTTATAATCAAACACAAGCTCTGCCTCTGTTGTATGAATGAAATGAAATTCTGGCGGTTGTGCATCTGGATAGAGTTTTTTCACTTCAACATGAATGTAGCGCTCCACATGCTGAATAAACTGAAAAGTGGTACTGCTATGATTGAGACTGGCTTGGTTTGGTAATGACGCTAATAGGTTTTTAAATACAGTCTGGCCAAATACACGCTGTAAAGTAGTAGCGTCTATTTCTGTTTTCTTACTGAGATTAATGATTAGCCTGACAAGGTTTTTATGATCATAACTACCAACAGAGGTATAGATCCCCTCGTCTTCCGACATATCTAGAACCTCATCCAGAAGCTCTAAGCCAAACTTCTCTTCAACAAGCTCCAAAAATTCGGTGAATATGATTCCTTTCATCTCATACCTTTTGATCTGTTTCTTTTTAGAATGAGCCACTAAGTTGTTGTTATCAAATTCTTAATCAAAAATATGCGCTTTATTGCTCCATTTAATGACATTGATAACGGCCACCTATTCATATGCCCATATTGAATATAGCAAAAAGCGACAATTTGGTGCAAAAAGGCCAGCACCAGGCAAAGGGACGGTTAGCTAGACCTGTTTTTCACCAATATTGGCGTTAGCTTAAGGGTTATGCCTATACTTAAAATCATAATAATCAATATATTGACATGACATGAATAAAGATAACTTCCTTCAACAGTTCCAACTTAACCCAACAGTTGGTTACCACCCTGAATCTGTAGAGCGTGTTTCTCATATTAGTGGGGAGCAACTACGTAAGGCTGCAGTTGTGGTTGGTTTAGTTGAACGAGAAGACGGTTTACATGTCATTTTTACTAAAAGAGCAGCACATCTTAAGCACCATCCTGGCCAAATCAGCTTCCCTGGGGGGAAACATGAACAATCTGACCCTTCTATGCAATTTACTGCACTAAGAGAACTGCACGAAGAAGTAGGAATTCGATCGGATCAGGTTAAAATTGTTGGGCAATTACCAGCATTGAGTACCATTAGTAAATTTTCTGTGACACCGATTGTTGCAATGGTCGATCCTGATTACAAAGCTGTTATCGATGAGAACGAAGTTGCCTCTATTTTTGAGGTTCCTGCCACCTATGTTTTGGACCAAGCCAAGCTTCATAGCCACACCGTTAATTTTAAGAAAATCAAACACCGAGTTTTTGCCATGCCCTTCGAAGAGCACCTAATATGGGGCGTTACGGCTCAAATCATCCAATCATTGCAGCAGCATGTAGTGCAACAGATTACATAGCAACTACGTTTTGTTTAATCTCTGTTAACAAAATCCAGCCTTTCTATGGAACAGATTTATTAATCCAATTTTACGCAAACGTTTCCCTGGTATAAATCTGAACAACCCCACCTTTCGCATAACAAAAACTAATGCCTAGCATGAGCATAAATCACCTGTAGCACGCCAATTTCGTGATCAAAAATCCGTTTTTCGCATATCATGTGACACGCCGTTTCATTACATGATTTAGATCTATTTTTTGTAGAAGAAAATTCTGCAGAATTAGCCCCAACTTATTTCCTGTTCCCAAAAAATGAGTAATTTAACATGAACACAACAACTTCTTCGGCAAATGCCGTTAAAGATTCAAGCAAGTTTAACTATAAAGATTTTACCTGGTGTTTATCACTATTCGGTACAGCAGTTGGTGCTGGCGTACTATTTCTTCCAATCAAAGCTGGTGCGGGTGGTTTTTGGCCACTAGTTATCCTAGCTCTAATCGCGGCGCCAATGACTTGGTTCGCACACAAATCTCTAGCTCGTTTCGTATTGTCTTCTAAGAACCCTGAAGCAGATATTACAGATACAGTTGAAGAACACTTCGGTAAGACCGGCGCAAACCTTATTACTTTTGCTTACTTTTTCGCTATCTACCCAATCGTTCTTATCTACGGCGTTGGTATCACCAACACGGTTGATTCTTTCCTAGTAAACCAAATGGGCATGGAATCTATTCCTCGTCCTCTTCTTTCTGGTGCACTTATCCTTGCTATGACAGCAGGTGTTGTATTCGGTAAAGAGCTGATGCTTAAAGCAACTTCAGCAATGGTTTACCCACTAGTATTCATCCTACTAGCATTGTCTTTCTACCTAGTTCCTGATTGGAACACTTCAATGATGGAAACAAGCCCAGAATGGTCAGCAATGCCTTCTATTATCTGGCTTGCGATTCCAATCATCGTGTTCTCTTTCAACCACAGCCCAATCATTTCACAGTTCTCTAAAGAGCAACGTCGTGTATACGGTGATGACGCAGTTAAGAAAACTGACGCGATCACTGGTGGCGCAGCAATGATGCTGATGGGTTTTGTAATGTTCTTCGTATTCTCTGTAGTGCTTTCTCTATCTCCAGAGCAACTAGCAACAGCACAAGCGCAAAACATCTCTGTACTTTCTTACCTAGCTAACGTTCACGAGTCTCCACTTATCTCTTACATGGGTCCTCTAGTAGCGTTCGCAGCAATCACTTCTAGCTACTTCGGTCACTTCCTAGGTGCTCATGAAGGTCTTGTTGGTCTAATCAAGTCTCGCTCTGGTTCTTCAATCAGCACAATTGAGAAAGCATCTCTAGCGTTCATCGTTGTTACAACTTGGATTGTTGCGGTAGTTAACCCAAGCATCCTAGGTATGATTGAAACAATGGGTGCTCCAATGATTGCAGCTATCCTGTTCCTAATGCCTGTATTCGCGATGCAAAAAGTACCAGCAATGGCTAAGTACAAAACATCAGCACCTGTGCAAATCTTTACAGCTTTATGTGGTCTAGCGGCTATTAGTTCTGTAATCTACGGCGCTCTTTAATCTAAAGCACTTTTTATAAGATGAGCTTCATCTTATATCGCGAGATTAAACACAAAATATAATGATAATAAATGAGCCTCCCTACTCCCCTTGGGAGGCTCTCTTTTTGAGGTAATCGCTATGATTAGTGTATTTGATATCTATAAAATCGGTGTTGGTCCATCGAGCTCACACACAGTTGGACCAATGAAAGCGGGTAAAGAATTTATTGATGACCTACGTTCAATGGGAAAATTGCGCGACATCACTAAAATCACCGTGGACGTATATGGATCACTATCACTGACAGGGAAAGGTCACCACACTGATATCGCTATCATCATGGGTCTTGCTGGCAATACTCCTGAGAAAGTAGATATCGACTCTATCGCGGGCTTTATTGCTCGAGTAGAAGAAACTGAACGTCTACCTGTTGGTATGCACTGTCATACTGTTTCGTTCCCTAAAGATGGCGGAATGAACTTCCATACTTCGAACCTTTCATTACATGAAAATGGCATGAGCATTCATGCTTGGGTTGATGACGAAGTCGCTTACTCAAAAACGTACTACTCAATTGGTGGCGGTTTCATCGTTGACGAAGAGAGCTTCGGCAAAGAAGAAGAAAACCCAATTAAAGCACCTTACGAATTCACAACAGCTGAAGAGCTGGTTAATCAGTGTAAAGAAAGCGGTCTTTCTATCAGTACACTGGTTATGAAAAACCAAGCAGCGTTCCACTCAGACGAAGAGTCTCGTACTTACTTCGCCAACATCTGGAGAACGATGCGTGAGTGTATGGATCGCGGTATGAATACTGAAGGTATCCTACCGGGTCCACTGCGCGTACCTCGTCGTGCAGCGGCACTTCGCCAACAACTGATCACTTCAGAAAAAACAACTAATGACCCAATGACGGTTGTTGACTGGGTGAACATGTTTGCTTTCGCAGTAAACGAAGAAAACGCAGCTGGCGGTCGTGTAGTAACGGCACCAACAAACGGCGCGTGTGGCATCATCCCTGCGGTATTGGCTTACTACGATAAGTTCATCCAAACAGTAACAGAGAAAGACTATATCCGTTACTTCGCAGCTTCTGGCGCGATCGGTGGCCTTTACAAGCGTAACGCTTCTATCTCTGGTGCTGAAGTTGGTTGTCAGGGTGAAGTTGGCGTGGCATGTTCAATGGCTGCTGCTGGTCTTGCTGAGCTTATGGGTGGTAGCCCTGAGCAAGTATGTATGGCTGCAGAAATCGGCATGGAGCATAACCTAGGTCTAACGTGTGACCCAGTTGCTGGCCAAGTACAAGTACCATGTATCGAGCGTAACGGTATTGCTGCAGTGAAAGCAATCAACTCGACTCGTATGGCACTTCGTCGCTCTTCTGCTCCTACTGTTTCTCTAGATAAAGTTATCGAAACAATGCTAGAAACAGGTAAAGACATGAACGCTAAATACCGTGAGACTTCTCAAGGTGGTTTGGCTGTTAAGGTTGTTTGTTAATAGTCTTTGAATCGATCTGCTTTTAATGAGCAGATAATAAAAAGGAACGCCAATGCGTTCCTTTTTTTGTATCTAAAGCTTTTGGAGCTCAAGCTTGGTGACTGATTTATTCAACCGACCAAATTGGTTTGTTAAATCACTTGTGAGATAAGCAAGAAGCAACCAAATAACAGTGAGAAAAGCATCATTGGTCGGCCACCTTCAGCGCTGTATCTGTCTTCCGCTACTTTCATAAAGCGTTGCTTATGAACCATAACCAGAGGAACAAACACAGCCAAGAACACTAAGATGATGCCTGCATAGTTCAACACTTGTAAGAACTTGTCTGCAGCAAGCAGTGAACCCGCCAGCGGCAAGATGAAGCTAATGCAGTAAGTAACCGCAGTGTTTTGGTTGAACATGTCTCTATTCTGGTTGAACAGCGCCATCGCCACACCAAAGAAAGAAGTCAACAAAGCCAAGCCAGTGAAGGTAGAAAGAACATTACCTACCCAAGGAGACTGTGCCTCAAACGCCGCCATCAAATCAGAGACATTTTTGAAACTTCTGAATTGCTCCTCACTCAGGTTACCGACTACCGCAAACAACCAACACAGGTAGCACACTAGTGGGATCAGAGAACCAACAATCACCATATTACGCAGCTGTTTGTCTGTCGCTTCGTGGTTGTAAGAAACCAAGGTTGGAATCACAACCATAAAGCCAAAACTGGTAAACAGGATTGCACTGGTCTTGATTAGATCAACGTGATCATGGCTGGTCACCTGCAACAGGTTATCTTGAGTCATATTTGGCGCTAAGAAGGCCATAGTGACAAACAAGCTGACTAGCATCACAAAGAACAGCGCTCGGTTGAGCTTATCAATCACACCAGTACCACTTGCGACCACAGCACCAGCAAGTAAGGTAAACACAATTTGGCTCGTGGTAGCGGTGATCTCAACACCAAAGTTAGACAGTAACTTGCTCAGCAAATCACCCGCGCCCAGAATGTAAGCCATTAATAGGCAAATCAATAACGCATAAAGTAGGCCGTTAGTAATCAACTGCCCTTGTTTGCCCAGAGTTTTTCGAGCAATAGAGTTCAACCCTAGACCGCCACCGGCTTTGATGGTCGCTTCTAGAAGTAATAGTGCTGCGTAAGTGGTACCGAAACAGATCAGAACCATCAGCAGTGTACCGTAAAGCAATCCGAATTGAGCTAATACCATTGGGATCGCAAGCATACCAGCACCGAGAGCGGTACCAGCGATAATTAGGGAGCTACCCATCATTTTAATATTCATTATTTTTAACTTATTTGTTTAGTTTTTATAGGTGTGAGTCTTCGTACATCAAGCGGATGACAAAGGAGTTCAGATAGAAATAAAGTTATAAAACGAATAACAATAGGAGCGATAAGCAGTAAAGAAGCGTGCAGAGACGTTGTCGAACAGGGCGTTCAAAGGGGAGCTTGTCTTAAAAGAGGTAAAACGAGAAGCGTGAGTCAGCGTTAACTGATGTGGTGAACCTTCCGTAGGTTCAATAATCGGCGATGTAATCTTGAATTTCATGTATGTGTCCAATAATTGAGTCACATTCCATAGTATTTGAAGCAGCGTATCCGTTGCTGCCCTACCTCTATCATAGAGGTCTTTTTATCTTATCGAATGAGCCTCGAAACACAACGCTATAACCACAATTTCTGCTATTAAATTGAACAAAACAGCCATTTGATTATAAATCAACCACCAAGCTACATAAAACAATAATCATTACTGATAAAAATCGGAGCCATAAATATACCTACCCCATTAACAACAACGCTTGTACGCAGCATAACCAAAATCATAAATCAGGCACAAAAAAGGCGCTCTTGCTCAAAAATTCTGCATTTTCCTCTTAGCAATATAACAGAAGTAGACACGAGCACATTTGAACCTCAAATGCGGAATCAATTACAACACAAACTCGCTACATCACAGAAACATAACCACAACCGGAGTGTGGTCACACAATTCACTATACCCCATAGGTAGTAGGGATTCTTACACGTACAGTATGCGCGTCATTATAATTAATAAAAACAACCTTATGCGCTCAACAATCACTTTTAAAATCCTAGTGGCTCTCGCCATCGTGTTCACGTTTCTGCTCGTCATATCGACGTATTTTCAATACACACAGCAAAAACAACTGGTTAACTCAGTATTGAGTGAACAACTTCACGACAAAGCCAGTAACTACTTCGATAGCCTCAATATGATGATGCTGACTGGCACCATGGCACAGAAAGAGACCCTTCGTCAGAAAGCACTAGCTCAAGAAGGGATTGAAAACGTGCGAGTGCTACGTGCCGATGCTGTCAGCAAGTTATATGGACCAGGTAATGACAACCAAACACCGGTTGACGATATTGATAAACGAGCACTAGCGGGTGAAACCATTATTGAACCTTTCTCTGCCGAATGGGGTAAAGGCTTGGTTATCGCCCTACCGATGAAGTCGAGTGAAAACTACCGTGGAACCAATTGTGTCGCTTGTCATATGGCACCTGAAGGTGAAGTACTGGGAGCAATACGTCTTGAATACAATCTAAACCATGTCAATTCCTTGATTGACACTCAAACCATGGCGGCTATTGGTATCATGGCAGTGATTTCATTCGTTGGTTTTGTACTGACGATGGGCTTAATTCGTAAAATTATTGTTCACCCTCTTCAACAGACTTCAAACTTCATGACACAAGTCAGCGAGAATAAAAACCTAACCACTCGATTACCTGAGAAAAGTAACGATGAAATTGGCACCTTAGCGAGCTCGATTAACTCCTTCATGGGGACGGTCTCAGACAGCTTAGTCAAGGTTCAAGACACCTCACATAAGCTCAATGCTTCTGCCAATCAATTAACCAGCGTTGCTCAAATCACTGAAAAAGCCGCCAGCGATCAACAAAGCGAAACCGCTGAAGTACAACACAATGTGAAAGGGATACAAGCGCAACAAGTGAATGTAGAGCAAGCAACGTTAACAGCATCCGAGTTGATCAATCATACTGCTGATGTCGCGTGTAAAAGTGCCAATCAAGCACACGGTGCGAGCAGCGAAATCAAAAATTTGGTTAGCAGTATTGAAGAAGTAAAACACAAGGTACTCACGCTCAATGAACAAACGGGCGAAGTGTCTTCTATCTTAAGTGTGATTCGAGGCATCGCCGATCAAACCAACCTTCTTGCTTTAAATGCCGCCATTGAAGCCGCTCGAGCAGGAGAACAAGGTCGAGGTTTTGCTGTCGTTGCCGATGAAGTTCGTCACCTCGCTTCACGAACGGCTGAAGCCACCGGCAACATTGAATCGATTATTCACCAATTCCAACAAGGCAGTGAGGAGTCTCTAACCTCTGCCGACCGTGTTTGTGCGCAAGCTCACCAAAGTTCAACGGATGTTGATGCTCTATCTCACGACATGAACGGAGTGGTCGAAGAGATGAAGCAAGTGCTGGCACATGCTCAAAATATCCAACAGCAAACACAGTCCACCACGATCGCAACCAAAGATGTTCAACACAAAGTCGAAACCATTACTTCTCATGCCAATAATACTTCGCAATCAGCCGGAGAAACGCGCGGGATCAGTCATGATTTAGAAGAGCTGTCTGATCATCTCGAGTCGCTGATTAATCAGTTCACGCTCTCCAACTCTGAAAACCGTAAGAATTAGTCTTCAACTGAGAGAGCAAAGGGGCAACTCTTCTCTGAAATGTAGAAAATAGAGTAAAAAATCAGCCCTTATTGGTTTTTATCCTCGATAGACAAAATATTTCTTTCGCCGAGCAAGAATAAAGGTTGAAGCTGTCTGTATGACAGGTAATATGTTCAATCGATTTAAAAAGTTTATACAACTCAATGTTTCGGCTAATTATTGTTCAAATAACGGTTTATTTGCTGCAATGCTAGAGACTTTGAGTTGAATTTGTCCCTCAATGGAGAATGAAATCAACATGACTTACGCGCCTGTAACAGACGTACTTGGCGGCAAGCTAGCGGTAGACAGTGAAGTAACTGTTCGCGGCTGGATCCGTTCACGTCGTGATTCCAAAGCTGGAATCTCTTTCCTTGCCATTTATGACGGCTCTTGTTTCGACCCGATTCAGGCCGTGGTTCCTAATAATCTTAATAATTACGAAGACGAAGTATTAAAGCTAACAACTGGCTGCTCTGTTGAAGTAACAGGTAAGATTGTTGAGTCTCCTGCGAAAGGTCAAGACTTCGAACTAGCAGCAACTGACGTTAAAGTTGTAGGCTGGGTTGAAGACGCTGACACTTACCCAATGGCTAAGACACGTCACTCTATCGAGTACCTTCGTGAAGTTGCTCACCTACGCCCACGTACAAACGTGATCGGCGCAGTAGCACGTGTACGTAACTGTCTATCTCAAGCGATTCACCGTTTCTACCACGAGCAAGGTTTCTTCTGGACTTCAGCTCCGCTTATCACTGCATCTGATGCAGAAGGCGCTGGTGAAATGTTCCGCGTATCTACGCTAGACATGGAAAACCTACCTCGCACTGACGAAGGCAAAGTTGACTTCAACGAAGACTTCTTCGGTAAAGAGACTTTCCTAACAGTATCTGGCCAACTGAATGCTGAAGCTTACGCTTGTGCACTAAGCAAGGTTTACACGTTCGGTCCTACGTTCCGTGCTGAAAACTCAAACACAAGCCGCCACCTAGCTGAGTTCTGGATGGTTGAGCCTGAAGTTGCGTTTGCAGATCTTGACGATGTAGCAAAACTGGCTGAAGACATGCTTAAGTACGTTTTCGCTGCTGTTCTTGAAGAACGCCGCGATGACCTTGAGTTCTTCGCTTCTCGCATCGACAAAGAAGCAATCACCCGTCTAGAGCAATTCGTAGACGCTGATTTCGCACAAGTTGACTACACTGACGCAATCCAAATCCTACTAGACTCTGGTAAGAAATTTGAATTCGACGTTGAGTGGGGCATCGACATGTCTTCTGAGCATGAGCGTTACCTAGCTGAAGAGCACTTTAAAGCTCCTGTTATCGTTAAGAACTACCCGAAAGACATCAAAGCTTTCTACATGCGCTTAAACGACGACGGCAAAACAGTTGCAGCTATGGACGTACTTGCACCAGGCATCGGTGAAATCATCGGTGGTGCACAACGTGAAGAGCGTCTAGATATTCTAGACGAGCGCATGATTGGTATGGGTATCGACCCTGAGCACATGAGCTGGTACCGCGACCTACGTAAATACGGCACAGTGCCTCACGCTGGCTTCGGTCTTGGCTTTGAGCGTCTAGTGTCTTACGTAACAGGTATGGGCAACGTTCGTGACGTTATCCCGTTCCCACGAACTCCACGCTCTGCGAACTTCTAATATCGGCTTTCTTCTTTTGTAGAAGACAGTACAGATAAATAAAAACCTCCGTTTATACGGAGGTTTTTTTATATTCGGAATAAAATCAGACAACTGATATTTCTGCGTACCACCCGCTGAAACTAATGATTCAAAGGCTAATCGACATCTTGACCGATAGCGTATTTTATCGCGAGACCGCAGATTGCCATCATAACGAATGGGATTGCGGCAGTGGTGTATTCTGCCCAAGCCATATCAGCGAATGCTTTTGCCAGCAATACGTGACCGAGAATAAGCAGAAGAGCACATACAATAGCAACGATGATCAGCTTAACTTCGTTTCCCATACTCATTTTCAACATAACGGTATCTCCAATATTTAATCTACCGTTATTGAAGCACAACTCTTTGCTTTATAAGGCGTACAGTTATACGACAAACAACCCGTACAGTTGCAATCATTGCCTTTTTTATGAGTGACTTAAGGTTTTGTGGCGACTTAGCCATTTGCTCGCTTTGAACTAAAACGCTTAAAAAACCAGACTGCTAAGAAATACGTTTATTACGAGTGAGTCAGTTTATGCGCGAGCTTGCCAAGTAGGATCAGAGCTTGCTCTTTCTCACCTGTCAGTTCGTAAGAGAAATTCAATCGAATTGCATTGCTTACTTTGCCCTGCTCACTAAACAGATCGCCCGATGCGACGCTAATACCTTGTGCAATCGCCAATTGATGGAATTGTTGGCTGTCAAAATTCGCAGAGAAGCGAACCCAAATGAAATAACCACCAGCAGGTTCTTCAATCTCGATAGATTGGGGGAAGTATTGTCTAATCGCGCTAATAAATCGCTCTTTTCTGACCAAGAGATTTTTACGCAGTTTACGAAGGTGATTGTCGTAACTTTCATGAGTGAGAAAATGTGCAACACCAAGCTGTACAGGCGCACTACTCGATAAGGTAGAAAGCAGCTGAAGCTTTTGAATCGCATCATTGAAACGTGTGTTCACTACCCACCCTACTCGATAACCGGGACACAAGCTTTTTGAATACGACCCACAAAGCAAAACAGAGTCGGTTTTATCAAAGGCCTTCAATGGCTTGGGTTTATGCCCTTCATAATAAAGGTCACCATACACGTCATCTTCAATTATGTAGGTCTTGTTTTGTTCAGCAATCTCTACAACGCGGCGCTTTGTTTCTTCAGATAGGCTCGTTCCTGTTGGATTTTGAAAGGTCGTCATCAACCAGCACGCTTTCACGTTTTGGTTTTTTAGTGCACTTTCAAACTGTTCTATATTCAGCCCATTAACTGGACAAACATCGACTTCAATAGGGTTAAGCCCTAACCTCTCGACGGCCTGTAAAGCACCATAAAAAGCTGGGGATTCAATCACAACATTGTCACCCGACTTGGTGACCGTTTGTAAGCTCAAGTTAAGCGCTTCCATCGCGCCAGAAGTAATCACGATGTCTTGGTGATTAACTGTGATCCCTTGCTGCAGATAACGCTGTGCAATTTGTCTTCTTAGAGACTCACTGCCCGGTGGGAGATTATTGATTACACTGGCACCGGTCATTTTCCTTCCGGCACTGGCAAGGTTTCGAGTTAATGTCGGTAACGGGAAAAGATCGGGATCTGGGAATGCGGAGCCAAAAGGAATGACACCTTCTGCAGAGCTCGATTTCAAAAAATCAAACAGGCGATCATTAATCGCTTTCTTTTGATGCATTGGTGTTGAATCAAGATCAACACCATCTACTCGCGGCGCAACAAAATAGCCAGACTGAGGCTTAGCTATGATCCACCCTTCGCTTTCAAGCAACTGGTAGGCTTGTAAGACAGTACTATTGCTGACGTTGTAATTACGACAACTCATGCGCACAGAAGGGATCTTCTCCCCGGATCGCCAAGTGTTGTTAGCAATCTGAGTTCGAATATCCTTTGCAAGCTCTTCATAACGCGCCATCTAATTGTACTACCTAGATAAATTTATAAGCCGGAGATTTTATCACTAACGTTATCAACTATTGCTGCTATCCATATGATTGCAGCTAATTTCTATAATAGTGTGAATTGGTTCACAGTTAACTTTGTAAGCTTTGCTAAGTTTGTATCCAAGGCAGGAGCTAAGTTGGCTTTCTGCTTCAATAATTTGATGTAACCCAAAAACATGCGAGATAATAATGACAAGAATAAAAGCAGACCAATTAAGTTATAGAGGAGAGTCAAACGGTGTTCATAGTTGGACAACACCGAGTGGCCAACCATATTACTGGCACCCAGATTGGCTTCATATCGCTGAAGATGCGACAGGTTCACATCCAAAGCAGAAAATCGACGTAGAGCAAGATCAGGCACCAACAGAGAAACACGCGGTGTCTGCAATTCTTAAGCACTTAAACCAGTGGGCAACTGACAAACTGGCGTCTCATCCTGATATTGAAACCAGTTCTATTGAAGCTGAAATCAATCTTAAAAAATAACTTGGTTTAATTCGCTCAAGTGTACCGACTTAATAGCCTCTAATTTCAACGGAGGCTATTCAAGTATCTTCATAAAAATGCTGCAATAATCCCCACCTAGCTAACAAATCACTAACACAAACCAGTTTCTTGTATCAATCCACGAAAGCTACCGATAGAATTTCCGGTCATATTCACACCAGCTATATTAAACACACGTGCGTCTGAGTCTGTGAATCAATATTTGACTCATGTAAACCTAAGAACAGTTTTGCAAAACTAAGAATACTGAGAACAAAGGCTTATCGATGGATAATTCAAACTACAATCAATCGCTAACGACTAAGTTATACGTCATCGCAGGCGTGCTGTTTGGCACCTACGGCAGCCGAGTATGTCCTATGCTCGAAAGCCTAACCACGTTAGAGATTTTCACGCACGTTAGTATCGTCTTCGTCTTATTATGGCTCGTTCGTCATTACCTATTAGCGCAGCACACTTTAGTCAAACAAGGTCGGTTAGCACAACTCGATACCCTATTGTTTTTTACTGCAAGTGTCCCTTTCGCGCTCTATTACAACCTAAGCTATGAATTCACCATAGATAGTAATTTGAAAGTGCTGTTCGGCATGAGCTTATTTGGTTTCTTTACTGGAACCATTCTTCAGCTAAACGCCAAACTTAACCAAATGGATAAAATGGAGTCGACTGGCAAGTTTGATTTTCATCTAATTGGTGAGAGAAGTTCACTGGTCAAGCAGATGATAGGCTTGGTCATAGTTCTTCTAGTCACACTAACGACGATGTTGACGATGATTGCCGTCAAAGACATCTTTTGGCTAGAGCACAACCCTGACCGTTTGTTAGACGGCACCGGCAAGATCAGTGTGATCAAAGAATTCATTTATTTAGCGGTGGTACTTGGTGGCTACGCAATCATCATCATGGCACTTTGGAGCAAGCTGATTAAACGCATTCTCCTTAGCCAAGAGCACGCATTGAGCAAGGTCACCAATGGCGAACAAGGCGTTCGTTTACCTATTTTCGGCTACAACGAGCTTGGCTCAATGGCATCAATGACCAACACCATGCTTGATAGCCTTGAAACGGCACAAAACGAAATCAAAACCACGCGCGACGTTGCTATTGTAAGCTTATCTGCATTGGCTGAATCTCGAGACAATGAAACTGGCGCACATATCCTAAGAACTCAAGAGTACGTTAAGGTTCTCGCGCAAGAACTCAGTAAATCGGAAGCTCACGCGACCTTGTTAACACCCAACTATATCGAGCTGCTTTATAAGTCTGCCCCACTGCATGATGTAGGCAAGGTGGGTATACCTGACAGTGTGCTGCTGAAGCCGGGTAAGCTGACTGACGAAGAGTTTGAGATAATGAAAGGTCACCCTGCTATTGGCGCCGAAGCGTTATCTATTGCAGAGAAACAATTAGGAAGCAGCTCTTTCTTAAGAGTCGCGAAAGAGATTTCTCTCACTCACCACGAGAAATGGAACGGCAGCGGTTATCCAAACCAACTGTCTGGTGAAGAAATTCCGTTATCGGGTCGTTTAATGGCATTAGCCGATGTTTATGATGCGCTCATCTCGAAGCGAGTCTACAAGCCAGCCTTTACTCATGAGCAAGCTAAACAGATTATCTTAGATGGCAATGGGACGCATTTTGACCCACAAATTATCGACGCTTTTCTGGCTGTTGAGCAAGCGTTTGTTTCGATTGCCGCGACCTACAAAGATGGCAAAAATATCGCGAGTGAACTTGAACGCGAAAGCCTTGTTGCTCAACCAGCGTAATCTATTCAAAAACCACTAACTTCTTGCACCCTATAGGTTAATCCGTAGGGTGTTTTGTTATCAAATACCCTCTTTAGTCAATAAATCTGATTGAAATGGATTTTTTTTAGCCTTTCTGTTCACTTCGTATTGTCTTAAAAATTCCATACAGGTATAACTACCCTTAGATACTATCCCCTCTCAATTGACATGGATGAAGATTATGTTTGAAAAAGTGTTAGCTGCTCCCGCCGATCCTATCCTCGGCCTTACTGAAGAGTTTAAAAAAGACTCTCGTGCAGAGAAAATCAACCTTGGTGTTGGCATCTACAAAAATGAAGATGGTCAAACGCCTGTACTTAAAACAGTAAAGAAAGCAGAAGCTGCACTTCTTGAAAACGAAAAAACCAAATCTTACCTAACGATTGAAGGTACAGCTGAATACGGTCTAGCGGTTCAGAAACTTCTTTTCGGTTCAGACGCAGAGATCGTAACATCTCAACGCGCTAAAACAGCACAAGCTCCAGGTGGTACAGGTGCACTTCGCGTAGCGGGTGAATTCATCAAGCGCCAACTGGGCGACGTAAAAATCTGGATCAGTAACCCAACTTGGGCAAACCACAACGGCGTTTTCGCTGCTGCAGGTATCGAGACGGCTCAATACAGCTACTACAACGCTGAAACAAAAGACAAAGACTTCGCAGGCATGGTTGCTGACCTAGAGAAAGCTTCTGAAGGTGATATCGTTCTTCTTCACGGCTGCTGTCATAACCCAACAGGAATCGACCCAACAACTGAAGAGTGGGAAGTTCTGGCTAAGCTCGTTGCTGAGAAGAAACTGCTTCCTCTATTCGATTTTGCTTACCAAGGTTTTGCAAAAGGTGTTGAAGAAGATGCAGCTGGCCTACGTATTTTTGCTCAATACAACAAAGAAATCCTAGTGGCGAGCTCGTTCTCTAAGAACTTTGGCTTGTACAACGAACGTGTTGGTGCATTCACATTGGTTGCTGAATCTGCAGACGTAGCAACAACAGCATTCTCTCAAGTTAAGAGCATCATTCGCTCTATCTACTCTAACCCACCAGCGCACGGCAGTGCTGTCGTTACTCACATCCTTGGTGATGCTGATCTACGAGCTGAATGGGAAGCAGAAGTAGCAGAAATGCGCGACCGTATCCAAGAGATGCGCGAGCTGTTTGTTACGACACTGAAATCTGAAGGTGTAGACGCAGACTTCACATTCATCGAGCGCCAAAACGGCATGTTCTCGTTCTCTGGTCTAAGCAAGGAACAAGTAACTCGCCTGAAAGATGAATTCGCTATCTACATTGTCGGCTCTGGCCGTATCAGTGTTGCTGGTATGACTAAGTCAAACATGGGTCCTCTATGTAAAGGTCTAGCTGCGGTTCTTTAATCGTAAAGTGAAGCCTATATTCGTAGACATATAGATATGCAAAAGCCAGCGACTAAGCTGGCTTTTTTGTGTCTGTCTTCTTTATTTATGAGCGGTTAAGAAACGTAGTCTTTACGTTACTAGTTAGTACTCTAGGAAGAACTCTACACCTAACTCATTCGTCCTCTCACTTCCACCTTTACTTCCCTCACCATCTCGGTGCTGGTAAGAGCCGCCAATCGCAAACTTATTGGTCACGAGATAGCGCAAACCTAAATGGTAAATCTCTTCGTCGAACAAATCACTGCGGTTCACTTGCACGCTGCCATTGGCAATCCAACGTTTCGCAAAGCCATAGTTAAGCTCGGCTTTTACCCCTTGGATGAACTCGGTGTCTGAAGATTCAGTTCGGTTGGTGTCATTATCTTCAACCTTGCCTTTAGTGATACCAAGCAGGTAGTAAGCCACTATATCTAAATCATTCTTAATGCTGTAACGGTAACCAACACCTGGCATAAGCGTGTCAATTCGAGTTGTGGTGTCATCAGGGTGAATGAAGCGTGCGCTGTAGTCTCCCAGCAACAACCAATCATCCGTCATCGCGTAACTGACGCCTAACCCATACGACGAGGCATTGTTATTACTGCCTACATCTTCATTTAAACTGCCCGAATGCGCGGTCGCATATATATGGTCGTAATCTAAAATATCCACACTGTGAGTGTCTGCCCACAAACTTGGAGAAAACATAAAAACTGCAGATACAAAACTAAGCTTCCACTTCGACATTCCTATCATCCTTAAACTGTCACTCCATTAATTGAAAGGTTAGTCTATCCATAAGACTTTAAAAAGGTTTTAGCTCACAGATTGATTTGTGACGGCAAAATATTATCAAATGTTGTACCATGAAATCATACAAACTAATGGATGTTCATTATGGATGCTGAGTTATTAGAGATTCAAAACTTTCTGGCACAATACCCCCCTTTCACAGAACTCCCTGAGGAGATGTTGGCGAAAGTGACCAGTAGCGTGGAAATTTCTTATTACCGCCAAGACACACCTATCATTCACTTTGGTGACCAGATTAATGATCTTTACATAGTTCGAAGCGGCGAAGTGGAAGTCTATCGCCGTAAAGGGGAGCTCTATAACCGCCTCGATGAAGGCCATTTGTTCGGCCAAATGGGGTTACTCACCAACAACAAAGTTCGCTTCCCTGTTAAGGCAACAGAAGACACCCTACTCTACTGTATCCCTGAGCCTATTTTCCAAGAACTTTATGACAACTATGATTCCTTCGCCGACTTTGTCGAAGTAGAAGATAATGCGCGACTGCGTCAGGCTAACTTAGATAGTAACGACGCCAACGATTTAACGACATCCAAGGTTAAAACACTGCTCACCAGTGAAGCACCGATGATCGAGAAAACGCGCACTATTCAGCAAGCTGCCACCATGATGGCCGAAGATAACGTCTCTTCCCTACTGATTATCGACCCAGATATCGTCGAAGACGAAGAGGATGATTCGACACCCGTTATCGGTATTATCACCGACCGTGATTTATGTACACGTGTACTTGCTGAAGGTCTAGACCCATCAGATGAAGTATCCAGTGTGATGACGCCAGAGGTTATCTCGCTCGACCATAATGCTTATGTATACGAAGCTATGATGACCATGCTTCGCTACAACGTGCATCACCTACCAGTGCTAAAAGATAAGAAGCCTATTGGTATTATCGAAGCGACCGATATCGTACGTTACGAATCTCAAAACTCGCTATTGTTGGTAAGTAGTATCTTCCAACAACAAAGTATCGAAGACCTGAAAGTACTTTCCGAACAAGTAAAAGATAGCTTTGTACGCTTGGTTAATGAAGATGCCAATGCCCACATGGTTGGCACCGCGATGTCAGTAATAGGCCGCAGCTTTAAACAACGTATTATCGAGCTAGGTGAAGAGAAATTGGGTAAAGCACCGATTCCTTATTGTTTCCTTGCACTCGGCTCTATGGGACGCGACGAGCAGTTACTGGTCACAGACCAAGATAACGCCATCATTCTTGATGACACCTACGACGAGAAAAAGCACGGCAAATATTTTGAAGAGCTATCGACCTTCATCTGTGACGGTTTAGACCAGTGTGGCTATGTGTATTGTACGGGTGACATCATGGCGACTAACCCAACTTGGCGCATGACACGTCGACAATGGGAAGAATGCTTTGCCGATTGGATTGATGATCCAAACCCGAAAGCGCTACTGAATGCTTCCATCTTCTTTGATTTAGATGGCGTATATGGCCGCTTAAAATGGGCTGAGCAATTGAACAGCTTCATCGTAAGACGTGCACGTAAGAACAACCGTTTCTTGGCATGTCTTGCTCGTAATGCGCTCAACCGCACACCGCCTCTGGGTTTCTTCAAAGATTTCGTAATGGAGAAAGATGGCCGCCACAACAACTCGATCAACCTTAAACGTCGTGGCACCGCACCACTCGCAGACTTGATTCGTGTTCACTCGTTAGCTGTGGCTTCTCGTTCGAAAAACTCATTTGAACGTTTGGACGATATTATCGATGCAGGTATTTTGCCTAAAGGCAGAGCGCAGGATTTGAAAGACGCCATGGAGTTCATCTCCTTGGTTCGTATTCGTCACCAAGCGCACGATGTTGATAACAATATCGAGCCTGATAACAACATTGAACCAGAGAACTTATCTGACTTCGAACGACGCAATCTAAAGGACGCATTCCAAATTTTAAGTAATGCGCAAAACTTCCTTAAGTTCCGTTATCAAGCTAGCAATAAGTTTAAGTAGGGCCTATGAACAAACTATTCAGATCACCTGCGGTCGATTGGCCGTTTAAGTTTGCTCAGAAGCTCGAGCGCGCTCGCGACGACCGCTTAAAGCACTTTTATAGCCAGCCTCTTCCTGCGCCTGATACGCCACTTTCAGAAGTGACTTTCTTGGCTGTCGACTTTGAAACCACGGGGTTAAACCCAAACAAAGACGGCATCATTACTATTGGTTTAGTGCCATTTACGCTCAATCGCATCTACTTGCGACAAGCCAAACACTGGACGCTAAGACCAAAACAGAAGTTGGAAGAAGAGTCTGTCGTGATTCATGGCATCACTCACAATGACATCATTGATGCTCCAGATCTTAGCGAAGTGCTGGGCGAGATCTTAGAATCAATGGCAGGACATATTCCTGTGGTTCACTATCGTCGTATCGAACGTGACTTCTTAGATAATGCATTGAAGGTGCGACTCGGAGAAGGCATTGAGTTCCCAGTCCTCGATACGCTCGAGATCGAATCTCAAATCCAGAATAAACTGGCTGGCGGTTTGTGGAATAAGCTAAAAGGTAAAAAGCCAGCTTCAGTGAGATTGGGGCAGAGTCGTCGTCGATACCACTTACCCGACTACACACCGCACCACGCGCTAACCGATGCTATTGCGACCGCTGAATTACTCCAAGCACAGATCGCTCATCACTTTGACTCTGAGATGCCTTTGAAGAATTTCTGGCTCTAATTACTAATTAAGACTGACGTTAAATAGAACGTATAAACATAAAGCCCACTAACTTCCATTAGTGGGCTTTATTGCTTTTTGTCATCCAGGTTTATGCTGCTGTAGGACCAACTAACCGCATCTCCCAATCTTCGACTTCACCTGTTTCTAGACGACGTTCAACCAACTTGCCCCAAGATTCGACTAACGGAAGGTCAGCCATCTGACTTAGCTCTTCTCTATCAAGGCTGCCAGTAAATACCGAGCCCATGATACGAGCGAGCGACCAATCTGGGTAAGGTCTTTCACACAGAATGATCTCGTCGCCTGCGCCAATATCACCTTCTTCCAATACTCGGAAGTACCACCCAGTTCGAAGTGTGTCTTGTAGTCTTCTTGCCATATCGTTTTGATCGAATCGTACATTGAGCTTCCAACAAGGCATGCGCCCCTGTGAGACTTCCAATAAAGTTGATCCGATGCGAACCTTATCTTTCAAACAAATGGATTGTTCTGAAATACCGCTTGAGCTTAAGTTCTCGCCAAATGCGCCTGCAGATTGGAAGATGTCTTTGTCGCCCAACTCTTGCTGCCAAACCGGGTAGTGCTCACTTGGATAAATATGAAGGGCTTTCTGAATGCCACCATGAAAGCGAGGGTCGCCTTGTTCATCATTGGTAAAACCAAGCTCTGTGGCGTGCTGGCGCTCCGACAAAACCTGCTTATCAATGGCACTGTTTGAACCGTGCGCAAAAGTAACGGTTTTGCCAGCCAATACACTATTTACTACGCCTAACTTCTTCATATCTCTTCCTTCTTACCTAAAACTTATTGCTGTTTTATACCAGCTAAAGCCAACTTATTGCTCGCCCAGTGATTCAAATACCGGAATCGCCGCCAGTACTTCCATGCTGTGTTCTGTACTTTTTAAGTAGCGTGTTTCGCTGTTCGAAAGCAATACATTACGCTGATAGCCTTCTGTTTTCGGAAACTTAGCCAATACCGTTTCGAGCGATGTTTGGCACTTGTTTTGGTTAACGCCTTCAATATCGACCTTGAATAGTAGTTGGTTTTCTTTCGATATTTCAACTTGATATCGCATACGTGCACCCTCTCCACTTCATTCACTCTGCCGGGCATGATAGCCTAGTCCAGCCGCGTCAGAATAGGGACATAAAGACAGTTAACCATGCCAACCCGCCAAATAGATTCTCACTCCGGAATCATCACCTCAAATGAGATGATGGTCGCCCACCCTAATTCACCGGCATTGGTGAAGACCATCGATATGCCCAAGGGCTACGTCGATGCAATGCACCAACATACATGGCATCAAGTGATCTTCCCCATCAAAGGCCTGCTGCAAACGAAAACCGAGCACTACCAACATCTTGTGCCCCATACTTCTGCTTTGTTTGTTCCTGCGGGCATTCAGCATGAGTCCATCGCATTAAGCCATACGACGTTTGTCGGCATTTACCTTAATCCAGCCTTTGGTATTAAGTATGAGCCTCAAGTGCGAACCATTACCCTGACGCCATTTTTGAATGAGCTATTGCAGGAAATTCGCAGACAGTGCGAAGGATTAGTGAGTGATGAAGAGGTATCGCGATTACTCTCGGTATTGCACGATCAGATCATGAAAGACAACATTCAGACCTTTCAATTGTTATTACCCGAAGACAGACGCTTGAAGCTTGTGTTTGAAGCGCTGACGGAGAAGCCAGCGTTGGATTTGTCGCTAAAGGAATGGGGAGAGAAAGTCGGTGCATCAGAGCGAACCTTGTCACGACTATTCTCGAAAGAGTTCAATACGTCATTTCAGTTATGGCGACAACAAATCCGACTAATTTATTCGTTGTCTTTGCTCGATGAAGAGTTCTCAATCCAGAGCATTGCTGACCAAGTCGGTTATCAAAACGACTCGTCTTACATCAAAGCCTTCAAGGCGTCTTTTAATGTCACCCCGCAGCAGTTTCGCTTTAATAGTCAACGAAGGTAATTAAGCATTTATGTTGTGACAGTCAGTACAATATAAACAAAAAGAGGAGCATGGAGCTCCTCTTTTTATTGGTTAGTATCGAACTCGCTGATTAAGCGTATTTCTCTTCGAAGTCTTTCATGAAGCTGACTAATACTTGAACGCCTTCAAGAGACATCGCGTTGTAAAGTGAAGCTCTCATGCCGCCTACCGCTCTGTGACCTTTTAACGATTTCAGCCCCGCAGCATCAGCTAACTCTAAAAACTTAGCATCTAGCTCTGGTTTCACTAATTGGAAAGGTACGTTCATTCTTGAACGGTTGGCTGTATGAACGTCGTTTTTGTAGAAAGCAGAATCATCAATCGCGTTGTATAGTAGCGCTGCTTTTTCTTGGTTAACACGCTCCATAGCTTCCACACCACCTTGAGCTTTCAACCATTTAAAAACTAAGCCAGATAAGTACCATGCGTAGGTTGGTGGCGTGTTGAACATAGAGTCTTTTTCAGCAAGAACTTTGTAGTTCAGAATGCTAGGTAATACTTCGTTGGCAAGATCAAGTAGATCATCACGCACGATAGCAATGCAGATACCTGCAGGACCAATGTTCTTCTGAGCGCCCGCGTAGATAACACCGTACTGAGACACATCGATTTTGCGAGATAAGATGTTAGATGACATGTCAGCAACGATAGGCTTATCTGTTTGCGGAAGCTCACTGATTTCGATGCCATCGATGGTTTCATTTGGACAAAAGTGCACGTATGCCGATTCTGGGTCGATTTCCCAATCTTTAGCCGGAACAACAGCCGCTTTGCCATCAATCGATGTCTTCGCATTGAATACGTCGATTTCGCAGTACTTACTTGCTTCAGTCACCGCACTTTCAGCCCAGTAACCCGCATCAATGTAAGTCGCTTTCGTCGCGTCACCTAGAAGGTTTAGAGGAACAGCAGCGAATTGAGCACGAGCGCCCCCCTGACAGAAAAGAACTTTATAGTTGTCTGGGATGTTCAGAAGATCACGTAGGTCTTGCTCAGACTCATCGGCAACTTGAATAAACTCTTTGCTGCGATGGCTGATTTCCATAACGGAAGTGCCTAAACCATTCCAATCAATGAAGTCCGCTTGTGCTTGTTTCATTACCGGTTTAGGCAGTGCCGCTGGGCCAGCACTAAAGTTGAATACGTTATCTAATGTAAGTTCCATGGGGATGATTGCTCCTGCTAAATAATAACTATGCAAGTAATACCATGTTTTACCCAACATAAAAACAACAAAAGAGGTCTTAAGACCTCTTTTGTTTCGTACCGTACAAAATGTTTAACTTAACCCGTTAGATCGCCCTATCAGTATTAAGCCCGACTCTTCTTATTGAACAAAAGCCGGCATAAGTAGTGCAATTAATGGAATTTCTTGTCCATTTTCAAACACTAGATTTCCATTCTCTAGATCAGCCGTGATTTCATAACCACTTTCTGTTTGCTTGATCATTTCCATCACGATCAATTCGTCGATACCTTCACGGATGAATGGGTATTCTTCGACAAGTTCATTTGAGAAGCTAGATTGAACATTACCGGTTAATGCAGGGACAATCATTGAAGGGTTGCTGCTGATGTTTTCAGTGCCTTCCGGTACACTCACCAACCATTTAGATTCAAACTGACCCTTGCCTAATTCTAACGACATATTGTTCATTGAAAGGTCGAAGCCTTTAGCAAACAGTACATCAATGAACGGAATGATCTCAGCCACATCTTCTTGCGTCAGAACAGGATTCGCCTGGTAAATTTCAAAGATTTTCTCAAACGACTGGCTATCCAGTTTCGACATTTCAAAATCGACGTTTAGATTATTCAACTGGCCTTCGTTGGTCTCGATGTTGGCGATATCCAACTTAAGGCTGCTGCTCAAACGCTTAGTCGCTTCATCTAGATGCGATTCAAAATCGTACTTAGAGTTTTCGATGGTCATGAATGGCTGCATTGCAGAATCTGAAATCAAGAAGCTATCAATAGTAAAGTTCTGCGAGCCTAACCAGTAACCTTTCGCTTGCTGGCCGGAACCAATTCCTTTTAGGTTAGATAGTGTCACCTCTTCACCCGTTTCAAAATCAATTTGAACCGATGGGATAGAAAGCTCGTAATCGACCTGCCCCAATACGGTGGCATGGCCAGAGAGGTTCGATTTCGTGATAGATACCGAGGTACCATTTTCATCAGAACCTTGATGATTGAACTGGCTTAACTCAAAGTTGAAATCCGTGTTGCCGTTTAGCTCAGTGCTGGTAGTCAGAGTAAGAGGCAGAATGTCAGTGTTCTCAAACGTCGACAGCGCGTTTAAGCTCACTAAACCATGGCTAACCGCACTATTAATGACAAACTCACTTGGTAAGCCATCGAGCGCAAGTTGCTCTTTCAAGCTCTCATCCGTCACAGTTACACGAGTGGTTACATTAGAAGAAAGATAACCTCTATCGTATTCCACGATCTCAGCTTGAATGCTTGAATTGTTAAGCTTTGCAACGCCATCAGTAATCGCGTTTTGTCCAATTTGCCCAACCGCGAGTGGCCAACAAAGTGCCAATGAGATTGCTCCGCCAATTGCGCCAATTTTTCTTAACTGTTCCATGAGTTCTCTTTCTACACTAGTCTGTTTTTTTTAGTCTAACCCATCAGTAGCAAACAAGAAACATTGAGTTAAATCAGTCTATTGCTCGATACTTAAATTCCCTCAACAAATTAACGGCCAGCTCTCATCCTTATTAAGCGCTTATTGGTAGGCTAGAAGCGTCGCTACTACTAAGGTTGAACCGTGAATCAATACGCTGTTATTTGTTTGGACAATAATCCGGTTAGCATTGAAAGAATACGCTCGGAGCTGGCTCCGTTGTCTTATGTATTCGACATTTATACTGCTGAGAACTTAGAAGACGCGCATCACGCATTAGAAGATATCCACGACAATCACCAAACCGTCGCCTTGGTGATCTCTCACCATCATTCTGAATTCAATGGTGTGCAATTTCTGATTGAACTTGAACAGCTGCCCCATAGTAATACCGCAAGAACGATATTGGTGAGCGCCTCGTCAGACATACAATCCATTCTAACCGCAGTGAACGAAGGTAGGCTCAACCACTGCCTAACTAAACCGGTTCAAGATCAGGTTCTCTTTAAATCAGCGCAGAAAGAGCTGACTTCTTTTGTCATCCAGTACGACCCAGAAAACCTTTTGTCTTACAGTGATGCGTTGGATCAACAACGCTTACTAAGAGCACACATCGAACAAAAGATTCATTCGTTCCAATCTGGGTTCATTCACGATTACCACCAGCTTTCTGATAACGCCCTTGCTGAGCGTGTCGTCAGTGCTTTGCAGGATGTCTTTTCGAAAGACGACAAAACTAAAGCCATTCGTGATTACTCGCCAGAACACCTGTTGACTGTAGAAGGTGAAGACAATCGCTTTCTTTGGTTAATCATTGAAGGTGAAGCCGCTCTCTATAAAAAAGATGAACTGGGGCAACAGCGCGAAGTTGTGCGTCACTCTAAAGGCAACATTGTCGGAGGGATGTCATTCGTGACGGGTGAACCTTCGTTCTCTACTGCGATCACCCTAACCCAGACACGAGTGATCAAGCTCGATAAAGATAGCTTTGCTCAGGTTATGCATTCAAACAATACCCTGCTTCCGCTATTTACTAACCTTCTGCTACGTCACTTCAATCGACGATTGCAACGAAGCATCACCAATAAGATCAAACTGCAACAAACACTGGAATCGTTAGAGTCTGCACACCAACAATTGATTGAGAAAGAGAAGATGGCAATGCTGGGTCAGCTTGTAGCAGGTGTGGCTCATGAGTTGAACAACCCTATTGCAGCGATCTTGCGAAGTATTGAAACCTTGTCTGAACATCTCGACCAGATACTCGAAAACTCGTCACTCCCAGAATCGAATAAAGGGACTGAAGTATTAGCACACTCAAAACTAGCCAAGCCTCTATCCACGGCACAAGAGAGACAACTCGTTAAGCACCTCACATCGACTATCGATGATCGTACGCTAGCTAAAAAAGCCGTAAGACTGAACCTGAGCCAAGACTCTGCGGTTTTAGATACTTTAAAAGACTCCCCTATTGCGGGCAAAGAGCTGCTCAACGACTTAGAGCATTACCACTATGTAGGAAACTCTATTCGCTCGATTCAAGTGTGCAGCAAACGCATTGCCGATATGGTGAAAAGCCTAAAAAGCTACGCACGAGAAGATGAAGAAGTGCGTCACTACGCGGATATCCATGAAGGACTTGAAGACACCTTAGTGATCTTTGAAAACAGATTGAAGCATCACCAGCTCGAAAAACACTACGACACCGAGCTGCCGCCTTTATTGTGCCAGTCGCTCTCGTTACAACAAGTTTGGACGAACCTTATCTCCAATGCACTGGATGCGCTTTCAGAACGAGGAACCGTCTCTATCACGACATCTCAACAGACAGAAGGAGACGATACTTTTCTGGTGGTGCAAATCTCAGACACTGGACACGGGATCGCCAAAGAAGACATCAACACTATTTTCAACCCAAACTTCACCACCAAAAAAGAAGGCAACTTTGGTTTAGGGATTGGGTTATCCATTTCTCAACAAATCGTTTCGGCTCATCAAGGTTTTATTTTGGTGGAGTCTGAGGTAGGCAGCCATACTCACATGCAAGTGTGGCTTCCGTTCAAACAAGAAGGAGCACCTCATGAATAAGTACCTAATTTTATGTGTCGATGATGAACCTGAAGTTCTCAACAGTGTCCTTCAAGACTTAGCACCATTTGAAGAAAACTTTATTGTTGAAGGAGCCGAATCGGTCGATGAAGCTAAGCAAGTGATTAAAGAAATGGGACAAGATGGTATTAAGCTCGCCTTAATCTTGTGTGACCACATCATGCCTGACAAAACGGGTATCGATTTTCTCATCGAACTCAACCAACACGACTCGACGCAGGCGACGCGCAAGCTGCTGCTCACAGGCCAAGCCGGGCTTGAAGACACAGTGACGGCCATCAATAATGCTGCGCTTGATTTCTATATCTCTAAGCCTTGGCGAGGCGACCAACTCAGAGACACGATTACACAACAGCTAACCGACTTCGTGATTGCCAATGACAAGCAGCTATTGAACTGGACCTCAGTCCTAGATACCGAACGTATCCTTACAGCGATGGCGAATAAACGGACAAGTTTTGGCGAGTAACGCTTAATTTATTCTGAATCACCCGAAAACATGAGATCTCAGTTACAGAGTGATACATAATTTGCTCATTTTTTGGCTAATTGACAAATGATTCGCATTTTTATGGATTACTTTTCCGTGAGTTAGATTAAACTGTCTCAATGTTTATGGTTTGCCTGATTTTTCTCAAACCAAAGGAATTAACACTAATTAAAGGTTTACGGTCGTTATGCGCAAAATTCTACTTACTACCGCTATGCTATTGGCTTCTAGCCCGGCACTAGCTGTTGATGAACAACCACAAGTAATGAGTAACTTTAACTACGATTACTTTGAAGCACGTATCGGTGCTAGCCCAGTAACGTTTGGTGGCGCGTTCAGTAAGTCAATTCACCCGAACGCTCACGCTATAGCACGTATCGATTCAGAATTTGAAGGCGATTACGACTCAGCTGTAGGTCTTGGTTTCCATGCTCCATTAAACAACTGGGCAGACCTAACCGGTGAAATGCTAGCTCGTATCGTTCAGCCTGAAAACTCAAGCTCTAC
Organism: Vibrio bathopelagicus; assembly: GCF_014879975.1. NCBI lineage: Bacteria > Pseudomonadati > Pseudomonadota > Gammaproteobacteria > Vibrionales > Vibrionaceae > Vibrio > Vibrio bathopelagicus. The sequence goes on along the minus strand of NZ_CP062500.1, from coordinate 1,376,704 downwards.
TGATATCGGTATGGAAATCAACGTTGGTGTTCGCCAATGGCTTGGTCCACAACTAGAAGTTGGTGGTAAAGGTGGTTACGTTTCTATCGATGATAACGATGATTGGACAGGTTCTGTTTACGCTCGTTTCCACTCTACAGAGCTATTCTCTCTAGGTGCTGAAGCTCGTATCAACGACTTTTACGGTGATCAACTTATGTTCACTGCTCGTTTCAAGTACTAATACTTAGCGAGACAGCCCTAGCAAATAAGCTCTCCATGAGCACTTAGCCTTTTGACACATAGTCTTTTAAGAAATCCGGCTAAGACAGAAACAAAAAAACCGAGGACATTCCTCGGTTTTTATTTATTAACAGTAATCTTAAGCATAGAGGGATGACTTCTTTAGTGGCAGCTCTTCAATAATTGCTGCTTGCGTGGTTCTTGCAATAGTTTCCAGTGGATACCATCAATTGCGCCCGCAAATTTCCAAAGTAGTTTAAGGTCAACATCATTGCCGTACGCTTCGCGAACCTTATTAAATACTTCAGGCGCGCCTAACTGCATAAACATTGAAACATCATCAACACCTGCTTTTTTCACCATGCGCTCTAATGTGAGTTGCATGTTTGGAAGATCTCTCAATCTACGGCTAGCTGATGATTTTTTGAAGCTACGTTGTTGAATTGAATTATCGATTGAAGTACGAATAATGCTATCCAATTCAGGATGTTCACATGTAAACAGATCCGTAATATCGTAGTAATTTACGGTTGCTGTTGTCTGCTTTTTTACATGACGATACTTTTCACAATCAAGATCCGTCAGCTTTTTATCTAATGACTTGCCACCTCTAATGAATAAACAACCTTCACTCAACAAAGCGAACATAGCGTCATGTTGAAAGAGGCCAATACCTCCGAACATAGAACGTTTTTGATGCTCACCAAATTGATTCACGTAATTAATAAATGCTGTCTCGGTCATATCCGTTGATCCTTAATCAAATTACCCCGATTAGGTTGATCACCAGACAAGCAGCTTTTTTATGCGAAAAATGTTAAATCTATTTTTTATTGTTTAGGTGAATATTATGATTTCGTTTTTCACCTTTAAATAAATGATACTTTGAAAAGAAAAATAAGTCTGGACTTAGTTCACATCAATCAATTGAGTATTCTGGTTTTTCATGATTGACATCACAGTAAAACATCAAAATATGAATGATTTTTGATGCTCGGTGATACATCGGTTCAAGTTTTCTAGGGTTATGAGGCCCGATGAGTATTGCCTCGCAGCATCGCGGCTTGTAAAATAGGTTCACATACATTTTTTACTTTTTATATGAATCATTTATCGTTTTTCTGGCTACCACAAAATAAGGCTCTTCTCTTAAAGGGTCTAGAATCAGAGTTTGCCCAACTTGTTGGCCATTCTATCTCAGCGGGAAAAATAACCCTTCCTCCTATCCCTGAAGTCGTCTTAAAAATTCAAAAATTATGCACCCAAGAATCAACGGGCATTGCCGAGGTCGCTGAGTGCTTACTTGAAGACCCAGGCCTAACGGCTATCGTGATTCGTGTTGCTAACTCTGTGGTATTTAACAGACGGAATATCACCTGTGTCGACATTATGACGGCAGTCTCACGCTTGGGGATATTGAGAGTAAGAGACATCGTTACCGCCCAAGCTATCGAACAGCTTAAGCATTCAGTGAATCTAAACCACGAATGCAATCAGGTTTTGGTGCAAAGCGCTTCTATCTCAAAAGAACTTGGCGCGACGATGGTACTGGTTACCAATAGCTTCAAAGAACTGTCCCCTATCGAATATCGCTACCTCGAGCATGAGAAATCTCTACTCGTCGGGCTATTAGCCGATATAGGTTTGTTCTGCCTAGTAAGTGAGTATCACCTCTATCTTGAAAATGGGAACTACTTAGACCACGACATCGCTCTGCAAATATTCCAAGGCCAATGCTCTGCAACCAGTAAGCTGGTTCTTAGACGTTGGGGATTCGACAGTGACTTCATTGATGTGTGTAGCAACACGATCAATCAACAAGAAGAACGCGAAGTGTCTTATCTTGATATTGCACGAATTGCCAACCACCTCCTGATGTTTAGAAACAAGGATGAGAACATCGACGAGCATGAAGTGGAGCTTAATGTCACGGGTGCCGAAGTTCTTTATAAATTAAGCAACTTGAGTAAACATGATTTTAATGCAAAGCTAAGCGACGTTATCAACGCTAGCGGCTTCTAAGTCACCGTAAAATTGCTAAGTAGTTGTAATAGTAAGTAAATGTAAAAGGGAAAGCATGTTTACAGGGATGATCTTTATATTTGCGCCACTCGTCGTGGGGTATCTTTTTTCTATATCAAACACCCAGACGTTAGAGTTCATTAATCGCTCGACGTCTAGGTTGATCTACGTAATCCTATCGCTTATGGGGCTGAGCTTAGCCGCACTCGATAACCTAGGCAGCAATTTACAGACAATCCTTCTTTATACTGTCACTTTCTTTGTCTGTTTGAGCGTATGCAACCTAATGGCGCTGCCAGCAATCGATAAATTACTGCCGCTTAAAACTGACAGCAGCCAGAAAAAGCTCCCCCTATCTTCAATGGCGATGGAATCTGCAAAGTTGATTCTGGTGGTCGGTTCTGGCCTCATTGCGGGCTTGGTTCTCCCGATCGGGCTCGATTGGGTCGATACGGCAAGTGAATGGATTCTATTCGTTCTTCTGTTCTTTATTGGCATTCAACTGCGCAATAGCGGATTGACCCTTAGACAAATCTTACTGAACAAACACGGTATTGTGATCGCTCTTACGATTATTGTGACCTCAATGATCGGTGGCGTGATTGCCGCGTACTTACTTGATATTCCCCTCTTCAAAGCTTTAGCGATGTCATCCGGATTCGGTTGGTATTCTCTAGCGGGCATTCTAATGGGTGACGCTTTTGGCCCAGTCTATGGTGGTGCTTCATTCATGCTCGAACTGCTGAGAGAGTTGGTCGCCCTAGTGCTGATCCCGGTGCTGATTCGCAGTTATCCGTGTACTTCTATTGGTTATGCTGGTGCGACCGCAATGGATTTCACTTTGCCTGTCATTCAAACAACAGGCGGCGTTCGATGTGTCCCTATCGCCATCGTCAGCGGGTTTATATTGAGTCTTCTCGTCCCGATTATGATGTTGTTCTTTGTATCTCTTGCTAACTAGATCGCAGGAATAGCGATTGTTTTAGATTAGAATGCATTTCTTAGTACCAAAGCCCAAGATACCGATACAGTTACCGAAATAAAAAGACACTAAGTGTCATTGCTCAACAAATAATGATCACGGTACGCTGTAACGACAAAATTCTAAAAAGAATAAACTTACAAAAGGAACCACTATGAAACGCCTTTGCGTCGCATTACTGTTAGCTTCAACTTCTACTTTCTCTTTTGCAGCAGATTCAATGTCTGAAACAAACCAATGCCAATCAACAAAGTATGATGCGTACATCGACGCTTCTTTGAATTGGTATGCTGATCTTGCTGCATTAACGTCTGAGCAATACCCAGAGCTCAAAGAAGTAAGTGAGTGGTTCCTAGAAGGTCGTAAACACCACTTTGAGCTCAACCGTGCCGCGGTAAACTACTACTTAGTGAATGATTCAAGCAAAGTTGCGACAGCACAATCGGTTGAAGGTTGGTTACAACTAGAACAGCACGATATTAAGACGCTTTCAACACGTGATGATGAGCTTGGCAAAATTGCGAAGCAGACGTTCGATGACCGTCAATCAACCCCTCACGCTCAAAACTACGAGCTACGTTCAGCGTTTGCTGAGCTACTGAGCCACCCTAAGCAAATCGATGCTGCACTGCAGCGTTACAACCAGTCGATTGCTAAACTTGAAGCGATCAAGTGTAAATAACCCTTGATTTACTATGCTTTTGTGGGAAGTTGGATTTCATAATTAAGACGGGACATTGTTCCCGTTTTCGTTTAAATTGTCCCGCTCGCGTCAATATAAGAAAAATAACTCGCTTGCTATGGTTACGGAACAAAAAACAGCAGATGTTAGCTTCGACAGTCTTCTACGTATCTTTACAGTACCTGAAGGCCCAGATTCAACACTCACTCAAATCGAAGACAAACTTTCACGAAACCTGAATCAATTCTTACGTGAACACATTGTGGCTGAAGAAAAGCCATTGCGTGAGATTGAGAAAGATTTTTCGAATGCTCATATCCCTGAGCAGCCTGAGTTTGTTTCAGAACATACCGAGCATCTCCTCGATTCTCTTGTATCTCACTCTGTACATACGTCGTCGCCAAGTTTTATTGGTCACATGACGTCTGCACTCCCCTATTTCCTGATGCCGCTGTCTAAAATCATGATTGCGTTGAATCAGAATCTAGTAAAAATCGAAACTTCAAAAGCTTTCACTCCTCTTGAACGCCAAGTTTTGGGAATGTTGCACCGTTTGATCTATCAAGACAGCGACCAGTTTTATTCTCGTTGGATGCACAGCGCCAACCACTCTTTAGGTGCGTTTTGTTCTGGCGGTACCATCGCAAACATTACAGCCCTTTGGGTTGCTCGCAATAATGCATTGAAAGCGCAAGGCTCATTCAAAGGTGTAGAAAAAGAAGGCTTGTTTAAAGCCATGAAGCACTACGACTACGAAGGTCTCGCTATATTGGTTTCTGAACGTGGTCACTACTCTTTGAAAAAAGCGGCCGATGTACTCGGAATTGGCCAAGAAGGCCTTGTTTCAGTGAAAACGGATAACAATAACCGTATTTGCACTGACGACCTGAGGCTCAAGATCGAGCAGCTTAAGCAGAACAAGATTAAGCCTTTCGCCGTGATTGGCGTAGCGGGTACGACCGAAACTGGCAATATCGACCCTCTAAGAGAAATTGCAGAGGTGTGTGCCGAGTCTGACTGCCACTTCCACGTGGATGCAGCTTGGGGCGGCGCAACGCTGATGTCGAACAATCACCGTCATTTACTTGATGGTATTGAGTTAGCGGACTCTGTCACAATAGACGCACATAAACAGCTCTATATCCCTATGGGTGCGGGGATGGTTTTGTTTAAGAAGCCAGACGCGATGACAGCGATTGAACATCACGCTCAATACATATTGCGTAAAGGTTCGAAAGACCTAGGTAGCCACACTCTAGAAGGCTCTCGTTCCGGTATGGCGATGCTCGTTTATGCGTCAATGCACATCATCAGCCGCCCTGGCTATGAACTGCTGATCGACCAAAGCATCAACAAAGCGCGTTACTTCGCTGACCTGATTAAAGAACAAAGTGATTTTGAGTTAGTGTCTGAGCCGGAGCTATGTCTACTGACGTATCGCTACCTCCCTGAATCAGTCAAAGCCGCCTTGCTAAAAGCTGGCGCTCAACAACGTGTTGAGTTGAATGAGTTACTCAATGAGCTCACTAAATTTATTCAGAAGAAACAGCGTGAAACTGGCAAATCTTTTGTCTCCAGAACCCGCTTGAATCCAGAAGCTTGGTCACATCAACCGATTATTGTTTTCCGCGTTGTATTGGCAAACCCGCTTACAGGCAATGAGATACTCACCTCTGTGCTTGAAGAACAGCGTGAAATCTCTAAACTTGCGCCAAACCTGATGGGCAAAATCACCAAACTAGTTACGCAAATCAACGCATAGTCATTCAATTTTAGTTGCATCAATTTGAAAATTTCTTTCTTTTTGATGTAACTAAGCTGTCAGTTCATACTCAATTTGCATTCTTTTTGCTCAAACCCTCTTCCAATTCTGTAGTTTTCTAAAATTTTGTTGAGGTTTGTCATATTCTTAAGCATTCATGCCGTGTTTTTGTATTAGTTAATAGTATGTTGGGTTTATACTGACTCTATGGTGCTAGTTAGCTTGATATCTATTTGACGCTGCAGTAATTACAAACCTCCCATTGTTTTAGGTTCTGTTTTACTGATATTTGCTTCAGCCATACCCCCTGGTAAACGATATTAACTAGCAAGTTGTTCTCTATACCCTCGTGAACACTATGAATACATTAGAAAAAATACAAAAAAACCTGGAAAACTTCAGCAAGTCTGAGCGTAAAGTAGCCGAAGTAATTATGGCTTCCCCTCAAACTGCAATTCATTCTAGCATTGCTACCTTAGCTAAAATGGCTGACGTAAGTGAGCCTACAGTTAACCGTTTCTGTCGTCGTTTAGACACTAAAGGCTTTCCTGACTTTAAACTTCACCTAGCTCAAAGCTTGGCGAACGGTACACCTTACGTGAACCGTAATGTTGAAGAAGACGATGGCCCAGATGCTTACACACATAAGATTTTCGAATCGACTATGGCTTGTCTGGATGTTGCTAAAAACAGCCTAGACGCGATGCAAGTAAACCGAGCGGTTGACTTGCTGACTCAAGCAAAACGCATTTCGTTTTTTGGCTTGGGTGCATCTTCTGCTGTAGCGAAAGACGCTCAAAACAAGTTTATTCGTTTTAATATCCCTATCACGTGTTTTGAAGACATTGTGATGCAACGAATGAGCTGCATTAACTGCAGTGATAACGATGTTATTGTTCTTATCTCTCACACTGGCCGTACTAAAAGCCAAGTTGAGATTGCGAACCTGGCTCGTGAAAACGGTGCCACCGTTATTGCTATCACAGCAAAAGATTCTCCTCTAGATAAAGCGAGCTCGTTGTCTATTTCTCTGGATGTTCCAGAAGACACTGACGTTTACATGCCAATGGCAAGCCGAGTTGTTCAGATGACGGTTATCGACGTGTTAGCTACAGGCTTCACGCTTCGTCGTGGTTCTGGTTTCAGAGAGAACCTAAAGCGTGTGAAAGAGTCACTTCGTGATTCACGTTACGAGAAGTACTCTCAGTTCTAATCTGCTAAGACAGAACTGAAAACACATGACCCTAGAACACATCGAATTAAAAAACGGAGCCTAGTGCTCCGTTTTTATTTGTCCTGAGTTAGCTTAGCTTTCCCGTGATGTATGTTTTCTGCTTGCTGCTATTAGATCGTCCAGCTATTGCCTTTCTCTACGACATTATTCTCAGACGCATAAGAGTTAATAATAGTAAAACTCGACTCCATAGCCTGCTCTGGGGTAAGTCGGTCTGGCTGATGCATCAAGGCTGTATCGTGGTATTCCCCTCCACAACCACATTCCGCACAAACCTGCTGAAGGATATGCACGAGCCTCTCTTGATTCAGCGGTAAAGGGTTTCCTTTTATCGCAACAGACTTAAGCGCATCGGCAGACACCTCATCAAACTGAGCTTCGCAAACACCAAATTCCAATAGACTTGGAAGCTTTAGTGTGTCCAACACTTCAGATAACCAAGAAATAGCGCCTTCCTCTTTCGCCTCAGTACTTCCAGTAACAATCTGAGCAATTCGTTGATAGCGCGCTAAGATGTCATTTCTTTGTTGCTCTCTCGCGACTGCGATATTCTCCATCATCACAAATGGCGCTAAGCGTGCAGTTATAACACTGTGTGGTGCGGATATCTTGCCCCCTAACGCAGAAGCTAATCCATGGGCAGCTCCAAGCTTGGCATTGGTTATTGCCATGCCACCGAGCATAGAAGCGAAGGCAAGATCTGAACGAGCTTGAGGCTCATCATAAACACACGCTTTAACCACAGAGTCTCTTAACTTGCGTAGTCCTTCCTCACAGATCATATCGGTTAGCGAATTAGGCTCGCCACACACATAAGCTTCCATTAGATGCGTAAAGGCATCCATGGCTCCACGTCCTGATAGATACAAGTTGGTGCCGTACGTTAAGGTCGGGTCGACAATAGCTACATCGGCTAGCATGTCGGGGCTTCTAAGGCTGATTTTGACTTGATCTTGTCCCGACTTAAGCACCGCATTTTTAGTGACTTCAGCGCCCGTACTCGCCGTTGTAGGAATCGCGATAAACGGCAGTGGTTTGGCCTTGAGTGGTACATTCCGACCGACGACTTCCACATAGTCGTATAAATTACCTTGGTTTGGTAAAACAGCAGCCAACGCTTTCCCCATATCAATCGCACTACCTCCTCCCATGGCAACCACCATATCAGGCTTAAATCGGCGTGCCGAAGTTGCGGCCTCTTCGACCATTTTGATATTGGGTTCACCGGAAACGGCAATGCGTTGATAACGCATGCTTTGCGCATCTAGATAATCGGTGACCAATGAGGTGCGTTCTAATGTGTTGCCAGTAACCAATAACACGCTGTAGCCATATTGGTTAAAGAGGGACAATGAAGCCTGAAGTGCTCCATCACCAAAGATGATCTTTGTAGGTGTCATAAATTGAAACATGGTGCCTCCTGCGCCTATGACCAAACAAAACTGCGAACTCTTGGGATTGAGGATGTAATCTTGATATCTGAAATACAACGACGATGAAACATAGCGACGGTAACGAAAGTATCTAGCATAAGCCTCAGCCATACCCTTTCTTATCGATGCGTTTCTTATAGATGCATTAGTTATACGATGCCTCGTTCTTCTGGTGTTTTTTTTGACACAGTGCAACTTGTGGCATCAAACACCGATTAAAGTCGTATTTTTAGGGGTAATTCACACTCTCAATTTGTGGGTACTCAACGCTGGTGACGGGCAGTTTGCGAGCCCCAGTCTTTTTATGATGAATATTTGCGCTGATAGGTAAAAGCTATCGTATTAAGAGTCAATTCCATCTTTATTTCCCCATAGCATTGAGGCATAGTTGGTTTTAAGAAATTTTGAGTGGCATTCACTAAAGAATAGTTAACATAATAGAGTTAACGAGCCTCATCCCGTATTTAGGAGAAATTAAATGTTTGTAGTTATTTTTGGTCGTCCTGCTTGCCCATTCTGTGTTCGTGCAAAAGAGCATGCTGAAACTCTTAAAGCTAAACGCGATGACTTCAACTACCGTTACGTTGACATCCACGCTGAAGGCATCAGCAAAGCTGACCTAGAGAAGACTGTTGGTAAGCCAGTAGATACAGTGCCACAAATCTTCATCGATCAAGACCACATCGGTGGCTGCACAGAATTCGAAGCATACGCAAAAGAAAACCTAGGTCTTTTCGACTAAGCTAAGATTTCTCTCAAGCGATCGAAGCCTTTATCTTGAAAGCTTTACGCATTTGAGTGTGAAAATTTACAATATTTAGAAGCCCGCTCACTTGAGCGGGCTTTTGTTTGTCCAACACTTTGTGCGCTAAGAACAAATAAAGTCAAAACCAAGTAAAATAGTAAAATACCGCTTATAATTTATTTATATTTAGATACAATTCACCCTCAAACTTACCCTGTGTTTCACGCCAATTATTGAGCGACCACTGTGAATATCGACGTTGTTTATTTGCTAGAACAAAACCCCATCCTCCTCATTTTTGTTGTTTTATCGATTGGTTTAGCCATTGGTAAAATTCGTTTCGGTAGCCTCCAACTGGGTAACTCAATCGGTGTTCTGATTACTTCCCTTGTCATGGGGCATCTTGGCTTTTCCTTTAACGCCGACGGTCTCACTATTGGTTTCATGTTGTTCATCTACTGTGTAGGCATTGAAGCTGGACCAAACTTCTTCGGTATATTTTTCAGAGATGGTAAGCATTACCTAATCCTAAGCCTCGTCGTTCTCTCAACCGCGATAGCCTTAACTTACTTCAGTAGCCATTATCTTGGCCTCGGGTTTGGCTTGTCTGCCGGTATGATGGCTGGTGCCCTTACAGCAACCCCTATCCTAGTAGGCGCACAAGATGCGTTGAACTCAGGCTTGGCGGAAGTTCCGAGGAACATGGATTTAGGACTGGTCATCGAAAACCTGTCTGTCGGTTATGCGATGGCTTATTTGGTTGGCTTAATCAGTATGATTATGTTCGCTCGCCTAATTCCAAAGCTTCAGAAAGTTAACCTGCACGACTCAGCTGAGCAAATCGCTCAGGAACGCGGTCTAGGTGCTTCTGGCCAGCGTAAGGTTTATCTTCCAATCATTCGTGCTTATCGTGTGGGACCAGAGCTTATCTCTTGGACAGACGGTAAGAACCTGCGTGAATTGGGTATCTATCGTCAAACGGGCTGTTACATCGAGCGTATTCGCCGTAATGGTATTCTTGCCCACCCAGATGGTGATGCAATTCTGCAAGAAGGTGATGAAATCGCATTGGTTGGTTTCCCAGATAGCCATGCCCGCCTTGACCCAAGCTTCCGTAACGGTAAAGAGGTTTTCGACCGTAACCTTCTCGATCTACGAATCGTAGAAGAAGAGATCGTCGTTAAAAGTGACAGCATTGCAGGTAAACGTCTGTCAGACCTAAATATGTCTGAATATGGTTGTTTCCTTAACCGTGTAGTAAGAGCTCAAATTGAAATGCCGATGGATTTAAACATCGTGCTTTCTAAAGGTGATGTACTGCAGGTGAGTGGCGAAAAGAGTCGCGTTCACGGCCTAGCAGAGAAAATTGGTTTCATCTCGATCCACAGCCAGATGGCAGACTTGATGGCCTTCTGTAGCTTCTTCATTCTGGGTATTTTGTTTGGTTTGATCACTATGACATTCGGTCAGGTTTCGTTTGGACTAGGTAATGCAGTTGGCCTTCTTCTATCGGGCATCATGCTTGGCTTCTTACGAGCGAACCACCCTACCTTTGGTTACGTACCTCAAGGGGCGTTAAACATGGTCAAAGACCTCGGTTTGATGTTCTTTATGGTCGGTATCGGTCTGAGCGCCGGTGGTAAGATATTTGAGCACTTAACCCAAGTTGGACCACAAGTGATCGGAATTGCACTGGTAGTGAGTGTTCTGCCAGTATTCTTTGCTTACTTGGTTGGTGCTTATGTGCTGAAGATGAACCGAGCTCTGTTGTTTGGTGCGATCATTGGCGCACGAACTTGTGCCCCGGCGATGGACATCGTAAATGACCACGCTCGCTCAACTATCCCTGCTCTGGGTTACGCAGGTACGTACGCGATAGCCAATATATTGATGACCTTAGCAGGTACTTTCATCATCATAATTAGTTAATAGCTGCTGCTTTTAAAGCAGCCAAGCTTAAATATTTCAAATGCACTAATTCATCTTTGGGTTAGTGCATTTTTATTGGAAACAGCGTGGCTTCCTTGATTTTTGTCTAGCCCACTATTCGCTTATAGCTGATTCGCAATTTCGACTGTATGACGAATAATGCTAGTCCCTTTGCCAACATTACCATGCCCAGGAACAACAAGTTCTGCTTGAGGGTATTTAGCTAACACTTTTTGTGCCGACCGACTCCATTTATTGATGTCCGCATCACCCACCCAACCAATAGTATTCACTTCATTCGCTCTCATAAGACAGCCACCAACTAGAACCTTCTCCTTCGGCATCCAAACTACAACATTATCTTGGGAGTGCCCGGCCCCCGGATAGAAAACCTCAATTTTATTTTCCAACAATACGAAGCTATTGCCCGAGAACTCATGGTTCGTCGGCTCTTTGTTGTCATGTTTCAATAAACGATTAGTTAAACCAGAAGCGTAAGTTTCGAAATTGTGTTGTTGAAGGTACTCTAAGCCACCCGTTTGATCTTCATGAAAATGAGAAAAAACTGTCTTCTTTAACGTGAGTCCCTTGCTTTCGATCCACTCCATTAATTGAGGCATGTTAGATGCATTCCATGGTGTATCAATTAGATAGACATCCTTCCCATCGATATATATCAACGAGTTTGCATCGAGCACTACAGGAGTGCCCGGAGTCTGCAAATTGACAAACTCACGATATGATTTAACTAAAAATACATTGTGCTTAATTTCTTCAAATTGAAGAGGCTTAATCGACTTTTCATCGGCAACACTGCTAAAAGCAATAACAGCGTTTAACAACGCCAAAGTAATTTTGTACATAAGTTACATCTCATTTTAAATCTATTAAGAACATACCGCGTATTCTTCTTAAAGCATGTCACATGAATGCAAAGAATCACTTTGTACTATCAATAAAAATATCTATCAATTTTAAGAAAAAAAAATAGGCGCTCACTGAGCGCCTATTTCATTTTGATTCGATTGTTTGAATTAGATGTCAGCTACATCAAATTCAACAGCTGGGTTAACGTCAGCTTCGTAATCAACACCTTCAACACCGAAACCGAACAGCTTCAAGAACTCTTCTTTGTACTCTACGTAGTCAGTCAGTTCTTTTAGGTTTTCAGTTGTGATTTGAGGCCATAGGTTACGACAATGCTCTTGAATGTCGTCACGAAGTTCTAGGTCGTCTAGACGTAGACGGTTCACTTCATCCACTTCTGCTGCGCTGCCATCTTCTTTGTATAGACGCTGGCTGAACATACGGAAGATCTGTTCCATACAACCTTCGTGAATACCTTCTTCACGCATCTTCTTGAACACCATCGCGATGTAAAGAGGCATAACAGGAATCGCAGAACTTGCTTGAGTCACAACAGACTTAAGAACAGCAACGTTTGCAGTACCGCCAGTTTGACCTAGTTTTTCGTTTAGCGCTGACGCTGCACGATCTAGATCCATCTTAGCTTTACCTAGCGCGCCATCCCAGTAGATTGGCCACGTTAGTTCTGTACCGATGTAGCTGTAAGCAACAGTCTTACAACCGTCAGCTAGAACACCCGCTTCAGAAAGTGCGTTGATCCAAAGTTCCCAATCTTCACCGCCCATTACAGTAACAGTGTCTTTGATCTCTTCTTCAGTAGCAGGCTCAACGCTTGCTTCGATGATCGCATCTTTGTTTGTATCTACAGCTGTCGATGTGTACGTTTCGCCGATAGGCTTAAGAGCTGAACGAATTACTTCGCCAGTCTCTGGCATTTTACGCACTGGAGACGCCAGTGAGTACACAACCATATCGATTTGGCCTAGATCTTCTTTGATCAGGTCAATTGTTTTCTGTTTTGCTTCGTTAGAGAAAGCATCGCCGTTAAGGCTTTTTGAATACAGGCCTTCTTCTTTAGCTAGCTTGTCGAACGCTGCTGAGTTGTAAAAACCAGCTGTGCCAGTTTTTTTCTCAGTACCGGCTTTCTCGAAGAAAACACCGATAGTAGAAGCGCCGCCACCAAATGCTGCCGCAATACGTGAAGACAAGCCGTAGCCACTTGAAGAGCCAACAACTAGTACACGTTTAGGTGCGTTTGCGATTGGGCCTTGAGCTTTTGTGTAAGCAATTTGTTCTTTTACATTAGCTTCACAACCGACTGGATGTGTTGTAGTACAGATGAATCCGCGAATTCGAGGTTTGATGATCATATTCAACTTCCTTAAAAAATCAGGTTAAGGATAAGAGTTTCGTGCGCAAATGGCATCTAATTTCTGTAAAAATGTGGTGAAAATGCAAGTGGTTGGAGCACTCAACTGATATTTGCCGACTAAGTCACCATTTGTTAACACATCTATCGCGACTTCTACGACAAAAACAAAAAAGGCACCTTATTAGGTGCCTTTAATCATTTCTTTATCTAAGCAACGCTATTTAGCTTAGGTTTTAACTCTTTTCGCGTCAAAGTTTCACTAAAGTCATGACTGAAGTGGTCAACTTGAATCGCTGTGTAACGAAGTTTATCAGCAGCAACAATTTGGTCGACTTCTTCTTGCGTCAGAACATCTGCAGCAAGTGCTTGAGCCAGTTTATCTGCCAGCAAGCCTTTACGAGCCACTTTACCTTCTTTCACTGCTTTGAAGATCTTACGCTCTAGTGGCTTGATGCTGTACATCGCATTGAAAGCGTTCTCCATAAGGCCGACACTATCATCTTCCTCTTTACCGATGTAACAAAGGTGAGTCAGACGTTCACGATGTGCCCCCGGAGTCATCAAGCTTTCTGCTAGTTGAACTGTTAGGTTATCACTTGGTTTTTCGAAGTGGTTACCAACAGGGAAGACTAACCCTTTAAGCACTTTCCCAACCATCTTGTTCGGGAAGTTTCTGTACGCTTCTTGTAGCGACTTAGCTGCATTGTGGAAACAGTGTTGAACCGCGTAGTGTACATAGTCTAGGTCAGCTTGTTGACGACCTTCATCTTCATACTTTTTAAGTGCAGCAGAAGCCATGTATAGGTAACTTAGACCATCACCCAAACGTGCAGAGATAAGCTCTTTACGTTTCAGTTCGCCACCTAGCGTCAGCATTGCGAAATCCGCACTGACTGCAAGTGCACGGCTCAAACGAGTCAGATCTTGGTAGTACGGCTTAGTTGGGCCACTCATGTCGGCTTTAATGAACTTAGAGCCAGTTAGTGCCGCACCAAAAGCACCGAACGTGTTTTTAGTCGCGTGTGAGATGTGCTTGAACAACAAGCTATCAAAGTCTTTTGCACCTTGCTTCTCATCTGGGTTCGCTGCCGCTTCCATTTCGCTCAATACGTATGGGTGACAACGTGTCGCACCTTGACCGAAGATCATCAGGTTACGAGTTAGGATGTTCGCACCTTCTACTGTAATAGCAACTGGAATACCTAGGTAAGGCGCAGCCAAGTAGTTCATTGGGCCATCTTGAATTGCACGACCTGAATGGATGTCCATTGAATCATTCAGAATGGTACGTGCCATCTCTGTCATGTGATACTTCGCGATAGCCGTTACGATACCCGGCTTCTCTTTCATATCGAGTGAAGTGGTTGTCAGTGTACGAGTTGCTTCTAATAGATACGTTAAGCCACCAATACGGCCTAAGCTCTCGGCAACACCTTCAAATTTACCAATCGACATACCGAACTGCTTACGAACATAAGCGTATGCGCCAGTCGTTTTTGCAGTTAGGTGGCCCATCGCAGTGCCAAGTGCTGGTAATGAGATACCACGACCTGCAGACAGACATTCCACCAGCATACGCCAGCCTTTACCTGCGTAATCTGCACCACCGATTAGCCATTCCATTGGGATAAATACATCATGACCGCGTGTTGGACCATTCATAAACGCAAGACCAAGTGGATCATGACGCTCACCAATTACAACACCTTCGTGGTCAGCTGGGATTAGTGCACACGTGATACCAATGTCTTCTTTGTCACCAAGTAACTTTTCTGGATCGTGAAGTTTGAAAGCCAGACCAAGTACAGTCGCCACTGGTGCTAGCGTAATGTAGCGCTTGTTCCAGTTAAGCTTGATGCCTAGTGTCTCTTTACCTTCGTGCATGCCCATACACACTGTACCGACATCAGGGATACCACCCGCATCAGAGCCGGCTTCAGGGCCTGTTAATGCGAAACATGGGATATCGGTACCGTCAGCAAGACGTGGTAGCCAGTAGTCTTTTTGATCTTGAGTACCGTAGTGAGACAACAGCTCACCTGGACCAAGAGAGTTTGGAACCATTACCGAAACCGCAGTACTGATACTACGAGTTGCAATCTTAGTTACGATGGTAGAGTTGGCGTGTGCTGAAAATTCACGACCACCGTACCCTTTCGCAATAATTAGCGAAAAGAAACGCTCTTTGCGTAAGAAGTTCCATACTTCTTCAGGAAGGTCTCGGTCTTCTTTCACAATTTTATGGTCATCAAGCATAGCGAGCAAAGTTTCAAGTTCATTATCCATGAACGATTGCTCTTCTGCTGTCAGCTGAGGTTTTGGGTACTGGTGAAGCTTAGTGAAATCTGGTTTACCAGAAAACAGCTCTCCGTCCCACCACACGCTACCCGCTTCCATCGCTTCTTTCTCGGTGCTAGATAGTGGTGGTAGTACTTTTTTAAAGAGTTTAAAAGCTGGGTCACTTACCCATTTTTGTCTTAGAGAGCTCATAGTTCAGATCCTTTTGTTCACTATATTGTTTGTGAATATTTTGCTTTTTATTGTTTTATTCTTTTGCTGACATGCCAGCGGCCAAATATGGAATGAGAATATCGACCACTGCCTTTGCATCTATCTTTCTGTCATAGTCATTCTCTGCAATTTCTATCAGAGCCTGGCTAGATGCCATGGTGAAGACACAAGTCCCTAGGGTGAAGTGCAATCGCCAAAATAACTGTTCTTGAGTGAGGTTCGGGTTGGCTTTCATCACTGAGCTGGTAAATAGAGTCAGTACTTCGCTGTAGCGAGTTGTAATGAACCAACGCAAGTGACCTTGCACATCCGTATAACCTCGACCGATGAGTAACATAAATCGACTCGTACCATTTGGCCTTACATCATTCAGTGCTCTTAGCGGCTGTCTTAAAGACTCAAACACATCACTCATAGAATACGTTTCGTTCAAGTTTAAGTTCACTAAAGCGTCTTGCAGTGCAGGCATAAATGCTTCTAAGTATCGATTGAGTACCGCACGAACCAGAGTCTTCTTATCGCCAAAGTGGTAGTTCACTGAAGCTAAGTTGACATTCGCTTTACTCGTAATCGTGCGTAAAGAGGTGTCATTAAAACCGTGCTCAGCAAATAAGCCTTCAGCCACATCTAAGATTTTGTCTTTGGTTGTACTTCTTGGTGCCATTTCAATCACTCGTATTAAACAACTGTTTGAAATATACGCCTAGTACATTTATTTAACAAGCAAGCAACATCACATTTTCACAAATTGGTCGTACCAGTTAATCGCTTTATTCACTAACCGATTGAATCGATGCATGTTTACAAAAAAAGGAAAAATTAATGAATTTTCTTGGAACTGAAATAGAAATGGAGGGTCATAAATTAAGTAGAAAACAGAGTATTTAGAAGTTTAACAGGCCGTCAAACTTGTCTCTCCCCTGCTTTCTTAATTACTGCATTTTCCTTATTAACTCCTATACTTGTATCCGCCCAAACCGTGTTGGTTTGGGCTTTTTTTTACCTATGATTCAGCAACTTTTCTTCGGCTACTCCTGAACAAAAAAAAAGCCCCCGAAACCGAGGGCTTTCATTACGTTAAGCCATAGAGCACTTCACGATACCGACTAGGCTGCATCGTTTTTGATAAGTTCTCCTAAAATCGCGAGATCACTACCAAGATCAACCGAAGCGCCTACTTCCGTAGCAATCCCTTCTACCACGATCGTTTGGACGTCGCCTCCGCCATTGATTGGAATAGACAAAGCGATGTCTTCACCATCGACTGAGACTTCAATCATATCAAGCAACTCTGCCATTTGAGTTTCGTCTTGTGGGTCTTCAATTAAATCATTGAGGTCAATTAAATCACCAGAACCGTTAGTATAAAGCTCAAAGTCCTTAATGATATCTGTCCCGTTATCGAGCGCGGAGTCTAACCAAGTAAAAATGTTGTCATCACTATCACCAATGAGTAGGTCATTGCCAGAACCAGCAAATAGAGGCTCGTTGCTTGCAGCACTGATCACGTTATATTGTTGCGGCTCTTCAATATCAACAGTGACCGTTTCTACACTACTTTCAGCTCCATTTGAATCGACTGCAACATAATCAAACTGCGGGTCATCTGTGACAGCTTCATTACCTTGCACGTAACGCAGCTCCCAGTTACCACCCGAAGAAGAAAGTTCCATTCCAACGATCGGATTACTTGGCGAAGAATAGCTGAATTCGTAAAGAATCTGATCATGACCAGTATCACCTTCATCTTTTTGATACTGCTCGGTTTGGGTTGTACCGTCAGCAAATATGTAAAGTACCTCTACATACACACTGCTATTGGTATTGAACGATCCACCCATACCATCGAGACCAAATTGGACGACTTCAAGTGGATTGTTGGTGAAATCGATGACCAAGGTTTCTTGCATGTTCATACCCTGACCATCACTATCACCAATACCATAGCCCACATGAGGTTGTTCGCCTTGATACTGTTGCAGCGGCTTGTCGTTATTGTCTTCGACAGAGATAGTTATGGTATTACCATTAGCTAGGGTGATCAGCCTTTCGGTTGGTGATACTGCAACACCCCAGTTATAGAAACCATCAACGAGGTCAGGCATATCTTCTGGATCACCACTAAAGCCCATTTCAAACATTTCTCCAGGCCCGGCAACGAAACTGATATTGTTTGGAACAAACAACACACCGTTATCGACATCAGACTGAACTATTTCTCTCGTAATGCCATTTTCATCTTTATACAAAAGACTGCCGCTGGTTGGCAAACTCTCAATCCGGATGTTAAGTGGAATATCGTCATGGTCGTCCTCTAGATCTGAGATGTAGTCAGGCATGCCGCCATCTTCAGAATCGAAGAGAATTGGTATAATCGCATCCTCATCATTGATGACCGTAAAGCTGGTCGCTTCCGGTGCATCGTTGACACCATTGATTGTGATCTCAACAACATGCTCAACACCATCAATTGCGGTTACCACATATCTTTCAATAACCGTGTCATCATCATTCAAGTATTGAACCGCATCGTTATCAACGACATAACTCCACGCCCCTTCAGGGGTAATAGTTAGCACCCCCAATGCAAGTGCATAAGTAGACCCAATAGGGGTAAACACACCATTAGGTTTAAAGGCGGGCATGTCACTCGTGTCGACATCAGTAATCGTTAAAGTGCCTGATGCTGAAAGTTCGTTGGTATCAGGATCAACATCGACATCTTCCGTTACCTCTCCCACGTCTGAGTCACCTTCACCAACGGTGATCTCAGATGGATCATCAGCTCCGTTAATAGTGATCGTCACTTCACTTGTGGTTCCGTCAATAGCAGTAACGGTATATACCTCAGTAACAAATTCATCGTCATCAAGATATTGCACATCGTCATTGTCGACAGCGTACGTCCATTCGCCATCATCGGTAACAGTCAACATGCCCAAAGCGGTTTCATTGGTCGAGCCTTCTGGATTAAACGTTCCGTTGGGTTCAAAAGCCGCAACATCACTGGCGTCAACATCAGTGATCGTCAACGTTCCTGATGTCATCAAGTCATTGCTTTCAGGATCAACATCGACATCTTCCGTCACCTCACCCATGTCTGAGTCACCCTCTCCAACGGTAATCTCAGACGGATCATCGGCACCGTTGATGGTGATGGTCACTTCACTTGTGGTTCCATCAATCGCATTGACTGTATACACCTCGGTGACAAACTCATCGTCATCGAGATATTGCACATCATCGTTATCGACAACGTACGTCCATTCGCCATCATCGGTTATGGTCAACATACCTAACGCGGTATCATTGGTTGAGCCATCTGGATTAAACGTTCCGTTGGGTTCAAAAGCAGCAACATCATTGGCGTCAACATCGGTGATCGTCAGTGTCCCCGATGTCATCAAGTCATTGCTTTCCGGATCGACATCCACATCTTCCGTCACCTCACCCATGTCAGAGTCACCCTCTCCGACGGTAATTTCGGATGGATCATCGGCACCGTTAATGGTGATGGTCACTTCACTTGTGGTTCCGTCAATCGCAGTAACGGTATACACCTCAGTGACAAACTCATCGTCATCTAAATACTGAACATCATCATTGTTAACAACGTAAGTCCAAGAACCATCGTCTGTTATGGTCAACACACCCAACGCGGTATCATTGGTAGAACCTTCTGGATTAAACGTGCCGTCCGGTTCGAAAGCTGCAACATCATTGTCGTCGACATCGGTAATGGTTAAAGTACCTGACGTCGTTAAGTTGTTGCTCTCTTGGTCAACATCGACATCCTCAGTCACTTCACCCGTATCTGAATCACCTTCGCCAACGGTTATGTCAGATGGGTCATCGGCACCGTTAATGGTAATGGTCACTTCGCTTGTTGTGCCGTCATCTGCCGTCACCGTATAAACCTCAGTAACGAATTCATCGTCGTCTAAGTACTGAACATCATCGTTGTTAACGACGTAAGTCCAAGCACCATCAGGGTCGATGCTCAATACGCCTAGCTGTGATTCGTTTGTTGAACCTACGAGGTTAAACTCACCATCAGCAGAAAAGGTAGGAGTGTCGCTGTCTACATCTGTAATCACGATCTGACCAGATGTCACTAATTGATTGGTGATTTCATCTACATCAATGTCCTCAGTCACACTGCCTGTGTCATCAGTGGCTACAGCCGCATCATCAGTACCAATTATCGTTACTGTGATAACTTGTTCACCTCCATCGGAGGTTTGTACTGTCGTCGTGTCTTGAATTTGCTCGCCATCCGCAAGCTCATCATAAGGGCTGTTGGCCACGAAGGTCCAAGTACCATCTTCGTTTACAACAAAGGTACCTAACCCATTATCCCCTTCCACGTCTTTAGCAATAAAGACGACATCCGGCTCCTCTATTGTTAGGGTACCCCCAGTTTCAATAGGCTCATCCTGCTCAAACTCGATAACGTTGGTTTCACCTGAAATAAGCGCAAAAGCGATGATGTCAAAAAGAGCAATACTTTGAGTCTCCGATAGTCCTTGAGACTCAAATCCGTCAGTTTCAAAGTTCGTGGCAGCTTGAGTTTCAGCTCCAGTACGCTCAATTCTACCGCTGTTGGTTAAACTTGAGCCTTGCTCACCAGCTGCAGTATCGAACTCCTCTCCTAGTTCCGTTGGATCAAACCCTTCTTCAATAGCACGCTGAACTTGAGCGATTGCATCATCAGTATCTAGAACATTTTGTTGACCCAGGTTATCTACAAACCGTGCAGAAACACTTGGCACACTGTCTTCACTAGTATCAAAACTGATAATCACGTCGCTAGCAGCTGGTTGTTCGCCCGGAGACAAACGTCTAACTTGGCCTTGAGCATCGAGCACTACACTCCCGCTAGCAAGGCCTAGTATATTTAGGTTGATATTTCCCATATCCATATTCCCACTTCTACCCAGAACACACCAAACGCGGATCCAATCCCACTCTGCGCTGTGGCTATTTCCTACAATAAATTTAGTAGTGGCACTATTGATAATCAACTCATTAAAAGCATGTAAATATGGCATTTTTTAAATTAGTCAATAGCAATAGCGACTTACATTCAAAAAAAAACCTACAAACTTCGCATTTTTTTGCAAATGTCCTAAGCTTCGTTTAATACCCTTCTCTCAATTCAGCGATAAACGTAGGTTGGGAAACGGATGAGACATTGAAAGTAGAAGGAGAGCTACTTTGAAATTGTTTAAATTATCCATCTTATGCTGCTTAGTTGCTGCAACACCACTCGCCGCTCAGACTCTGGAACAGTCTGTTGCTATTACCTTGGCAACGAATCCAGAGATAAAAAGCATCTTTAACGAATATGTGAGCGTGAAAAAACGTAATGATGCCTCTGGAGGCGCATACAAGCCCAGTATCGACTTAGATGCTGGTATTGGTTACGAAGGTATAAACCCAGCAGAAAGTAATGGTAGTCCAGATACCGATTTAACAAGAAAGGAAGCGACGATTTCCCTCACTCAATTGCTGTGGGATGGTTCCGCGACTCTGTACGATATTGATCGTACAGCCGCAGAAGCTGAGTCGGTTCGCTTGCAATTGATAGCTGATGCCGAAGACAAAGCTCTGGAGGTGACACAAATTTATCTAGACGCAGTGAAAGCCACTGAAGTGCTGGCACTGTCAGAAAGTAACCTATCAATACACAAGAAAATCTATAAAGACATTAAGAAACGAGCTAATTCCGGTATAGGTTCGACAGCGGATGTATCACAAGTAGAAGCTAGGATTGCAAAAGCTCATGGTAACTTATTGGCCGCACAGAATAATTTGATAGATACACACACACAATTTAGACGAGTGGTTGGTCAAGAACCACTAGGCCTAATTTACCCAAGAGCCGATATTTCGAGGATTCCTTTGTCGCTAACGGACGCCATTGTTGATGCCTTGGACAAACACCCAGTGATAAAAATCGCAGCGGCTGATGTCGATGCAGCGCATTTTCAATACAAACAATCGAAGGGCGTGAACTACCCTACATTCTCTATTGAAGCATCTCAGTCATGGCGTGACGATGCGGGAGGCGATGAAGGCTCAAGCCAAGAAACACTCGCAATGCTAAGAATGCGATATAACTTGTACAACGGCGGAACAGACAGCGCTAATTCCGAAGCAGCTGCTTACCAATTGAATAAAGCAAAAGATCTGAGAGATCGAGCTTACCGCCAAGTTGAAGAAGGCCTTCGTCTTTCATGGAGTGCCTTAGATTTAACACTGCAACAAAAGAACTTTCTATCCGATCATGTTGATTCCGCCTCAGAAACCGTTATCGCATATGAAAAACAATACCGAATAGGTAAACGTACTCTGCTTGACTTACTCAACACTGAGAACGAACTATTTGAAGCTCGTAAAGATTATCTAGATGCGCATTACTCTGAGCAGTACGCTAAGTACCGTGTAATGAACGCAACCGGTTCTTTATTGAACGCTCTACTGGTCGACATACCAGAAGAGTGGACAACGGCCGTGGAGTATTAATGATGAAAATAACGTACTTATTACTATCCACATTAACGTTCACGTTGTGCGCATGCACTAGTCAACAAGAAGAGCCTTACATCGACTTGCCTGAGGCTGAGCAGATTTCTGACCTTCAGGATGATGATAGAGATGGCGTCGTAAACGCGCGTGACATTTGCCCTGGCACACCAGAAGCCTCACAAGTCGACAATGACGGATGTGGGGAAACCATTCGAGCAGAAGAAGTCAGACAGCTAAAAATTCTGTTTGCTCATGACTCGTACGAAGTTAACCCAATATTCTCGGATCAAATCAGCACCATGGCTGAGTTCTTGGAAACTTACAAAAGTGCATCGATTGAAATTCAAGGTTACGCGAGTAAGGTGGGGTCCAACGAATACAACTTAGACCTATCAAAAAAACGAGCGAACAATGTTCAAGACGAGCTGCTCTCAAACGGCATAGCGCCAAGCCGAGTTAGAATTGTCGGCTATGGTGAAGAACGTTTAGAAAGTGATGGTGATGACCCTACTTCACATGCGTTAAACCGTAAAGTAACGGCAACTGTAGTCGGTCTAAGCGAACAAATCGTCGAGGAATGGACGATCTTTACTACACTAGAGAAATAGCGTGACATTGTCACGGTAGTTCTTATAACGTAAACGTTGGACGGAGGTAGGAGATAGCTGACTACCAGAACAATTCTCAAAGAATACTGATAAGATTTGGTGTAAGAACGCAAGATCAATAAAGCCGTGATAGGGTTACCCATCACGGCTTTTTGTTCTTTGTCATCACATGAGTCTCAGTAGTAACTCATGTGATCAATTCTTGTTGTTCATTAGATGGGCTGGCTTTATTTAAGCGAGCCCGTTACTGATTACAGTTTCACTTCTTGCTGCTTACTCTTCGGTAAAGAAATACTTAATAGGAAGTAACCCAGTATTGCTGCTGTCGTAGAGCCCATCAAGATACCTAGTCGAGCGAACGTATCGAATTCTGCGTTCGTTGGACCAAATGCCAGTGAAGAGATAAAGATAGACATTGTAAAGCCGATACCACACAACACAGAGACTGCGAAGATGTTCATGAAGTTCACGCCTTCAGGAAGCTTAGCTATACCCATTTTCACTGCGCCCCAGCTGAATAAGAATATACCCAGTGGCTTACCAACCAGTAGACCCATCGCGATACCCAAAGGTAGCATTCCGGTTAGACTTGATAGAGAAATACCTTCCAATGATATACCTGCGTTTGCAAATGCAAAGATTGGCAGGATAGCAAAAGCAACGTACGGGTGTAATGCATGCTCTAGGTGTTTGAGAGGAGAACGCTCCCCTTTGTTACCCTTAAGTGGAATAGCAAAACCAATCACTACACCAGCCAATGTTGCGTGAACACCAGATTTCAATACTGCGAACCACAGAATTGCACCGACGATCAAATAAACACTCAGCTTAGTCATATGTTTAGCATTCATCATAAACAGGACACCTGTTGCGATAAAGCCAACCGTTAGAGCAAGCGTTGAAAGATCACCTGAGTAGAACAATGCGATGATAACAACAACACCAAGGTCATCGATAATTGCTAGAGCCAGTAGGAACACTTTCAAGCTAACTGGTACACGATTACCAAGTAGCGCCATAATACCCAATGCGAATGCGATATCTGTTGCTGCTGGAATAGCCCAGCCTTGTAATGCTTCTGGGTTACCAGAGTTGAATAGCACGTAAATAAGTGCAGGAGCTAGCATACCGCCCACAGCTGCGATAGCTGGGAAGATTGCTGTCTCTTTAGATTTTAATGCGCCTTCTAAAAGTTCACGCTTAACTTCTAAGCCGATTAGAAGGAAGAAGACAGCCATGAAGCCATCATTAATCCAATGAGATACAGACATACCAAGAACGTAGCTGTGTAGAACGCCTTGATACATTTCGTTCAGTGGTGAGTTTGCTACAAACATTGCGATCGCCGCAGCGATGACTAGTATGATGCCGCCAGCAGATTCCATTTTAAAGAAGTCACGGATGACGTCGGTCATGATTTCGCCCTTATATTTATTATTTAAATAAACGAATAACAAAGAATAACAAAGAATAACCACGAGTGTATAGACAAGCCCAATCGATAGATAATCACTTCTTTGGATGTTTAACTTCGGTTTTTCCTACAAATACTAAACAATACGTCGTATATTCCATAATGTTTTTACGTATTATAAAATAAGTATAGATGAGAACCCTAAAGCTGTATGCAGATTTAATTCAAGTATGGAGGGTGCTACGGATATAAAAAAGGCTATCAAATGATAGCCTTAGGTGTATCTAGTAACCGGTGAGTTGCATGAAGCCTGTCGCTTCATGACTGCCACTTGCCATTATCGGCCCTTCCCAGTATGGAATCACAAATGGAAGCCACATATCTCGGCGTTTGATGCGGGTAGTGAGGTTGATATCGTGCCCAGGGACGTTAATTATCCACTGAAGAGGCATTCTTCGCCCATTAAGCAACGTTGTATTCTGCAAAGGCTTGATAGATATGTCGGATTCAGTCAGCTGAAAAACCTTGCCGGAACGAGTCGCGAGAGTTCCAAACACATAAGGCATCTGTTGATTATGGCGGTAACGATTAACGCTTAATGCTGTGCCGTCATCTAAGTTAAAGACAAACCAATCCCACCCTTGTTGACCCACACCAACTAAGCCACTTCCCCACTCTTTCTGAACCCATGCTGTTCCTTCAACTTCCTTAGCAACGCCATCGAGTTGCAATGTACCAGTCAAAGATAAGAAAGGAGCACTGAAATTGTAAGAAGCAACAGGCAATAAATCGTGTTTTTTCTGATAGCCATTGTCGCCATTGAGCACATAAGGCCCTTTCGCAACCGTATCTAACTCAAGGCCAAACGTATCCGTATTCACTTGAAGTCGTCCCGGAAACGGCGTGTTACCTAACGCTCGCCAATTCCAGTTATCAATCCAGATTCTAAAGGGGCTGTTCGTCATTCCCGCCTGACCAATACCGCCACGCGCTAAACGCTGCTCTTTCCACACTTTAGAGTCAGAAGAAATGACGACATTTGAAATATAGATTTGTGGGCTTTGCCACCCTCGCGTTTCACGTTCATCCGTGGCGATACGGAAAAAGCTCCACTGCACCGAATACTTCTTTCCATCACTCCCTTTTAAAGAAGCGAAGTAATGCCACCATTCATGTTGAAATTCAGGGTGGAACTGGAAATCACGTGGTAGAGAAACGCTTCTGTCAGGTAATACAGGCTCGAACACATTAAAGTGCTCACTCACTAATACAGAATTAACCTCGTTAATGCCCTTATCACCTACGTCAACAAAATAGGAATAATAAGCCCACACGCCTAAGAGTGCGCCGAAGAAGCTGATTAGTAGAATAGAAGAGACAAAACGATGTCTTAGTTTTTTTGAGCCATTGCGTTGAAACATAATTAAAGCGCATCCCTCAATGACTTCATCGGCGTATTTCGGATCATTCTCATCACTGGTAAAGCACCAGCGAGCATTAATGCTGCCATCGCCCACGCAAAAGTCACTAAGTAATCCCATGGAATCACTTGTAACTCGAGTGACCACCCAAAAGACTGCTTAATAACGATATCAACGATCAAACTTGCTAACGCTAAACCTAATGGCACCGCAATCAAAGATGAAATAAGCCCGAACACAAACAACTGTAAGCTTCCGGTAAATATCAGCTCTTTGGCTGAGACCCCTAAACAGCGTTGAAGTGAAATATGTCTTTGGCGAGAGACTTCACCCGCGACGGTCGCGAAGAAGATACCAAATACAGCAATCACTAAGGTAATGTTACCCAGCGTATCAGCAATAGCGAAGGTTCTATCGAAGACCCGCATCGCTTGGCTGTGAATATTGTTGTTATCAAAGATACGTTCAGACCCGAGCCTAAACACACTTTCCAAACGACTGCGTAAACCAATGGCATTCACGTCGTCTTTTAATATAACGCCTAATCCAACATTGCCCCGGCCTGCAAACCCATACAGCCAATTGCGATGCGACATCATGACCTGATGATATGGATTACCATAATCATAATACACGCCGACAACCTGCCAACCCGAGCCAAGACTGTCTTGCAGATCAATATAATCGCCGGGACGAATACCCAACTTGAGAGACATTGATTCACTGATCAACACCCCTTTCGAGTGATGTAAATGGTACCAATAGTTTGGAATGCCTAGTTTGATGGTCAGCGCTTCTAGCTCGCCTTCTGAAGGTCCAGTACTGACCACTTGAATGCTACCCTTAGCAGAAGAGACATCTTTTTCCCAACGCCACCACACTGAATCAACTTCAGGCTGTTCTGACAACCAGTTACTCATGCGAGCAGCCGCGTTGTTAGTCGGATAGATATAAAGGTCTGCGGCCAAACGTTGTGTTAGCCATTTATCGGTGGTATCTCTAAAGCTACCGACCATAGTTTCAACGCCAATATTCGCTGATAACGCCAGCATAAAGGCCATGGTTGCTACGCCACGGTAGCTCATACTGGATGCTGCATCAGCGAAGAACCAACGAGCACGAACCCAGCGTAATGAATAAGACAAGCTATTGAACAGCTTCCACATCAGGAACGGCGTAAACAGAGCCACACTCACGAGCATAAGCGCGATGATGGCAAAGCCAGATTCTTGTGTTTGTGGCGCTTGATAGACGGCTACAGCAGCAACCAAGAAGCCACAACCAATCAATGCCTGCCAAGTAAATTCCGTACCCGCAAAGCGCATCAAAGATAAGCGTGATGACAAACGAATAGGTTGCGATTTAAGTAAGCGAACCAACGGCCAAGCGCAAGCTAGGAAGGCACCCAATAATGCCATCATTAAGCTATAACCGCTCCAGCGCCAATTCCAATTGATGGTTAAACCCACATTGGCATCGTAAAGGTCGCCTAAACTTGAAGACACGGCAGGTAACAGTTGGTTGGCAAGCATGACACCAAAGATGTTGCCGCACACCCAGCTCACTAGCACTAAGATTAAGAGCTCTAAACATAGAGCTTTAGCCAGTTGCCAACCTGACACGCCGGTCTGCCTTAGTATTCCTACCAATGGTTGACGTTGAATAAATGACAATGACATCGCTTGATAGAAGATAAACAAGCCCACGACAAACGACAGCATGCCCATCGCCGTTAGATTTAAGTGGAAAGCACTGGTTAGAGATTCCAATTCAGCTTTTGAACTACGAGAAATCGTCAGTCCATTAGGCAACATATTCTTAAGACGTTCTAACTTCTCTGGAGGCATATCTGAACAAGCAATAACAGACAGTCCAGCGCTACGTTTCAACATTCTTAGTAGCGAGATATCTGCGATCAGTCGTGTGCCGTTAATAAGGTTGTTTTGATCAACAACAACAGGCCCAAGTTCAGAGCCGTCCAGAAGAGGAATATAGTCACCATTATTCCATTCCATATGTTCAGCAAGATCATCGCTGACAAGGATTGGGTAAGGTGGCTTCATTAGGTTTAATGTTGTGAGATCTTTTAGCGCAACGCCCGGATGCAACTGAAGCATAGACACAGGGTCCAAGCCAATAAGCATGAAGTTTGCGCCATTTTCATCAGTGATACGATGGTGATCAAAAGGAGAACACTGTTGAAAGCCTTCACGGCGTAGCTGGATATAAAAACCTTGAGGGATCTTATTGGCGTTGTGCTTGGGACGAATACGATATGGAAGAGGATTCGAAAACAGCTTTTCGCCGTGAGCATAGCTCTGCTTAGCGTGCTGATTGATTGCAGTAACACCAACCAGTAATGATACGCCGAGGGTTAAACCAAGCCATACCAAAATAATCTGAAGTGGGTAACGTCGATAATGACCGAGTAGTGCTTTAACTACGGGCCATAACATGAAGTTGCCCTCCCTGTAGACGAATACGTCCATCCATATGCTGCGCCACTTTTTCACTGTGAGTAACAAGCAACAGAGTACATTCCAGCTCACGAGCTAAAGACGTCAGCAAACGCATTACTGCTTCAGCATTACGCTCATCTAAACTACCTGTCGGCTCATCGGCTAATAGGATTTTAGGTTCCATGTACAAAGCACGAGCAATGGCCGCACGCTGTTGTTGGCCACCAGAAGCTTCTTCAGGGTAGCGTCCAAGCAAAGGCATAAGGTCTAAAGCCGAAAGGATTTGTCGCCAAAGCCCTTTATCTTCAGGTAAGCCTTTTAATTGACGGCAAAAGCGAATGTTGTCGGCAATATTAAGCGTTGGTAACAAGTTGAATTGCTGGAAGATATGGCCAATATTGTTTCGACGATAGGCAGTACGATTGCGTTCTGTCGAATCGTGCATATTGAAGTTTGGGAAAGCGATTTCGCCTGAGTCTGCTAGGTCTAGACCCGCAATAAGATTCAGTAATGTACTTTTACCAGAACCGCTTTCTCCCATTAATGCCAGCTGGTCACCTTGGTTTAATGTTAATTCAGCACCTTGCAAAACAGGGTGAAATTCTCCCCCGTCGACATAGCCTTTACATAGGTCTGACAGCTTTAACATTAAACAGCTCACATTAGTTAGAATTTGGAAGGAGAATCTACACTAATTCCCTGTTAGGAGGAAGTATTTTGAAAGATAGATCACATGCCAACAATAAAGTGATGCGATTGGTGCGCCCTACTTCAACTTCCTATTAAGTTTTTAATCCATTTTCTTGTTTTCATACGATAAAGTGACCCACCCCACTTAAGCACTTCTTCAGTGAGGAAAAGCAGATATACCCACTCAGGTGGAAACTTAAGGTAGATAGCGGCAATCGCAGCTAACGGAATACCGATCACCCACTGAGCAATCACGTCTTGATAGAGGCAGAACTTCACATCACCGCCCGCTCTCAATACACCAACAATGACCGTCAGCGGTACCGAGCGAATAACAATACCCACGCTGAGAATCAGAATGAACT
Organism: Vibrio bathopelagicus; assembly: GCF_014879975.1. Classification (NCBI taxonomy): domain Bacteria; kingdom Pseudomonadati; phylum Pseudomonadota; class Gammaproteobacteria; order Vibrionales; family Vibrionaceae; genus Vibrio; species Vibrio bathopelagicus. The sequence goes on along the minus strand of NZ_CP062500.1, from coordinate 1,347,455 downwards.
TCTCTGAAAGCGCTCGGGTTTCTTCTGTCAAAGCGCTAAAGGCATTAAGTATTGGCGTTTGTACGAAGTAGAGGAAAATTGCCACGACAATACTGGTCAAGAAACACAAAATCGTTAAACCTAGTGCTTGATAGTAAACGGCTTCATTGTTTTTCGCGCCAAGTTGGTTCCCCACCAGAACCGCTGCCGCATTCGAAAGGCCAATCAACAAACTCAATGAGATAGACTCTACCGGCGTCATCACTGAAAGTGCAGCCAGACCTTGAACGCCCGATTGCCCCATGATCGCGTGGTAAGCAAACAAGCCACCAGCCCACGCTAAAAAGTTAAATGTCGTCGGAAGCGATAACTTTAAGAAGCGAACCACTTTTTCGATCGAAGCTGCCGCTTTTATATCGCAGAGCTTGAAAGCCAAGAGGTGCTTTGAACAATAAAGATAGCCAAACAAAGTCGCCACTTCGATTGCACCACTCAACACCGTTGCAATCGCTGCGCCTTTGATTCCTAGAGCAGGAAAGCCCAAGTTACCAAAAATCAAAACCCAGTTTAAAAACACATTCGATAGAATTCCGATACCACTAAAGAACGTGCTCAAACCCGGCTTGTGCATCGCCCTTAAGCCAACGGCCATACTGCTGACGCAAGACACGGCTAACATGCTAAACGACGTAATCACGATGTAGTCAACACCAAGGCTGATGACTTCTTGTGAGTCGGTCGTCACACCCATGATTTGGCTTGGAAATGATACAAAGAATACAATAGTCAGCAACGCAAACAGTGTTGATACCAACCAAGTTAACGCCGTACTTTCTCTGACGCCTTGCTTGTTGCCTGCTCCCCAATATTGCGCTGTCAATAACGCACCACCAGTGGTCACGCCCACCAACATAATGGTCGTGACAAACATGGCTCTACTCGCCACACCCACCGCTGCAATATCAGCTTCACCCAGTTGGCCTAACATCAGCACATCCACAAGGCCTCGACTTGAGAACATAATGCTCTGCAAGGTGATAGGCAAAGCAATCGCAATAAGCCTACGAACAAAATCACCTCGAGTGTGATGGATAATTGAAGAGAGCAACATACAGAGAGACCTAAACGGAACGTATTGATGAATAAAGATAAATATCGCGCTATTATATCAATGTTCGGTTTTTAACCATACATAAATAACTTTGTGAACATGAATTCCCGCATAGCATCCTAATTTTCGCATCATTCACTTGTTCAAATGCCCAAACTAGATTAGCTGGACGACGGTGACATGCTCTTATTCCTTATCACTCTATTACCTTGCTAATCGAGACTAGCAAAACATATTCGCTCAGCCACTCTCTCGATTAAAGCTAAAATCATCAAGCCAACGTTATTAATGCAGGTGCACATATCAAAAATCACATTAGACGCTATAGACGGGTAAATTGATTGAAATCAAAGTTAGTGGCGATCGACATCTCTTTGTATTTGTTGCTATTTTTAACAAATCAGTATAACCATATGAATTAAATGGCTTTATTTCGTTAAATTCTTCTCCATCTAGTTATTCGATTAATATTGATTCCTTTTTGTCATTTCATAAAGTCACTTAAATTCAATAACTTCCTAGTCAATTCACTAGGGAGTTAAAAGATGAATAATAAAAAAATAATATTAAGTTTAGTTGGTTTAGGGGTTGTGGCTTATTTAGGCTCAGTGTATTTGGTCGGCAAAGATGATCAAAAGGTGGCCGAGCAAAACTTAGCGCAATTCTCATCACTCGATAAATCATCTCTTGATTATCAGGCGATGAAAGTCCTGACAGATAAAGGGTGTAGTTATTGTCATACTGGTGATAGCGAGATGCCATTTTATGCCGATTGGCCGATCGCCAAGAATCTGATGGATAAAGACCTTCAATCCGGAATGAGACACTTTGAAATCACTCAGCTGTTCAACGGTGTACAAGGTCAAGAACCGATATCTGAAGTGGCATTAGCTCGCATCGAAAAAGTGCTTTATGACAATTCAATGCCTCCAAAGGTCTACCAATCGATGCACTGGTCTGCAGGTATATCTAAAGAAGAGAAGCACACGCTTCTTAAATGGATTCGCCAAACACGTGCCGATCTTCACGCCAACTCACCAGTGCATGACGAAGGAAAAAAGCTCGCTTTACAGCCTATCTATTCTAGCTTCAACATCGATGAAGACAAAGCTAAGTTAGGTAAAGCCTTGTATCACGATACCCGCCTCTCTGGAGATGACACCGTATCTTGTGCATCGTGTCATGGTCTTGATACGGGTGGAGTAGACAATCTAGTTGGCTCTGTCGGTATTCATGGTCAAGTGGGTGGAATCAATGCGCCAACCGTCTTCAACTCGGTGTACAACAAACTCCAATTTTGGGACGGTCGAGCAAACGATCTCCAAGACCAAGCGGGCGGCCCTCCATTCAACCCGATTGAAATGGGTTCTGAAGGCTGGCATCAGATAGTCGACAAGCTTAGCAATGACCAAGAATTAGTAGCTATGTTCGACAAAACCTACGAAGGTGAAATCAGTGGCCACACCATAACTCACGCTATCGCTGAATTTGAAAAGACATTGACGACACCCAACAGCCGTTTTGACCAATATTTAACAGGTAACGTCGATGCGATAGATAGCCATGAAAAATATGGTTTGATGCTTTTCAAAAAGTATAGCTGTGGTACATGCCATGCGGGTGAGGCCATGGGCGGTCAGACCTTTGAGGCAATGGGGCTAAAAGCGGATTACTTCTCTGACCGTGGTTCTGAGATCACACCCGAAGATATGGGGCGTTTCAACGTAACAGGCATCGAATCGGACAGGCACAAGTTTAAAGTCCCGACACTCAGAAACATCGAGTTGACTGCGCCCTACTTCCACGACGGACAGGCAGAAACTTTAGACAATGCGATTTTCGATATGGGTAAGTATCAAGTTGGTGTTGAAATGAGTGATGATGAAGTGGATGCCATCAAAGCATTCCTAAAAACGCTGACCGGCGAATACAAGGGAAATAACCTTAGCCCTAAAGCTCAGCAGCAGAGCTAATTAATGCCAATCGAAGCGATTGAATACTGCCGATAAACTTAAGCCAATAGATTCTTTCTATTGGCTTTTTCATTACTCATGGCTCAATTGGTTTTGTAGAAAAGTTAGCGTAGTATGAGTAAAGGATGGTTTGATACGCAATAAATGGAGTAACAATGAAGAAAGTACTGGTTTTAGGCGCTTCTGGATATGTTGGTTCTCAGCTCCTCCCTCTCCTGCTTGAACAAGGCTATCAAGTCACCGCAGCAGCAAGGCATATCGACTATTTAAAAGCACGAACAGAGCCTCACGATAATCTATCGCTTGTGTATCTTGATCTTGCCGATCAAGCTGCGACTCAAGCACTCGTCCCTGACTTTGACCTTATTTTCTTTCTAGTGCACGGGATGGCTGAAGGGCACGATTTTATTGACTATGAATTGAATCTAGCGCGCAATTTCATCTCAGCGCTAACTCCAAATAACAAGCACGTGATCTATCTCAGTTCGCTTCAACCACAAACGGCGGATTCGGAACATTTACAAGCCCGAAAGCAAACCGGTGACTTATTACGAAAAGGCTCAGTGCCAGTAACCGAATTGCAAGCTGGCGTGATTATCGGCCCAGGTTCAGCGGCGTTCGAGATCATGCGAGACTTTGTTTACAACCTACCCATCATGATTGCGCCAAAATGGGTGGATTCCAAAGCGAATCCAATAGCATTGCAAAACCTCAACCATTACCTACTCAAACTGGCGCAAGACACACCGACTGAGCACCAAACCTTCGAAGTCGGCGGGCCTGATATTGTTTCTTATCGAAACCAATTTACTCATATCGCTAAAACCGCGGATCGCCCTCTTCGACTTTGGGCTACTTCATTACTGACACCGCAAATTGCGTCTTATTGGTTAGGCGTCGTTACGTCGGTGCCTTCCAACATTGGCAGAGCTCTTCTCGCAGGTCTTAAGTACGACTTTATTGCTAACTCGACCACCATTAATGAAAAGTACCCACAAAAGCTGATGTCGTTCGAACGTATGGTCGAGCAAACCATTCACTCTGAAGGTAACTTCGTGAAAAGTAATGTGTGGGGCTTCGATAAAACCGCGTTTAAACGCTGGCAGGCTGGTTATGGTTATTACCCAAAGAAAACCGGAGCCAGTATTACATCAACGGCATCATTAGAGTCTTTGTGGCAGGTTGCTCAGCAGATAGGAAGCCCAAAGCAAGGTTACTTCTTTGCTAATGCTTTGTGGCGTACACGAGAATGGCTCGACCTTTTATTTGGCGGTGGCATTCCGGTTCGACAAATGCCAGAAGGCCCGAATCTAAAAGTCGGTGACAAAATCGATTCATGGAAAGTCATTCGTTGTGAAGAGAACCAATTTTTGTCTCTGCTTTTTGGAATGAAAGGACCTGGCTTAGGGCGATTAGAAATCACCGTGTCGGAGAATGGAGAGTCTCGAGAGCTCAACATCACAGCTTGGTGGCACCCAAAAGGCTTTGCGGGTTTACTCTATTGGTTTGCGATGATGCCAGCCCACCTCTTTATCTTTAAAGGCATGGTAAAAGCGATAGAGAAGCAAGCAAAAGAGCAGATGCGAGATTCGAGTGTTGGGATGTGAAAAGACTAAAAGCAGATGCGGGATTCGAGTAGCGAGATAAGAAAAGATAAAAAAGATGCGAGTAAGTGGCTCTTCGAATCACTCATCTCGCATCTCATATCTACTTCTTATTCCGCATCTATCCGTTAGCCGACAACGCTAATTGGGATCTCAGCAAGTTGGTTGCCTTGGTTAGCAGGATACACGATGTATTCACCGTGATACTTCACTGCTGACTTGTAGTCCGTTACTTTGTGAAGCATGAAACCCGCTTCCATCGCTGCTTGAATAAACTCAGCGTGGTTACCACGAACAAACCAGTTCATCGGCTTAACCATCAGTTCACCGTCGAACGAGTCATCACACTGTTTGCCACAAAGTGCAAAAGAGTGCTCACCATCAGTGAAGAACTGAATTTTGCCGCCAGTCGTCAGCTCATCTTCACTCGATACACTCCAACCCATCTCGTACATCTTGTCCATAAAGGCTTCAACGTCGCTATCTTTCAACGCTTTTGGTTCTTCGCCTTCAGGGAAGAATTTACCGTAAAACGCAGAGATACGTTTGAAGGTAAAAGTTAAATCAGAGTTGTTGCCTTTTGAACGACCCTGCTTCTGCCAACGTACCAAATCAGGAACAATCACACGATCATAAGACTGAGCCTTAATCGCCTTCGTTACCCAACGTACTAAATAAAGGTTGTTCGCAATAGGCGCATCAATCGCTTTGCCTGCTTTGTGCAGAGCATAGAGCTCGCCCAACGCGTCATTCACTAACTTCTGAATTTCAATATAGTATTTTGACATTATGCCTTCTTTCCTAATGTCCAATATAGTAATGCTGACATTACTGCACACGCAGCCATTACCATAGCCATAGACCCAGCACTGTCACTTGGTAGCATCGCAACGATAGCCCCAACGACAGAACCAGTACCAAATCTTAATGTTCCCGCAAGCGATGAAGCTGTGCCTGCCATGTTTGGATAACCACTTAGCAGTAGACCCATAGAGTTACTGCCGATAGTAGAAATGGTGCCAATAAACAGCATCACAAACGGCACAATCCCCCAAAGTCCTAGATCCAACGCCCACCCGACGAGCAAGCCTAAACCAGCCAGTAATTGAATGACCAACGCCGCTCTCAACATAGTATGAGAACCGACCTTCTTAACAATTCGACCATTGATGGTTGTCATCAGAATCATCGCAACAATGTTCAAGCCAAACAGGTAACCGAACAAGTCAGGACGTACGCCATAGATATCAATGTAGACAAAAGAACCTGCGGTTAAGAATGCAAACATCCCAGAGAATGAGAATGCACCCGAGAAAATCAAACCCATAACCGTCGGGTTTTTACACAAACGAGCGTAATTGCGAATCGTCGTTTTAAAGCGTAAGGGCTGACGATTTTCGACAGGCAGTGTTTCAGGGATTTTGATGATAACCGCAAGAATCACGATCACCGCAAAAATAGCCAACACCCAAAAGATTGAGCGCCAACCAAACCACAATGCTAAATAGCCACCAATCATAGGGGCGATTAATGGCGCAACCGTCATCACTAAGGTAACGAACGACATAGTTCTTGCGAAATCTTCACGGTCGAACATATCGCGCACAACCGCTTGGATAATGACCGCTGCGGCAGCACCTGCAAAACCTTGAGCCGTACGAACTAACGTTAGCGCTTCAATACCATGAGTAGTTGCACTCACGACAGATGCTATCGCAAAGAAGAATACACCAATCAGTAGAACGGGCTTGCGACCATAACTGTCGGCTAATGGGCCATGTAACAACTGACCTAAAGCGAAACCTGCGGTGTACGCTGTGAGTGTGATTTGCACTTCACCCGCTGTCACGCCGAGATCTTTGGCGATAGTTGGCATTGCGGGTAGGTACATATCGATTGCGAGTGGTGTCAAAGCACCAATAGCGCCCAGAACCAAAAATAGCATCCAACCTAACTGAGGAGTTTGAGGTTGTGAGCTTAAGGTCTGCGGGGGAGACGTTTGCATAACTCTCCGACTAAGTACTAGGTTTATGTGAACACGAACATGCACGCAATATACGAATATAAACATAGCGATACACGAATATGCGCACACATACATGAACATATAGCAATAATGGCTGAAACTGTCCTAGTACCAGTCAAAATAATCAGCCGACGCTATCCTTGGTCGGCCACGTCTACGGTAGAAAAGATTACTTCCAGATAGAGTCGACTTCTTCTTGTGTTAGGTAACGGTATTCACCCAACTCTAAAGATTCGTCCATCTCAATTTCACCAATACGTTCACGGTGCAGTGCTTCGACCTTGTTACCAAGGGCTGCAAACATGCGTTTCACTTGGTGGTATTTGCCTTCGTGAATCGTTAGCAACACTTCACGCTCTGCACGTACTTCAAGATGTGCAGGGAGTGTTAGGCCATCTTCGCTCTTAAGCTGGATACCCTCTTTGAATTTTTCAACATAATCCGCTTCAACAGGCTCAACAAGCCATACACGGTATGTTTTTTCGCACTTGTGCTTTGGCGACGTAATACGGTGAGACCACTTACCGTCGTCAGTCATTAAGACAAGACCAGTCGTATCAACATCTAGACGACCTGCAAAGTGCAACTTGTCCATTTTGATTTCATCAAGCAATTCAAACGCAGTGCGATTTGAGCCATCTTCATGCGAACAAACAAAGCCTTCTGGCTTGTAAAGCATGATGTAACGTGGGCCGTGAACATTCAGTTCATTGCCTTGCCATTCCACAACGCACTCTTCAGTTACCTTGAGTGAGCCGCTTTTTTGAATGACATCATTCACTGTCACTGCTTTTGATTTTAATAAGTGTGTTGCTTCTCTTCGAGTGACGCCTAACGCATCGCACAGAAATTTATCTAAACGCATGAATACCTCAACTAATCTAAGTCGGGTATTATAGTCACCTTTGCTCAATTAGTTGAGCTATTTCACACTATTTGTTTTTCATCTTACAAGACACTATATGTATACACTCCGCCCGTACCAAGCTGACTCAGTAAAATCAGTGATTCATTACTTCAGAAAACACCAAACACCAGCTGTTCTTGTGTTGCCTACAGGCGCGGGAAAAAGCCTTGTGATTGCAGAGCTAGCAAGGCTTGCTAAAGGTCGTGTTCTAGTGCTCGCGCACGTAAAAGAGCTCGTTGAGCAAAACCATGAAAAGTATGAAGGTTATGGGCTAAAAGGTTCGATTTTCTCCGCAGGTTTAGGGCGAAAAGAGACCGACCAGCAAGTGGTATTTGCTTCGGTTCAATCCGTAGTTCGAAACCTCGATTCATTCTCCAATCAGTTCTCGTTATTGGTTATCGACGAATGCCACCGCGTTCCCGATGAAAAGACCAGTAGCTATCAAAAAGTGATCACTCACTTACGTGAAAATAATTCGGGCATAAAGGTGCTTGGATTGACCGCGACCCCTTATCGTCTTGGTATGGGCTGGCTCTACCAATATCACACACGTGGACAAGTGCGTTCTGAAGAGCCACGCTTTTTCAGAGATTGCATTTTTGAACTCCCAATTCGCTATTTGTTAGACGAAGGGTTTCTCACACCAGCTCGAATGATTGACGCTCCCGTTTTAAGCTATGACTTTTCACAGCTGAAACCAGCAAGTACAGGACGTTATAAAGAAGCCGAACTCGATATGGTGATCGAGCAGTCTAAACGAGCCACTCCACAAATTGTCGACCAGATCATTGAGCTAGCCAAAGACAAACTCGGCATCATGGTATTCGCTGCGACTGTTAGACACGCACAAGAAATCCTTGGCTTATTGCCAGAAGGCGAATCATCAATTGTAATTGGTGACACACCAACACTTGAACGTGACCAAATCATCAGTGATTTCAAAGAGCGTAAAATCAAGTTCTTAGTCAACGTATCGGTATTAACCACAGGTTTTGATGCGCCACATGTCGATTTGATTGCGATTTTGCGCCCGACCGAATCCATCAGTTTGTATCAACAAATCGTTGGCCGTGGGTTACGTTTGTCTCCAGGTAAAAAAGAGTGTTTGGTGCTCGATTATGCAGGCAACAGTTACGACCTTTATCAACCTGAAGTGGGTGACCCAAAACCCGATTCTGACAGCGAGATCATCACCATTCCCTGCCCTGCTTGCGGCTTCAATAATAATTTTTGGGGCAAGCTAGACAGTAATGGCTTCTTACTTGAACACTTTGGCCGTAAATGCCAAGGCTACTTTACCGATGAAGACACTGGCGAACGCGAACACTGTAATTATCGTTTCCGTGCAAAATACTGCGGTGAATGCGGCGCCGATAACGACATTGCCGCGCGTATTTGTCATGAGTGCGATGCCACCTTAGTCGACCCAGATAAAAAGCTTAAGGAAGCGCTGAACCTAAAAGATGCGTTGGTGTTTGAGTGTTTAGAAATGGACCTTAACGTGCTCAAGGACGACAAAGGCAAATCGCAACTTAAGGTCACCTACCGAGGTGAAAACCAAGCACAAGTACATGAATTCTGGTCATTAACCACCAAGAAACAGAAGCAGAACTTTAAGGATCAGTTTGTTCGCCCTCACCTTGCCGACCGACACCGACCATTTGAAGAAGCTTCACCAAGTAAAGTGGTTGCTCACCAACATCGATTCCGCCCACCTCAATTCGTGATTGCGCGTAAAGTGGGACGCTTTTGGAAAATGAGAGACAAAATATTCGAAGACGAACTTCAACAACGTTAGATATTACGTTCTTAACACTCGGAAGTTAGTCTTCAGTTATCGGGCCTTCCGCTGTTAAGCGTTAAGTTTTTAGGTATCAAATTCTCATTATTAATCAGGTTCACTTTCTGTTCAGAATTACTTTTTTATACTGAACGCTATCAACCTTCTCTAGGATTCGCTATGTTTAGTAAAGCTATGATTTCTTTGTTTTCTATAAGCTTAGGCTTATTTGTTTCTGCAGGTGCATGGGCCGACTCACATCATAATGGTCATGACTTAGTACAAGATGTTCATAAAGCAGGAACTCGTATCGAATTTGAAGAAGATCAAGACGAAGTCTACGAAGCCGTGCGCGAGGGCTATATTCGCCCTTTCTCAGAAATGTATGCGGCCGTTGAGAACGATCTTCATGGTCGAATCATTAAAGTAGAACTAGAAGAAGACGATGATATTTGGGTTTATGAACTAAAAATTAATTACCAAAACAACATCATCAAAGTCGAATACAACGCCGAGACGTTGGAGATGCTCATGATTAAAGGCCGAAACTTTAAAGACGCAATTAAACACAGCGAATAATTAAGGGCGCAACTTTAAAGACACTATTAATCACGACGAGCAATTAAACATCGCGAACAGTCACTACAAGAATTAAGAAGAACAATTATGAAAATTTTAGTCGTTGAAGACGAACCTCGCTTGGGCCAACAAATTCTAGAAACTCTTGAGGGAGCAGACTGGGTTCCAGAACTTTCTCAAGATGGTATCGACGCACTCTACCGTGCAACATCGGAAGAGTGGGATGCCATCGTTCTCGACCTAGGCTTACCGAAGCTAGATGGCTTAACCGTATTGAAAGGCATTCGAGACGAAAACATCAATACGCCAGTCGTTATCTTAAGTGCACGAGACACTCTTACTCAGCGTGTAGAAGGCTTGAACGCAGGCGCAGATGATTACCTAACAAAGCCGTTCGAAATGGTTGAGCTGATTGCCCGTATTCGTGCGCAATTACGTCGCGCATCTGGCAGTGCAGCGCCTATTCAACAAATTGGTGACCTAAGCCTAGATACACGCAGTTCGAAGGTTTTGTGGCAAGGGCAAGCAGTAAGCCTAACGGCATTGGAATACAAAGTGGTTGCTTACTTCATGCATAACCAGAACAAGGTTATCTCGCGTACAGAATTAGTTGAGCATATCTACAAGCAAGATTTCGACCGCGACTCTAATACTGTGGAAGTTTTCATCGGCCGTATCCGTAAGAAAATCGCACCGAAGATCATCAAAACCGTTCGTGGTCTTGGCTACCAACTCAACGCTGAATAGTGCTGTATTAATTAAGCTAAGAGCAACCATCAATCAAGTACACAGATCAATTAAGTGGACAGCCTGTGCTGATCGTCGTTGTTCTCATAGCAAGATGAACAAAGACAGGCTGGTAACGTATGAATCTAAAAAAAAGAACGCTTAAAAACATCAGTCTAAAAAGCCGCTTGCTCCTCGCTGCGGCTTTTTGGTTAGGTGCCATGATATTAGCGGCGGGTATCGGTATACCAAAACTGGTTAACGATTATCTCGTCGACGATATGAAGCAGCAACTCAGTCTCACCATGGACGAGCTCACAGCCAATATCGAAACCAACACAAACGGCAACCTAATCATGGCAGAGCGCTTGTCTGACCCTAGGTTTAACCAACCTTACAGTGGCCTTTATTGGCGTGCGGCGACTCAAGAACAGATCATTCGTTCTCGCTCTCTGTGGGACAAAGACCTCACCATCAAGCGCTCGCCGATTCACACATCCATCAAAGGGCCAGAGAAAGAGAGACTCATTTATATTGAGCAAGATATCTACCTACCTGAGCTCACCGACCCTATCACTATCACCATAGGTATTGATGAAGACCCATTAGAGTCAACCCTTACCGAGCTGACTAGCCAAGTATGGTTAATTCTGATGCTGTTATTTGTGGGCGTACTGATGTTGATTGGTATTCAAGTCAGCTGGTCGCTACTGCCACTAAGTAAAATGCAGCGTGAACTGGTGATGCTGAGAAAAGGCGAACAGCAAGGTTTGAGCGATAACTACCCGAAAGAGGTTTCTCCCTTAGTCTCTGACCTCAATGCCCTGCTCTTCCATTACCAAGAATTGTTGGAACGAGCTCGTAACCACGCAGGCAATTTATCTCATGCGTTAAAAACACCGTTATCGGTTCTGAAAAACGAAATTGAAATGCTGCCAGACAACGACAAGAAACTGTTACAGCAACCGATTCATCAAATTCAAAGTCAAATCGATTACCACCTTGGCCGTGCACGCATGGCAGGGGCAATGAACATCCTTTCAGTGAAGTCATCACCTTGTGAGCGTGTCGAAGCTATCGCAATGGCGTTTGATAAAGTTTACGCCGCCAACGATGTCACCATGATCAATGAGTTGGATTCCGAACTTGAGGTCGCGGTAGAAAAAACCGATCTTGATGAGATGGTCGGAAACCTACTTGAGAACAGTTACAAGTGGGCAGGCAGTATTATTCGCGTACACGCCAATGAGCTTGCCGACGGTAATGTCGAGTTGATTATTGAAGATGACGGTAAAGGCATCCCGGAAGAAAAACTCGAACAGGTAACCAAGCGAGGCGTACGTCTTGATGAAACCACTCCTGGCACAGGCTTAGGACTCAATATCGTGAATGAGATGGCTCACAGTTATCGTGGCAGCTTAACTTTGGGTAAAAGCTCAATGGGGGGCTTGAAAGCCTCTCTCGTTCTTAAAGTGTCTAAAGTCGTATAAAGCTCTTAATCGGAACATAAAAGCTAAGCCGCACATAAAAGCTAAACCACACATAAAAGCAGGAGTTTGCACAATTTGGCAAACTCCTGCTTTTTTCTATCAATACACCGTTGTATTGAACGGCTACATCTTCAACATAACCAGCGCGTTTTTGGTCAGTCAGATCTTATTCAATCAGGCCATCGCCAGTCATTGCATAGAGTGAAGCCCTATCATGTTGCCTTCACTATCACTCACAATACTGATAAAACCATGCTGGCCAATCGCCATTTTCGGCACTTGTAAAGCCCCACCGTTTTCAGCGGCTAGACTAGCTTCTGTCGCGCAATCCTCACAAGAAAAATAGACCATCGTGCTGTTGCCTCCAGCTTTGACATGAGACATATAACACAGCGCACCTGTAGCGCCGTAACTGTCCATATCACAAGGAAACACCCACATTTCAACATCCATTCCAGCTTCAACATCTAGCTTATCGAGAGTGACATTAAACACAGCTTCGTAAAAAGCTTTCGCTCGCATCATATCGTCGACGTAAATTTCAAACCAACCAATCGGATTCATTTGCATAACTTTGTCCTTAGCTTGTGCTTCTTAATAGCACCTTATTAGCATAGACAAAGGCAGAGATATTATTACGGAATAAGGACTTTGATTTGGAACTAAGCAGCGGTGAATTTCCCACTGAGCATTATATTAAGAAGGGGTTAAAAAAGGCTCAGTGAGAACATTCTAAGAATCAATGCGATAATCAGAGGAGAGTAAATGTTGAGTGTAATGTGTTAGTTCCGGTGCCTATGTGTCATTGGCTGCGACATCCAGTTTCTGTTCGTCAAAACCATAGGAACTCGCACCAATCATGAGTACGTTACCGTCAGTATAATAGTCATTGTTATCATTCATCGCCTCAGCCTTGGCAAGTGGCAAATTCGCGATACCTATACTCGGATAAATCGATTTAATTTGTTCTGCCAGCCTATCGCGCTCTTCATCCACATTGGGATCAACTCGGTGAAGGATGGTGACAATACCAGAGTACGGGGTCACTTTAAGACCATCATCGTAACTGATTGCGCCTAACCACTTAGGTCGATTGCTATTATGATCAACTCCTGCATTCCACCAACGAATATGGCTTCTTTTCATCAGATTCCCCGGCAGTTGAAAAGCCATATCCTGTGGCTTGTTTCGCCAGTACAAATCAGACACTGGTGGCGTTTTCTCTTTCAACAACGCGAGATAACCTGTCCATTCAATCTCATTACGAGAGAAAGTTTGATTCTCTATCCAACCGAGCTGATTCATCAATTCACGCGGTGACTCCCCAACGTAAACAACATTAATCGCTTGCGCGTCATAAATCGGAGACAGACCGGGAAATGCCTTATATGTCACTTGCTCAAGATCAATCGAAGCGACCTCTTCTGATATTTGCTGAGTTAAAAAGTCATCCGCTTTCCAGAAGAAATGCGCGTAATTCGCATACAATACTGATGCTAACAACAAGGCACTCGATTTCAGCATCAGGTGTCGCCACTTCATCCGATAACCAATGACCGTAATGACTAAAACGGCAAATACGCCAAGTATTAAGCCTTGGTGTTCAGCAAGGAATATCTTAACGCTGTTAAGCAAAGGGAAGCTCTCAACACCATGCGCCAATAACATGCCCCAAGCGATAAATTGTCCTCCGCCAAGAATGAGCCCAAACAAAGCTAATACGCTAAAACTACGCCACGGTACACGGTGAGAACCGGCAATGAATGGCACAACCCATGCAATAGGCCCTAACAGACGGGCGAATAATATGAGATAGGTTCCCTTACGAGCAATCAAGTACCGGCAACGCGCAATCAGCCTTCTGGTTTTAGGGCGGAACTTGATCAGTTTACGCTGTGCTTTCGCGCCGTATCGGTAGCCAATAAAATAACTCAACTGGTCACCCAATAAGCCGCCTAGCATCACAAGCACCAACGCAGACCAAGCCCCCGAATACGCTTGGTATCCTGCTGCGATGAAGAAGGGCTCACCGGGCACAAACAAGTTGGGGCCAATCAATGCATCACCTAACGCCCCTAAGAAAAGTCCTATTCCTTCAAACATTTCAACCCCAACGCTTATTGCTCGTTATAGTGTCCGAACTTGTAGTTCATCTCGTTGTTACGCATTTCGCCTTTAAAGAAGCGTCTTACATTGGCTTTAAGGTAAGTTGAGCCTGTCTTCACAACTCCATCTTGGTCTAAGCGGCGTGGGTCAAAACCAAAGGTCATATTTAGGAATCTAAATCGCCATGTTTTACTCGCACGTTTTACGTAGTCACAGTCTTCACACAGTACGATCTCTTCATCGAAACCGCCGATCTCATCATGCGCTCGTTTAGTCGAGAAAATACATGCGCCGATCGCCGTCGGGAAAAAGAACTGAGTAGTAAACAAGCCTGCATTAAATAGCCCGTAACCAAACTTGTGCACAAGCGGCAGGCCTTTCGAACTCATGTACACACCAGCCACTTCCAGCTTTCTTTCGTCAAGCTCATAGAGCGCTTTTGCAAGAAAGTTTCGAGGCAAACTGACATCGGCATCGAGGAATAGGATTCTCGAATGCTTAGCCAAAGAGGCGCCAGTGTTTCGGCCTAAACTCACACCACGCTCTTCCATATGATGCACGGTCAATTCTGGCAAGGCGCTTTCATAAGCCTGAACTACTTCCCTAGTGTTATCTTCGCTGTTTGAGTCGACGACAATCACTTCGAACTCTTGGTGGGTTTGCACGCTCAACTCTTCCATCAAGCGACCAATTCGTTTCTCTTCGTTTAAGGTAATAACGACAATGCTTACTGGTTCCATAACTTCACCTATACATTCTGCTGTTTGATTAGCATTAAGAATAACTAACCAAGCCTTAACCAAGTCTTAGGCAAACATTCATTTTCCGTTCATTAACTTGATGATTTAGCAGAACTATAAATAGATAATATTGGTAATGTAAAAGGAGATAAAATGGGGTAGATAAGAGTTAGTGAACGTTTTATCTCCAAACGAATCATTTATCGAAGGAATTTCACTTTGAGATGGGCTTCTGACTTGCTCAGATTTGAATGTGATGTTAGTATCCGCGCTCGCTTAAGCATGAACTCGTTTATGCATAAGCTTTACCACATACTCAAGGTCGCATTGAGGTGTGAAGTTAATTTTTACTAATTTGAGAGTAAAACTATGAAATTTGAAGCAGTAGTACGTACTGAACTAGGTAAAGGTGCGAGCCGCCGCCTACGTCACGCTGGTAAATTCCCAGCTGTAATCTACGGTGGCGAAGCAGCAGCTGTAGCTATCGAACTTGTTCACGCTGAAGTGATCAACCAAATGGATAAGCCTGAATTCTACGAAGCAATCACTCTACTGATTGACGGCGCAGAAGTTAAGGTTAAGCCGCAAGACGTTCAACGTCACGCGTTCAAGCCTAAAGTTGAGCACATGGACTTCATCCGTATCTAATTCCCTACCAAGGAATAAGATTGGATTAATCCAAGCCTTCTGCATAGAAAAGACAATCGATCTTACCAGTCGAGAACTCTAGAAATTCGAAACCCCGATGCTACCAACATCGGGGTTTCACCGTTTTGAGCCCTCAAAAACATTTCAAAACCTGTTATTCAATACACTCATGTACACCTATATCAATAATATTAAACTCACAAAGATCTACTGCGCAAATGCGGAATAGAGCGCATATATCAGTTCTTGTCTATTTCAGAGAAAAAGAATACTAAACAGTAACTCAAGGCGCTTTCGTCTCAATGTTTAACTGCCCGGCCAACCCTGCTTCTCGGTGTACACTTAATACTTTGAATTCATCAGAAGAGGTCATATCAATAAGAGCTTGGCGAGACGGATACCTAACGATAACAAATGAATCCCATAGGTCTTCTACTTGGCCGACAATTAAGCCTGTGACTTCTGAATAGAAGACAACTTCCGCTCCGTACTTTTCTAATACTTTTAACATTGGGTGACCATATAAGTCGTAAGCTTCCCTGCCCGTTAAGTCTGTTTTTCGGCCATCGACATACTCGGCTTTTTCTCGGAACTTAAATAGGTTTAATAAGTGAATTTCACAGGAATCAGGTGAAGACTTGAGGCGGCCCATCTGCTCATCCGATGGATAAAGTTGGTTAAGAACGTCCATATTCTCTCCTTTAGTATGGTTACTGATGGCTTAAAGTTGCCAATAGTCAATGATGTATGCAATACCTAAACTAATGACTCATGGTAAATATCTGGTTGCCAGATCTGCATTAAAATTTCTGGGTTTTCTACAGCTTTAAAACCAAATTGAGAATATAGGCCATGGGCGTCTCTTGTCGCTAATATCATGCGCCTTAATCCTTGTAAGTCAGAGTGATCAACTATGGTTTTTACCAACCATTTACTCAAACCTAACCCTCTGTGAGATTCCAAAACAAACACATCTGCAAGATATGCAAAAGTCGCTTTATCCGTAATTAACCGAACGAAGCCAACTTGTACTCCACCTTCATCAAACATACCGAAGCAAAACGAGTTAGATATCGCTTTATCTAACGTGGCTTTTGGTATGCCTTTAGCCCAAGAACTGTTTGAAATAAAATTATAAATAACATCAAGATTGAATTCTTCATGATTAGTACTAATTTTGTATCCTTGCACTTGGCTTCCCTCCCTGAAACCTCAAATAGCGAGTAACGCCGCTATTAACACTCGTGATTTATAAAATATAAGTTATCTAAATCACAACATTCATTATTGAGCATTTAAATCACTACAACAACAAGGATATTCCCTTTGGCAAGAGTGACTTATAGTGCATACTAGCGGCCTTTAAAAGAGGTGCTGAATGAAAAAGAACGGTTTTACACTTATAGAGCTTGTGGTCGTTATTGTAATCCTTGGAATACTCGCCGTAACTGCCGCTCCAAGGTTCCTTAACGTAAGTACCGATTCTCATATTGCAGTTGTTAAAGGTACCGGCGCTTCTTTTAAAACAGGTGTCGATCTTGCCTATTCAAAAAATTTAACCTCAAACGGTGGCGGTGCTTCCACGAATGTCCCTATCTATGATGACTCCGCGACCGGCCAGCTTGACTTCAATGAATGGGGGTATCCAGCCCAACAATGGCACTTACCCGAAGAATCTCCAAGATTAGATAACGCTGAAGACTGCATTTCGGTATGGGGCGCACTGCTCCTCGATCCACCTAGTATTTCTAGTTTCAATTCACCTGAAGAAACCGACTACATTGCGGAATACATTCAGACCGATCAATGCATCTACCACTACAGAGTCGTTCCAGGGCTCTCCATCAATTATAACTCGATGAATGGTGAGGTTACTGTAGACGACGAACCTGATAACTAAACCTAAGAATAAGGTTGTCATTGAATTAAATAGGTTTGTGCGAACTCTCTAAGCACTCTCGCATTGTTGTGGTGTTTGCTATCTCCGCACTTTATGCCATCCACTCTGATGTCCGGGCTGGAATAAGCAGGTATTACATCTCGTTCATAAGACATCACTGTTCCTCTATCAGCACAAGTTGCGCCAAAGGAATATTGGGGAGCTCTTGGATACGTTCCAGAAATGTAACTTTCGATGCTATCAGAGTCTTTCAATAATGTTTTATAGTCGTGATTAGCACCACTCAAATGGCCAATTTCGTGCTCCATCAAGTAATCAGGACAGTTTATCGCCAAAGAGAAAAAGTAAGATACTGAAGATGAAACACCACAGTAACCGGATTCAAAACTGAAATTATAATTAGAAAATACAATCCCTTTAAAAATCGGAACTCCCTCTTGCGTAGCTTCCGGTATAGGCTCTTCAATCGATAGTTTCAATAACCTCTCTGCAGCACCCAAATCTTGGAACCAAAGGTTATCGATTGCCGGCGTATAAGTCACTTTAGTTACCTTTCTCGTCATTGGAATACATGAGTTCTTCAACACCAGATTCGAATAGCTTTCCCATGTGGCAATTTTAGAAGCAATGAATGCTTGGGAGTACTCGGACAACACAGATTCATCAATAAAGAGGTGGATCTCTGTATTCAAGACTTCACCCTGAGCACAAGTAGGAAACTCAATACTTTGAGCATTGGAAAACCGGCTATAGCTCAACAATAGAATCAGAACATAACTAACTAACTGGACGAACCTTTTATAGGAACTCTCATTTACTCGCATATTCACTACCATATTCCTCTAACTTCAAATACCCGAACGGCACCTAAATGCCGTGACTTAAGATTCATATAAATCACGATTGCCCACATAGTCGCTGGCGTACAAAAGTAACTTGCTCGATCTATGTTTTTCAGAAAATAAAAAGCCCGCCAAATAATGACGAGCTTTTTTATCGAACGAGCCCCTGCTCTTACAAGGCTCAAGTACTACGAAACTTGGTCGCGTAACGCCAATTCGACGCTTTTCAATATTTGGAATTCTTCTCGAGTACAACCGCGAGCCACGGACACCCATTGATCACCAGTTTCATCTGCTCCCTTAAACTCTGCACGCAACTCGTATTTTCGCCATGAAACAAAGGCCAAAATAAAAGTCAGTGCAAGCATGTACAAGCCGAACTGAGGTACAAATGCCCAAGTCGCAGCAGAGAGAACCAAAGCCAATGAAACGATATTGATTGCGTTTTCTTTGAGACCCAATCGACGAATTTCTAATTGTTTAATCTTGCGTAAGGTATAAACATCTTTCTTAACCCGTAGCTCACTAGAAGTTACAAGAAAGTCAGACGCCTGATATGACTTACGAAGCCGTACTAAATTCGCTAACCTATTGCGTGTTTTTTTCTTGTTCATCGCTTTTTCTCCATATTATTAAAGGTTAGTAAAAACTAATATAATCATGAAGTTATTGATGAACAGGTATTTTATAAATCAAACCAATACTAAAATCAAGCCTGTAGAATTAATAACACTTATAACAACAGCGCCATGACATTCACCACCTAAATAACACAATAAGGCTCAGGGTCTATTTAGGTTATCATAGACGGCTATACTTCTACGCTGGTTACTCCCCAACAACAATCGTTATTACGGCCCACGCGTCTTCTTCCTTTTGTAACTACTTATTTCAATCAACTTCTTCACAAAAATTACGAACTCAATAATTACTGAATCCACATCACACGATGCACCCATTATCATAGATATCGTAACAATCGCCCCTCCCCTTCATTCGTTACCTAAATAAGGGAATCACTTAATTGAACATATCAACACAGCTTATCAATTAAGCAATTGATCTCATACTCTGCTACCTGTATCTTTGCAATATGCATACTGTTACCCAACGGAGACGACAATGGATAAACTACTGACAAATGCAATGGAACAGAAGCAAAGGACCATGGTGACCAGCCTATTCGCAAAGAACGGGTTCAAGATCGCGACTACTGACTTTGATGATGTGACTTTTGAACGTGCAGACGTACGAGTCAATGTTCGCTTTGATGCATCTTCCAACGTTGAATCTATATCGGTGTTAAACGATCAGCTTTGATACAGGTGACAACAGGCAAGATGTTCGATAAAGGGTCTAGCTACCACTTAGTTATATGCACAATGAACATAAACAAAGCCAGTTCACCTCTTGTGAGAGGGCAGGGAGAAAATACTTATCAGGTGCTCCTTGGTTAAAACAAAATCGCCAACGGTTCTGTGTTTCGAATATCACTTTGCTGTTGGAACGAGACATAAATAAGGCTAGATATAAATCTAGCCTTTTCTTATTAAACTGTACCGTCCTAAATATGGTTGACACATTTCCAACATGAAATTGGAGAGTGTCATGAAAACAACAAGTAGACGTACTCAACGAGATTATTCTCTTGCCTTTAAATTGGCAGTCGTAAGCCAAGTTGAAAAAGGCGAAATGACTTATAAGCAAGCTCAAGAACGTTATGGGATCCAAGGTCGCTCTACCGTTTTAGTTTGGCTTCGCAAACATGGTCAACTAGATTGGTCTAAAGGAATAGAACAATCGAGAGCGTTAGGAGCGACTATGTCAAACTCTTCCTCAACTCAAACCCCAGAGCAACGAATCAAAGAACTCGAGCAGCAATTAGAAGAAACTCAGCTCAAAGCTCAGTTCTTTGAAGCGGTTGTAAAAGTCATGGATCGAGATTTCGGAGTCCGAATTTCAAAGAAGCGCAAGGCCGAGTTATTAAGGAAAAAACGGTCAGAAAGTTGACCGTCACTAAAGCTTGTCACTTCATAGGTATTACACGACAAGCTTTCTACAAGCGCTGTGTTGCAGAAATTCATCAGACAAAGAAAGATGAATCCGTACTCGGTTTTGTGAAGGAGCAAAGGATGATGCACCCTCGTATAGGGACTCGTAAGATCAAGTATTTACTTGCTCAAAACGATATTGAAATCGGGCGAGACCGCTTATTCTCTCTGCTGAGAATGAATCGATTATTAGTACAGAATCGAAGGGCTTACCATCGAACCACAAACAGTAATCATCGCTTTTACTGCCATCCAAATCGAATCAAAGAAGGCTTAATACCGGAAGGTCCAGAGCAATTATGGGTTGCCGATATTACTTATCTAGCAACGCGGCGTGGTAGTACTTATCTCAGTTTAGTGACGGACGCTTACTCAAGAAAAATCGTGGGCTATCACATAAGTGATGATATGAAAGCTCGCACGGTCAAGCAGGCCTTTTTAAACGCGTTGAAAGAGCGGAAGAATACAGGTGAGCTTGTCCATCACTCAGATCGAGGTGTTCAGTACTGCTCTGTTGAATACCAAGAGTTGCATCGACAGTATGATGTATCTTGCTCAATGACTGATGGCTATGACTGTTATCAGAATGCGTTGGCAGAGAGGATCAACGGAATACTGAAGATGGAGTATCTGTTGAATAAGCCTAATGATTTAGATGAAGCAAAGAAAATGGTCGCTGAATCAGTAAAAATCTATAATGAATATAGGCCTCACACAGCTCTAAAATACAAAACGCCCGATGAAGTACATCGAGCGTTTTAGTCAATCAAGTGTCAACCCATATCAGGACGGGTCACACGCTCAATGGTTATTCGTTTACGATTCCTACTTCGTTCTCAGTGCTTATAGTTTCTTCCTGGCTACCGGAAAGAGCTTGTTGCTGACTACCAGACAACGCTTGTTGCTCGGCAGTAATATCCGACTCTTTAAACACAATAAACGCACGTCGGTTTAAAGCATCTGCTTTTTCAGAACGTTCGTTAATCGCAGGTTGTAGCTTACCAAAAGACTTCACTTCCCAAATGAACTGCTTAGGGTCGAGTTTAGTTTTGAGGTATTCGACAACGGTTTCAGCACGAAGCTCAGCCAATTTTTCATTATAAGAAACCGAACCGGCTTGGTCGGTATGTCCTGCGACCATGATGCTACCTTGCAAACCGTTCAGCTTAGACGTGAAGTCATCGAGCTGCGTTAAGTCTTCCAGCTTAAGCACCGACTTATCAAAGTCAAAGTGCGGCGTCATTGCCATGTAAACCTTACGTTCTGGCTTTGGCGGTTCACAGAAAGGCATTTCTTCGTACTTCTGTGCCTCTTCAAACACAATAAACGCACGTCGGTTTTCCGCTCGGTCTTTATCGGTTTTACCCAGCAACACAGGCTGAGTCTCACCAAGGTGTTTCACTTCCCAATCATACTGCGTTGGGTCTAAATGGAGTTGTAAATAATCAGCGACTGATTTGGCACGTCGTTGCGAAAGGCGTTGATTGTATTCCAATGAACCTTTGTAATCGGTGTGGCCGACAATCGTAATTCGCCCTTTAAGGCCTCTGATCTCTTTTACAAACGTATCTAAATTGATCTTATCGAGGTCGCGTAATTTGTATTTATCAAAGGCAAAGTGCTCAGCGATGGCAATATGTACCTCTCGCTCTGGCGCTAAACATTCGCTAATTAAAAACTTAGACACATCTATGCCTGCAAATTTGTCTCGGTTTTCCTGACTCACGTATGTATCAGTTGCACAGCCGGCAAGCAGCAAAGCGCTCATTACACAAATGACTCGGCTAATTGTTGTTTTCATCTTAATCTCAAATCTCAACTTTCAACTCTCTACTTTCACCCCTCTTTGGGGCTGGCTTAGATCTTACCGACCAAGTTTATAAACACACCGGATGCATCATAATCATCGTCATTGGTTAAATCGCTATCAAAAGCAGAGAAGTTGTAACCTATGCCCATTTTTAGATTCTCGCCAATTAGCTTATTCACTGAGATCAAAGCACCATGTTCTAGTTCATCATTGAGTGTGTCAGTCTTCCAGTGATATTCACCCGTCACATCCCACTCTTTCATCACGCGATAAGAAGCACTCAATCCATATAGGTCGATATCACTTTTTATAAGTTCGTTGACACCAGAAGCTCGCTCAAATGCTTCTTCTTTGTCTTTATGCGCGTATTTGGTGCCGATATCCCAATGTTGATCAATAGAATAAATCGCTTCAATTTCGATGATCTGACTCGTTTCATCTTGATAATCAACATCACGATCCAGTTGATCAAAATCCGCAATATAGGTGTATCGGCTCAACAAGTTAAGTCGATCGTTGTAGATAGGGCGGTACGCAAGGCCACCAGTAGCTTCCGTGAATTGCGCCATGGTCTCACCCGTAGTTTCACTCTCGGTGATGGAGTAGTTGTACTTGCCAAACAGAGTGTACTCTTCTGTTAAATGATGCGTATAACGGTTGGTCGTTACGATTTGTTGAAGCTCTCGTTGAGCGATGTCTGGATCATCTTCACTTTTATCAATGCGGTATTCGAGCTTATGGCTCAAATTGATATCATCAAGGTCGATTGCAGCATTAAAACTGATGGATTGGCGCTCCGTGGTGATGTTTTGGTCATCTTCAATTTCACCAAGTTGATAACCGATACCCATTTCCACATCTTCAGTTGCGTCATAGCCAAAGCCGTATGAATCAATGCGGCCATGTCCGTCGTTTTCATCGACAAATTGGTTTTCTTGATAGAAATCGACGCTGCTCGTTAAGTCTGCACGTTGGCCAACAATCACATTGTTTTGGCCTTCGTAGTTATCGTCAACATAAGTAACATAAGTGGAATGATCATCGGATACATCGTAAGTCACGGTCGCCTCTGCCACCTCTCCACGGTCACCGTTGGTGTATTCACCACCTAGCTTAAGGTCGTCCAACACACGGAACTCAGCACCTACAGATGCACTGTCGTTCTCATCGTAATCTTCAGACTGGTCAACCGTTGTTTGCCCTTTTACATATACGCTGTTGTCACTGTCCCACATATAGTCCAAACGTAGGCCTGCCAAGGTCGCATTACTGTGCTTGTCGTCTTGGTTAAGTTCTTCCGTTTGCTGACCCGCAGCGGAGATCTTGATGCGTTCAGTGATTTTCACTTGAGTCTCGATCTCGATGGTTTCAGTATCGGCTTCTAAGTTACCATCCATATCATGCTCTTCATTTGAAGAGAAACGAGACAGCACAGCTAGGCGATCCGTTGCTTGCAAACGAAGCTCGGCACCATAGGCTTCTTGTTCTAAATCATCACTGCTGCTTGCGTAGCTATACCCTGCATCTTTATCTCGATACCAAAGTTTAAGATCATTACCCACTGCACCAAAAATCGTTGGTGCAAGATCATAAAGGCTAGTTACAGCCGTCACTTGAATGCTGTCACCTTCACGTTCTTCTAACGCATCACCAATTGGTGTAAAGGTTAAACCACCATCGGTAGAAACGAAGTTAGATTCAGTTTGAGTACCTTCACTGTGTGCAAACTCAGCTTTAATATAGGTGCCTTCTGTCGCACGCAGCGTTAAATCTGTGCCATAAGACTCGTAGTCTTGATTGTCTTTTTCTTGGGTTGCATAAGTGACTCCAACTCCAATGTAATCATTGATCCAACCTTTCGCACGACCACCGTAAGACATCGCGTCCAATGAATCTGAACCTTGTGGTACATACTCGTAATCCACAACCAGATAGTTTTCATAGTCATCGCTGTTCTCAATCACGCCACCAAAGCTATCCGACAGAATGTTATCAAGAGGTTTGGTCAGAATGATTCGACCTTGGTATGGGTCAAAGTCATAGTCCACACCCGGCTCAAGGGGAATTTCATTTTGTACTAAGCCCGATTCATCTTTTACTTTTACGTAAACTTTATCGCTTCCCGGCACCGCTTCACCATGGCGCAGGAAATACAGAGAGCCTCCAGTACCTAAGAACTCATCATGCGCATACAAGGAATCCGCTTCAGCGGTAAAACCAACCACATTCAAACGGTCTTCGCCGTACTGTGTCGTGTCTCGCGTACGATAATCGGCTTTAAAACCATAGAGGCTACGGTTATAGTCGTTATTCTCAGTGCCAGTCAAACCTGTATTGTAGTTACCCCATAGGTATTGAGATTTGTCGTATTCAACATTGAAGTACACCTTTCCTTTGGTGTTGACGACTTTTTCGATGTTCGAGCTATCCCCATAGTTTCCGTAATACAGTTCATCGTCGTCTTCGAGGATATCGAATACATCCGAGTCATCTGAAGCGAATGGATGCTTGAACATGTCTTTTATCTCACTCTCTCGAGTATCAAAGTGAGTCGTTACGCGAAGTTTATCGCCAAATTTACCCTGACCAAAATACGCCAGACGGCCTTGATTATAAATATCGTCCTGATATTGATCATCGACGCCCAACGCAGCGCTGTTGCCGGAAACATTGTTTTTACCAACATAAAGATCAGCCAAACCTGTGTGTGCATAATACGTATCAGGAATACGTACATAAAGTTTATAGCGGCGCTCATCACCGTTATCAAACACAACTTTGGTCGGAAAAATGTAGGAGTCTGTTGGTAAATACTGTTCTGCGTATAAGTTGCCATCTTCAACATCAAATTCATCTTCTCCGATGATGACTTTATCAACGCCTTTCAGGCCGGTTCCTATAAACTTCGCTAAACCAGCATCTGTCGGAATGTTATGACGCATTAGCTTTGCTCGTCCGTAACTGCGCGCTTTGCTTTCTTCATCATCGTTATCATTTCGATCAATATCGACTTCAGAATCGGGACGCACGAGGTCGGTAACACCGACAGTTGTCACATCCATGTTGCCATCTTTATCCCACGCTTTTAGGCGGAACATCAGTTGTTCACCGACCTCAAACTGGTAGTCAACATCGGTTTGACCATCCCAATTGATATCAGAATCGTTCGCCAATTGATCGCCATTAAGAACAACAATGGGTTCGGATAAACCAAAGTCCCCCACTCTGTACACTTCCAACTGATACTTTTTGATGTAATAGCTGTAATTGGTCGTGATTGTAAAACCGACACTATCCCGCAAAGCGCCCTGCTCGACTTCCAATTCATCACTTACACTCACATCAAGAACAGGATCGAACCGGGCGATATCACGGCTTGCCCAAATCGCACCTTGTTCTAAGTAAATACGCGAGCTGTCTTGGTCTTGGTTAGGCTTGGCTATTTCAATGCCTGTCGTCTCAGAACCGAGCTTTTCAAGCTTATCAGTGTCTTTCGCCATCGCCATCACAGGGATCGTGGCTAGCACACACGTCGCTAAATGAGACTTACTAAATACTTTCATATTATTTCCAGATACGATTCCAATGGCTTACGGCTGTTCACTTTCTTGATCTTTGCGATGGACGCTAAAGTTGAACTTGGTGAGCTTGTTCGGGGTAATTCGTAACACTTTCGGGTTTTCGCTCACCACTTCCATTGAGGTTGATAGCGAATCAGTGTCCAACTTCACTAAGAAATTCTTACCTTTCTTATTGAGTACCCATTGGTCGGGCACGTGGTAACGACCGTACTGATCTGTGTAAATGACAATTCCCTCAACCGTCATCAACTTAACGCCCGGAATACCATCTTCATAAACCCCTTTATTCTCGATAACGATTTCCCACAGGAAATCCTCGCCATCGCGATATAGGTTTCTGGTTACGTTAAGATTTTCAGCACTTAAGCCTTTCTTTCTATCCGATTCATGGTTGAACTGAATTTGACCTTCCGCGTCAAACTCAATGCGAGAACCCGCATCTGTCGTGACATAAAAATCAAAGCTCTGTTGTGTGCGGGTTTTGAACTGGATAACGACCGAGCTGGTTTCAGATATCGTTCGGTTGACTGAGTGGCCCCAAAGATCACCAAGTTCTAAGCCTTTTTCAACAGCAGAAGTTGCAAAGCCAATCAACTCTTCATCTTCTACAGCGACATCTTTACCATCACGAATAATATGAGTTGAATTAGCGATATAATCTTGATCGACTAAGTTTGCTGTAAGCTCGACATCAAACGCAGTAGCATCCGCTTGGAAGCCGTCTTTGTTATGGTCTTCAAAAACTTTTCCGATGATCGATGAGGTATCAAATACCTTGTCAGGCTCAACCGTGACCTTTGCCGTGTCTTCATTCGAGACAGCAACACCATCGACTTTTGACACCGCTGTATTGATGTAATCACCAAACGTGGCTCCAACAGATACCCGTAACAGATAACGGATACGAAGTTTCTCTCCGGGGTCAAAATTCAATGAGGTAAATATCAACCTCCCAGTGTCCGAAGGCTCTTGAGAGAGAATGACGTCATCTTCCGTCCCGAACTCGCCATCAATACCGCTCAACACCACTTCTGATGTATCTGCAATGTACTTCAAGCCCCCCGGATAGCGGTCTTCCACGGTCACGTTCTTAAAGTAAGATTCATTGTTATTTTCAACAATAATCTCGTATTCAACGGCATCGCCAACCTGAGCAGTATCTTGCAAGGCGGATTTTGTCAGCAACAGCTCCCCGCTATTGTCAGGAATCTTCTTGATGTGAGTGGTCACGCTGTCACTGGTTTGTGTCCCATCAGATTCCGTTGCTGTAAAGGTATTAGTGATATCATCATCTAACCCTTTACCTAAAGTCCCTACCACCTCAAACGCGTAACCATTTCGTTTTTGAGATTTGAGGTTAACCATAGTATCGAGGTCTTTATTAGGCGGGAGTGTATGACGTTGGATAACAGCACCCGTGCCGTCAACTTCCACACCTTCGATCGTCCAATCAGTAAAGACTTTATTACCCGCGCTGTTTTGCAACTCGCTAATTTCGTCAGTTAAACGAACGTTTGCAGCATTTCCTTGACCATTATTCGTTACTGCTAAATAGTAAGTAACGCGGTCATCGTCCTCTGTATACTCAGGTTTGTCAGAGCGTTTTTCTACGATTAACTCAGCTTCAACAGGAGGTAGATCGAGTGCTGCCACTTGCTCAGCATTAATTTCTACGGAAGAAGGGGAAGGCATTGCTCCTCTTGCGCGAGCTGCGAGTGCCGGATTTCCAGTCAAATCAAGATAGTAACCAAGAACATCAATGTTTGTGAGCATGTCTTCGTTCACGGTTAATGTGAACGTGTAATCGATTTTTCCGCTTGGTGCGATATCGACTAAAGTAAACAAATCCTTATCATCAGTGTACGTCCCTGGCTGAGTCTCTGCGCCGTCCGAGACCGCTTCTACCGTCCAATCATCAAACGCTTGCGCACGAGTGCCATCGATATAGTCACCCATTGATTCTGAAAACTGAGTGTAAATGGCGACATCTTTTGCAATCCCTCGGCCGATGTTTTGAACAACGAGGTGATACTCCACCTTCTCACCTGGGATGTAGTATTCGGCATCCGTATAAAGTTCAGCTTGCACGACAGCCGCAACACTGTGCACCGGAGGACTCACAACATCACCACCATCAACATAAGCAGTATTTACAATACTGCCCGTAGCGGTATCCACAACGGTTCCTTTAGACCGAAATACCACAGTGCCTTTCGGCGCAATATCGACCTTGTATTCCGTCGGACTAATTTGCTCAGCCGAACTTCCTAATGATTCAGATTCAACAACCAACGATGTGGTACCAGCAACAAACGCAGGACCTGTCGAACCGTCGTAATACACCACTTCAATGGTGCCCATATCGTCGACCACACTCAGATCACTGATGTAGTTATTAGAGGTATTCTCAATAGTGATTAAAAACTCAAGCTCTTGACCGGGTTCATACTCTGTCTGAACATTGGTTTTAGTTGCAACGAATTCTGACTCTTTTGGCGTTATCACCACTGTAGATTCTTGCGGTGTCCCGTTATAAGTGATGTTCGCCGTGTTGCTGATCTCACCGATCGCTGTTGTGCGTATCAAGGATTTAATATGGAAGGTCACAGTGCTTTGTGGAGCAATGTCCATATCAACATCAATATCATCACTCAGGTCAAACGTATCAGGGTTTACGACCGTACGATCATCAGAAGCTTCGTAGCTGACTTCCCACAACAAAAATGCCGATTCTTTATTATCACCTGTCGTATCTACTTCAATATCACTCAAGATATCGTCAAGATGAACCCCAGAAGCAAACGCATCAGAGCTATTGCTAACGGTAATTTCGTAGTTGATCAATTTGGTCACTTCATACGAAGGTGTATCGACCGTTTTCTCAATAGAAACCGTTGCCAATACTGGCGTACTCAGTGCGCTATCATCAATCGTCGTACCATCAAACGTCACCGACGCCACATTGATGATATCGCCCGTCGCCAACGCATTCGTAGTGACTTGGATAGTGAAAACAATGCTGTCTTCTGGTGCGATATCTAATGTTTCATTAAGGTCCTCACCTGTGGTGGG
The DNA here is from genome assembly GCF_014879975.1 of Vibrio bathopelagicus. Classification (NCBI taxonomy): domain Bacteria; kingdom Pseudomonadati; phylum Pseudomonadota; class Gammaproteobacteria; order Vibrionales; family Vibrionaceae; genus Vibrio; species Vibrio bathopelagicus. The sequence goes on along the minus strand of NZ_CP062500.1, from coordinate 1,318,530 downwards.
GGTAGGAACAGGTGTCTCGCCGGTTGTCGACATTGCCGATATTTGAATAGAAGCCGGATCAAACGCCTGCTCTGTAGCGCCACCAGCAATGGTGGTCTTAACTGACTTCAGCGCATCTTCAATCACTACATTTTCAGCCCAACCTAAGCCGTTGTTTTTAACAGCAACGGTATACTCAAGCGTATCTCCAGGAAGGTACTCAACTTTATCGACGTCTTTTGTGATTTCAATTTGAGCGTCTTCAGGAAGGTAGGTCGCCTCCGCTGTGTACTCACCGTCATCACCATCAACATTCACGATATTGGTTATTTCGCCTTTAGCTTTATCATTAACGGTATTGCTGACCACAAACGAATAGCTATCACCGGGGTGGATACTATAAGTCGCACTGTATCCCTGAGCCGTATTCGACACATTTTTACGCGCATTCAGTGTTGGATCGCCACTTCCGTCAAGGCTTTCGTCGCTAATAACCCAGTTACCAGTAAGTGCCTGCTCTTGATCGGTGCTATTTGCCACATCCGTCATAATGGTATCGATGCGATCAGTTAGAACTTGGTCCACCAGGTAGCCCTGTCCCGTATTCGCTAACGTGATCTTGTATAAAATAGGCTGGCCAGGCTGATATTTAGCATCTGGTTCAGCAAGAGGCGTTGTTTCCTTAGTCACAGCAAGTTGCCCAGGGAAAGGGGTAATATAACCCTCTCTCAAACGTGCAATTTTTGAATCATCTAATCCATGCTTCAGATAAGCCGTATTAGTAAAACGACTAACAGCATCATCACGAACTTTACCTTCAATGACGATACGAACTACGGTGTACTTATCACCGCCGGCTCCTGAATCGTTGCGCCCTGCCATTTTAATAGATTCAGCCGGTAGATTGATGTCTGGGCTCGTTTGACCTACGAGTTTATCCAGCTCTGAAAAGTCGTTCGCATTCGGGTCTGATGGCGCTGAATTGAAAAGTACTTCATAGTCCACGCTCCATTCCGTTAATGCAGTTTGCATCGAGCCATCGACGGTTTCAACTTCAAAGTCGCTAATAATATCTCGGATGGAGAAAAGGCCTGTATCGACATCATCGTTAGTGATATCGATGTAATAATTTACTGTACCTCCAGGTTTGTACTGAGGAGTATCTGTCCACTTGTCGATAAGAATGTACGAACGGCCTGCATCAAGAACAATATCATTGGTATTGTCACCATTAACCTGTGCGGTGTTAGTAATGGTGCCCGTCGCAGACGTTGAAACCGTTCCTTTAACATCAAACACAATGCGCTCGCCAGGACGAAGGTCGACCGTCGCATCCAGCGGTACATTGCCGTTATAGTTACCTTGAATGTCATAACTACCCGCAGGCTCCACTGCAATAGCGGTTGACCAGTCAGAGTAAGCGTTGTCCCCATCTTCTGTTTTGATAGCATGAATCGCATCAATGACACTGACATCGTTAGCAATACTGTCACCGACATTATCCAAGGTCACTTGATATTCAACATCACCTCTAGGTGCATAAGTACAATCGCTTCCATCACTCGATGGAACAGAACAGGTTGTTGAATCGCCATCGGTATACTCTAAAGTTTTGAAGTAGCTAAGCTCTGCTTCTTTTGGCGGAACCGTTTCCGATGTTGCAGATTGACCTCCGGCAGTCACCCGGTTTTCATCAATGACACCTAATGCGTCATCACGTACCGTTCCTTTAAGGTTGAAGATCAAAACTTCGCCAGCGGCAATATCGACTTCGATATTGAGGTTACCGCTTGTGTTGTAGCTTGGAATGAAGGTGTCGACATCCGCATCAATCCCATTACTGGTTTCATCAGAAATATCACCAGAAACAAAAGCGGGCTTCCTCTCATCACCAATGACTTCAACCTCAACATCAGTCACTGTATCTTTAATTTGAATATCATCTGCCCAACCATTAACCAAGTTAGTAACGACAAACTCATACTCAACTTCATCACCAGGGAGGTAATAACTGCTTCCATCACTAAATGGCGTACCATTGATGGATACGACGCGTTTCTCTACGCTAATACTATTGTCTAAAGGGACTAATGTAGCGCTGCGAACCTTACCGTCATAACTCGCCTTGTTTTGAACGTCGCCTAACGCGTCATCACGAATCACAGCATGGATGGTAAACGTCATACTTTCTTGAGGTGCGATGACAATATCATTGTCGATATCGACATTGGTGCCCGGTACAAAACCAATAGCATCAGTGATAGAACCAGCTGCGACATTTTTATCTAAGCTGACCTCCCAACCTGATACAAATGGTTGGCCTGTAGGGTCTCCTCCGTTAGAGGTTTCATCTTCAGCAATACGTGTTTTAATCGCCGAGACGATATCTTCTAAACGTGAGTCATATTCAATACCATTGCCCGTATTTTCAAGTTGCACACGGTAATACACCTCACTCTCACCAGTCGCTTGCGAGTAGTCTGTTTTAGGGGTTGTGAAGGCGGCATCGGTAAATGCTTTCTTAGTAAAAGTTACTTCTGGCTCTGCCATCGATGAAGGCGGAGAAACAGCAATCAATTCATTACCATCATCTTCATCGATATAAGCTTTGTTGGTAAAAGAGCCAACCGCCTTCGGGCTGATCTTGGCAAGAATCACGTAGCGAATAAACGGGTCACTTAGAACACCGCCGAAGTTATCTGCCGCTATATCAAAATGCGTATTAATGGCGTGATTATCTTGAATCGAATTATCAACATCAGGATCGGATATCCCTGAGTTATCTGAGTCCGTCTTTATCGTCCAACTGTCGAACGCAGGGCCTCGCGTGCCATCGTAGTATTGAGTATTAATTTCATCGATATCGTCACGTAAGCTAATATCATCTACGTGAGCAGCTGCGATATTTTCAATAACAATTTCATACTCAACATAACCGCCAGGCATATATTGGGTAGCGCCAGGCAGTTCATTACCGTCGACATCGTAATAAGCTAGGATGTTTTTTTCGTAATCAATTTGACGAGCCGACTGCTTAATTTCATGTGCAATACTGTCGCTATCCACAGTCAGCACATTAACAATATCGCCATTCGCTTTATCATTGATCGTAGCAACAACTTGGTATTCGACCGTTGCTCCCATAGGGATATCAGCCGAAACGTTAAGGTTACTGTCAGTAGAAGTGTAAACATTACCAGCGCCATTTCCGGCATCGACATAGTCAGCGTTGTCACCGCTCGCAGTTGATGTAATGGTCCACGTGGAATATGCATCCCCTCTTGTACCATCCACTAAGTCAACTTTGATATCTTCTAAATCGTCAACAATCGGAATGTCGTGAGCATTACCTTCACCATCATTTTCAATAACTAAGCGATAAGTAATGGTTTGTCCGGGCTCATAAATCGTTTCATCTGTAATCTTATCGAACTTAAGATGGTAATCATTAGGAAGAACTATCGTATCTCGGTATGAAATATCACCAACCGCATCAGGACGAACGATTCCTTTGACGGTGTAAGTTACATTTTCACCTTGATCAATATCGATGGTTGTTTGAATGTCTTGATTATCTTGAACTGTCCCGTCTTGCGTTCCATCCGTGGTACCAGCGTTTGCAGGATCACTCTTTGCAACAGCCACCGTAAATTGATTGCTGCTCGTTGCATCATCATAGAATGGATTTCCTGAGCTGCCATCTTGCAGTTCAACAGAAATGTCATTAATTAGTTCATTAACATCGACGTTATTACGATAACCGCGTTCATCTCTTGAATTATAAGCAATGGTATAAATCAACTCCTCACCCGGAGAATAGCGATTAATGTTCGTGGTGCGTTTTACACTGCCGTCATTATGAACTTGGTGGTTTTCTGCCACTGCCGATTTCAAGTATTCACAAGCAGTTGTGCACCCAACATCGTCAGTATGGATAAGAAAGGCTTCATTACGAATAACATCTTGCTCATTAGGCGCAACGCCGTTTGAAACCGCATTGTCTTTGACGCGAGCTTTGATGCGAACCGTAATAAAGTCCTTTGCCGGAATAGAAACTGGGATCTCTACATCATCGGTTGTTTCTGAGCCGTAACCCGTTCCCGTATCAACAGACCAATATTCGAATGGATTTTGGTTGAGAAAATCATCCGAATGGTCGTCTTTATCGTTTGCCAAGGTCGTTGTGATCTCAGTCAGCCGATCGATGAAGACCAAATCAGACTCGTCGACATCGCCATTGTTGCCAATCACAATGGTGTAGATAAGATCTTTTCCTGGGGTATAGCGTACAACATCAGTCGTTTTCGTCAGTGACACGTTGATGGAGTAATTACTATCTGCATTATCAATTTGCGCGGAAGAGCTATGATCTCTGTCTGTGATAGGATCATAAACATCTACGCGGTTGGATACTTGGTCGTGAGGATAGTCGGCCTTAACAATCCCCGAGATCTCATAGTGAACCCAACCTCCGGGAGTTATATCGACATCAGTATTGATATTTTCATTATCGGTCACCTCACCATAACGAGAGCCAGGTTTGTCTGTATTAGCTGAAGGGGTAATCGTCCAGCTGCTAAAGAAATTGAGTTCAGCAATGTCATCTTCTACTGTTGCGTTGTTCGCGTATCCGATGCCACGGTTATAAACATAGATATCAAAGGTTGCGGTTTCACCGACAATAAAGTCGGTATTTTCAGCGGTTTTAGCAACGACCAAATTAGGTTCTTGTGGGTGTGTGGTTACGGTATCCGACAGGTTAGTATGAGGGCCTGTTATTGTTGCTGTATTACGAAATGTACCCCAAAGAATCTCAGAATCGACACTGCGGTCTAAAGTGCCTACGATTGTGTAAGTTATTGTCGCCCCAGGAGGGAGCTGAGCCACAGCATCAAGATCATTGTCATCAGAAAAAGAACCAGCATCAGTAACCGCTTTGACCCATGGTGAGTCCGCTTCCCTTTCCGCACTGATTGTCCATGACGAGAAAACTTGCTTCATTTCACCCGGCTGATGAAGTAGTTCTGCTTGAATACTACTGATTTCATCTTTGACATTTATATTCGATGCAAAGCCATTGCCTACAGGGTTCGTTATGCTGATCGTATAAGTAACTGTATCTGTCGTGTCCGTATACCAGTTTTGCTCGTCCTTACCATCAACTCGCTTATCAAGGGTTAAGTAATAGTCCCTTGGGTATGAACCTCTATCTGAGAACAGTCGGCCATCGACGGTCACTTCGTTACGGATTTCATCGTCCGCTATTGGATTTACAATGGCTTCAATGCTATAGATGATTTTTTCATGGGGGGCAATTTTCGCTTCAACATCAAGGATAGTCTTATTAGATTGGTTGCCATTGATCGTATCCGTAAAGCCGGGGTCGCTAATATTCGAAACAGCCCCATCTGCAGCATAAGATTTAGCCGTGACGACCCAGCTCAAATAAGCTGGCGTAACAGCGTCTGTGATTGACTTCGTTCTAATAGCAGCAAGATCATCTTTAACCGGCACATCGATCGCGTAACCATCACCGTTATTTTCAACGGTAATGGTGTAATTTAACGTACCACCAGCCGAGTAATAACGTGAATCGACTTCTTTCTGGACTTTCAAATTAGAGTTCGGCATCTGTACACCAGAGCCAGATTCATGCAGATTATCGCCTAAACACGATCCTGAGCTTGAACTGGAACTTGTACCATCATCGACTATCTGACCGACACTGGTGTCTGCTACCTTTGCCGTCAACTTGTATCGAACAAGACCTTCAGGAGCGAGGTCAACCTTCAAGTTAATATCGTCAGTGGTCCACTTGTTATACTCAAACGACCCATAGTTTGACCCCTCCCCACTACTGTTTGCGATTTCCAGTTTCCATTCGGAAAAAGCAGGGCCACTACTACCATCAACCTGATCGGTCACGATACAAGCAAATTTATCTACTATTTCAATATCGTTTGCGAAATATTGTGTATCGGAATTAGAGACAACGATGTCATAAACCACCTCGTTATCACCCGATACTCCGGGTACATATGTCGTGTCTGTCGTCTTCTTGCTACGGGTTATTTGACTTGATAAAGATGATAGAACTTCTTCAGTATCCAGAGGATTTGCCAAAATATCACTTGAATCTGCAATACCTTCGCTATCCATAACACGCGCAATAATCTGCGGAATACGACCAATCGAAACAGGGCTTACATCGACGGAGATAGAATAGAGTATCTCTTGACCAGGGTAGATAGACACCCAATCATTCAAGGGTCTATTGGATTCCAAACCAGAAGCCGCAAGTTCAGAAACACTTTTATTACCAATAGAAATAACTTCGTTAGTCCAAGATTCGTAAGGGTTACCTGCCGTGTCATCCGCATTTTGTTCATTGCGGATATTGTTACCCAAATCGGACTCAATATCGGTCAAAAGTTGCTGAACTGAATAGTTGTAAGCGATACCTGAATCCGATGCGTTTTTTACCGTCACCGTATAAGTAAACTCATCCTGAACTAAGTATTCATCTGTTTTGTTCAAGGTGTGGGTAAGCGTAATATTGGGGTCGGTCGGAGGAGTAAGCGTTTCGTTTCCAGAAATAACCGAGTCGCGTGTTTGGGTAATAACACTGTCATTAACAATGTCTCCGACTAAGTTATCTGAAACCGTCGCTTTCACCGAGTATGTAACAGAACCACCTACTGCAATTGAAGCATTTGTAACAACTAAGTCCCCTGAAGAAGAGAAATCCCCGGCATCACTTTCCGCTCCTTGTACCTGCGCTGAGTTAATACTCGAAGTGAAAGCAAGCTGATAATCACCGTGAATATTCAATGACTCTATTGTTAAAACTGCGCTTTCAACATTGAGGTGGCGGATGACTGAATCACCTTCATTTTCCACCTTAATGGTATAGGTCAATTCATCATTGAGTAGGTAATTGTCTTTATCAACAGAGACCGCCACGTCATGCTGATATACAGAGCGAGTCAAAGACTCTGTATTCGAGTTAACACTGGGCTCTACACCCAAGCTTGCGCTCGCGAAGTTGTCAATCGTACCTGCAGCTCCAGGAGAGACGGTAGCAAACATGGTATAAGTCACGGAGCCACCAACTGCGAGTCGAACGTTTGAAGCATTTAAGTTTCCAAAACGGTCGTAATCTCCGGCTGAAGATAGAAACGTCGAAGTCCCTTGAATCGAGACGACTGTAAATGCATTAACATCATTTCCGTCATCTCCTTCCGTTAGGATATCTAGCAACTGATCTTCGACATTAAGACCATCAATGGCCTTAGTGGAATTATTCCTTAGGGTAAGGGTGTAAGTAACTTGTTGGTTGTTATCATAAAAATCCTTATTTGCTGATAGCTCCATGCTTAAGCCACTTGTGCTTGCATAGGAGGTTAATGGAAACAAGAAAACTGATAAGAAAAAGACAAGGTTAAACCTAAACATTAACGTGTACTTCACCGTAGATTGACAAGCCCCCAGATTGGAGCCCTTATATTAAACATCACCAAAAGACCAAATAGTCTTGGGCATCATGCGCAACATACAGATCTAATATCCAGAACAATTAACATCCTTTAAAAACAATTTAGGGTACATGTTAAATAGAGTTCTAATGTTCTAAATTAGAATCAAAGATACATTGAGATATTTATTCACAGGTAAGATTTTTCACGATGAGTGCATTTCCACAGTTGCTACGAAGCGTAAGAAATGAGTTCAATTTTACACAAACAGAATTTGCAACATATCTGAATCACTTAGATGATGAGTTTAATGCTATTGACGTAGTCACTGTAAATCGTTGGGAAAATAACAAAGTAAAACCTAGTAACTATAAGGCTCTAAAAATATTAGATCGCCTTGGTGTTGACCTGTCCGGAACATTAAGGTCATTTGAGTTGGAAGAGAAAGAGAATTTAATTGATGATTTTCTTTATGAAACTTTTTTCTCATATCAAAGCCGAATTGCGTCTCTTTCAAACCTCAATACTCAAGAAGGCTTGAGTGGGTTTAGAACAATACCATTAATGTCGACACCCAGTGATATTGGTATAATCCACAGAATAAAACTCATTTCATATTTAACCAAAGTTGATACTGCTCCACTAAATGCTATCGACCTATTTTTGCATTACAAAGAACAGAAAGCCCATGGTAGAAAAGTTATTAATGAGCAAGGCGATATCGTCAGCCATAACCTCGGATTTTTCTTTGAAAATGACAACTTTGATATATATAAGACTAAGAAAATAGACCTCAAACTCGCTTGTTCTTTAAAATCAAATAAAGACCTAAACTACGTACTTGTGAGTTCACATTCAGAAGAAAAACGCCACGCGGTCGCTAACATTATTTCGGATATAAGACTACTATCAAAACACAACAATATAAAACAGTTCACCGTTCTAATTGAAGACCCAAATGAGGTTAAAGCACTGAAATATATCGGGTTTGAAGTGTTCAAATTTTCAGATCCTTCACAAGAAACGGCAAACATTACATTCAAAAGTAAGTCGTATCATTACTGTATATTGACCATTGATAAAATTGATTTCCTCACAAACAGACACGTCATATCATTCATCAAAGGTGAGTTTTCTACTATGAGAGCATTTCCAGCTTTATTAAAGGAAGTAAGAAAAAATCTTAAGCTGACGCAAAAAGACTTTGCAGCACATATCAACCATTTAGATGATGAGTTTAACTCTGTTGATGTGGTAACAGTAAACCGTTGGGAAAACAACAAGGTAAAACCAAGTAACTATAAAGCCCTAAAAATATTAGATTGCCTTGGCGTTGACCTATACGAGACTTTAAAGTCGTTTGAAATTGATGATCTTGAAGACAACACTTTGCTTGATGAGTTTTTAAATGAACGATTTTATTCATTTCAAAGTAGAATCGCTTCAATAGCTAACGTAAATAAGTCCAAAGAATATAACGACTTTCAGGTTATGCCACTAATGTCAGAACCAAATGATCGTGACATAATCGACAGAATAAAGCTCATTTCCCAATTTACCAAGGTAGACCCTTCGGCGCTAGATACAATTGATTTGTATTTGTATTGCGCAGAGAAAAAAGCATTCGGCCGAAAGCTAGTTAATAATCATGGCGATATTGTTAGCCATAGCCTTGGATTCTTCTTTAATGAAGAGCTATTTGATGAGTACAAGAAAAAAGACCTCCATATTAAGCAAGCCTGCTCCCTTGATTCAAATCAAAATTTAAATTATTTCGTCGTCAGCGCTCACTCTGAAAAACAAGAACACTCGATAGTAAACATGTTGTCAGATATGCAACTCCTAGCTAAGAATAATAAAATAAAAGGTTCTCTATGTTAATAAAGAACCCTTACGCATTAGATATAATGAAAAGATAGGATTTGAGATATATAAGTTTTCTGAACCAACAGAAGAACGGTCCAATATTGAGTTTAAAAATCAATCATACCGTTATTGCATACTCACTATTGATAAGATCGAGCTACTTAGTAACAAACATGTTACATCATTTATTAATAAGCATAGTTGATTTCCATCTGCACTTAACCATGTAAAACCGCGGTTAAGTGCTACTATTTATCTCCCACATATACAATAGTGTTAGCATCAGCGCTCATGTATTTCAAGGTGTGTAATATATGCAATCACACCATCAGCAACCTTTCAATCGCTCGTTGTAACTAACAAGTTCATTAACAATGATAATTTAATCAACACCTGATAGTACGCAAATAGGGACCCCATGTCCTCTGCCCGTATTCGGTTTTAAGGTCAAATAAATATTATACATGACACTCTCATATAGGCCTGATGAAGTTACCCAAGCGCTTACGTTTTCAATCACACCAAATGTTCCGCTAATAGTATAGAGATCTTCGACTACACCAGTATCTAGTTTTGAGCCGAAAGCATGGCAGAATAAACTCGAATTACTCTCATAAACATAGGGGTTTCCGGATTGATGACCATAGGTATTTACCAATTCCCCAATAGATCCATCGATAACGTCTTCAATATACCCGATACATACTGTGTTACCAGATGACTCTGCAACCGCAGTTTTATAGCACCAATCATCGGCAATAACGCTTCCTTCGACCAATGCACTATATAAAAATCCATTGAAATTAAACTCTGCCGATAACACTGACGTTCCGACCTTACGCCCCGTTGCAACAGCTTGCTCGCTGTCATACTCAATAGATATAACAGATGAATTGGATGTCGAGACAACAGGCCCCTCTCCCATAACCTCCCATGTACTACCTTCATCCACTGAATATATAATATCAATATTTTGCTTTTCACCAACCTGCATAACCCAGCCACCAGAGATGTCAGTTAAAGGTATTACACTCGTTTGAGTATAACTGTCTGTCAGTCCCTTATATGAGGCTATAATGGTAACTTCTCCCTCAGCTAAAATATGTACAGTATCTTCCACTATTTTAGCGATGCTATTATCACTTGAACTATACTCCACGAAGTCATTGTCAACGGAAGATACTTCTCCTTCTAGATTAACGCTCACCACATTTAGCTCTACGATATGACCAGGAATTTTGATTGCAGATTCTAAGGCAGTTTTATCGGCTATACGAATGTCACTTACCGTAGCGCTTTTGTAAACAATACTATCAACCGAATTTGAGCTGGTATATGCAGAGATAACCTCATTGATGAACGAATTGTCGACATATCTATCCTGTACCTCGCCAGAAACGCTCGCAATTAGCTCAATCTCACTTGCTCCGTTTGAGAAAACACCATATTGATTTTCTGAAAGCAGCATGACATCTTGATAAGGGGCAATATCACCATCAGGATCAGCCACTACACCAACAACATCAGGCTTATTATCAATTATGTAGTTAAGTGCAAGCTCTGTATTGAAGTCGTTGATCATTTCGCTATTTAAAAGCACACAAGTTACAAAAGCTGATTGAGACTCTTTGTCTAACTCGCCTATAGAACCAGTCGTAGCGTGAAAGCTTCTACCTGTGTTAGCTGACAACATGTCGGCACTCCAATACTCCATCCCTGCTGGCCAATTTTGTGAATGAAAAAGGTTCCCATGACTATCCAGTAACAACTCCCATTCACGACTGATTGGCAAACGTCCTCCCCTAGATGAACAATAATTATTCGCTTGCTTTAGATTCATCACAACGACTGAGGCACTTTCTGGTCCATCAACGCCATCTTGGATTTGATAATTAATGTATTCAGTGTTGGTATAATCAGCCATTGCCTTACTCACAGGGGCAGTATATGTAAGGTCAGTACCAATAGAGGGATCATAAACGACAATATCATCCCAATCTTGAACAAGGCTAAAATCCGGCTCAACCTCAATATAAACTTGCCCAACAGCGTAACCACCACGACCATCTGTCACTGTATAAGCAACCTCATGTGGGCCAGCTTCCAACGACTGAAACGTAAAAGTGAGCTCTGAAGATGATGTAATGTGCGTATCTGCGTTATAGGCTCGTACAGAGTCCAAATAAACGCTGTCTTCTGCGTCCGAAACGTAATCAGAAAGATCAACTTCGGTCATCATACCTTTGTCGAGTTTACCTTCACGAACAAAGTTATTTGCTACGGGTGGTGTATTACCCACATCTGATACAGCAACATCGATATTTCCAAGTTTGGTTGAAGTACCATCACTCATAGAATACATAATCCGTGTTACACCAACTTCAGCAGGTATAAAAGTAACTGTGTTGTTTACAATGTCACTCTCTGCTGAGCCAGAACCTAATATCGTTACTTCCTCAGACACGCGGAATACCGATGTATCTAATTGATGTTCAAGTTCTGCGTTTAAATCTATAGTGACAACTTTTTCTACATGGGTCGTTTCTGAAAGGTTTGATAACGTGTTGTCGCTAGCTGTTTCTGAAACAGATACACGTGCCATTGAAGATTTTTGTCCTACGTAAGCATCACTATCAGAAGGCTCTACGGTATATTGATATTGGCATTCACCAATTTGATCAGACAAGGTTGTGAAAGCTAAACCATCCACAGAAATAACTTGGCAGCTACTCGCATAATTATCGGAAATCACAGAAGCTAAATGTAAGTCAGTGCCTATGTCACTTTCTGCGCTCACTTCAATACGTGTTGATTCATTTACCATTGATTTAGATTGCACTGGCAATACTTCAATATTAATAGCTTTAGGCGAAAGCACATCAACAGAGCCAGAGGACGAGTTCTCATCACGAGAACCACCATTACAAGCTGCAAGAAGACAACCTACCAATGATATAAGTGTTAGTTTCGTTTTCATTATCGTGCCCTAATACGCTGCCATATCTAATTCAGTGATTCTGTAGTTCTTAGATGGATCTGCGTTTTTCCCACCTATAGAAAGCCAATATGGATCTGATAGAGCGACATTACTTGTTATATCAAAGTAACCAGACTCTTGCGCTGGTCTCTGATCCGTGGTCGACGTATAGACGTAAACTCTTTCACCACGTTTATCGAACCAATAGAAACGATCGGATGCTCGTAGGTTCATATACTGAGAACTTGATACTTGACCTCCTTCGAACAATGACACGGGCATCGAACCATACAAATTCACGTTCAATCCAAAGGCCGTTGGTTCATCTTCAGGGTACGGCCTTGTCTTTCCTGTCTTCATGGTTCCATCGTCTTCCCATGTTGATTGATCAGCTCCTAACTGATGAATCATGACTGCAAACTCACCCTTTGTAGCATTGCTATCACTTTGAACTCGAAAGCGTATAACAAAGTTATCGCCAATAAACGGCTGTTTGTATATATGAAATAATTTGCTCTGATTTACATTCGGCATCATCATTAGACCGTTGATATCGGCCAAATACACGGGACGGTTCCAGTATTCATCACTGCTCCATTGCGAAGGATCCGTCACGTCAATTACCACAGCATGATCAGTAGGCACGAAAGGATATAAGTTATCTTGTGAACTTACATAAGCCGTAATGACTTCCTCACTAAACGAGATGTCAAAATAGGCCTCTTCTAGTAAGCCGATTTCGTCTACAGTGGCCGTTGTCGTTGATTCTCGATTGAAAAACACACCTCGTTCATTCATCGACTCAAGTCGAATGTCGGCGAACGGCGCAACATCCCCGTCAGGATCGTACACAAGAATCTGGTATTCATACCGATTTGATACTCGTCCCTTCTCGATGAATATTGTTGAAAAATCCTTTACCAGCGGGTTACTCAAGTCAACACAAGTCGTGTACCTCACACCACTACTGTCACCATCCCCAACAACTCCATCATTTAAGTTGACCGTTATTCCATTACTTTCCGTCGCTTTATCAGCAGTCCAATACTTCTTACTTGTTGGCCAATTGTGGTTGGTGAAGGCACTGATTTCGTTGGCAACTAGCGTTTCAAGTTCACGCTGTAGAGGCAAACGGCCACCTCGTGTTTTACAGTACTGGCGAGCTTGACTTAGTGTTTGAGTAACAATTTCAGCGTCTTTCAAACCTTGTGTTCCGTCTTCTACAAACGTTCCGGTATAAGAGGCATTGACGTAGTCGGCATAGACTTTTGTCATTGGTGCGAAAAAGCGGATGTCTGAGCTGATCACAGGATCATGAGTGACGATATCTTCCCAATCTTGAATTAAAGAGAAATCTGGTTCCACTTCTATTCGAGCCACTCCCGTCGTGTAGCCCCCCATGTGGTCGCTTACTGTGTATGCCACATCGTGAGGTCCGGGTGCCATTGAAGAAAATTCAAATTGGGTATTGGTTAAACTCGATGCATCAAAAAGAGATGTTGTGGAATTAAAGTCCTGTACGCCAATAAGTTGAACCTCGTCGCCGTCCACATCTGAGACATATGGCTTAACATCAACCACAACACTTTCACCTAAAAGCGCTAAATGGTCATACGCAAAATCGGAGACCTCCGGAGCTGTATTATAGGTACTTTCTGACGTTGCTATCGAAAGTGAGCCTTGTTGAATGGACTCACCATTTTGATAGCTGTAATACACTTCAGTCTGACCTTTAGCTGTCGGTGTGAACTCTATTTGGTGTAATCCTGAAACTCGAGCTGTACCCGACCCAATGATGACGAGACTATCTTGTAGCTGAAAATCTTCAGTTGGTAATGAAGCACCCAATTCATACTGAAGGTTTACAACAACGACCTGTGATTCGATAGTTGATGCTGTAATACGGGGTAAAGTCGTTGATGCGTAATTCTCTCCGATAGCAACACGAGCATAAGAGGTGGCACTTGCAATACCACTTTCAATCTCTACGTCATACTCAAAAAGGCAATCATTAACATCAGAAGAGGACACACTAAAGCCAACCTGTGTGATAGCTTGGACTCTACAAGCATCACCCGCAATAGAGCGTACTTGAGTCACTAAAAAATCGTTATTATTCGATGTATGCACATACTCAGTAAGATCTATATCGAGATCTCGCTCTATCAGCGTTTTATCCTGAATATTTTGGGCTGCAATAGAGGCTGATTCTGTAGGCGATACCACAAGACCTTGCTCTCCGCCGGAGTTAGATTCACTACCACAGCCCGCAAGCAATACCGACAAACTGACGGCAGTAAACACATTTAGTGTTGAATTCCGTTTCAACAAATCACTGTTGAATAGGTCCATTAAAAGCACTCTGGTCAATGAAGTAGAGTGGTATTGTGAACTCTGTCTTACTTACACTCCATTAAATAGCTGTGATTACTTATTAAAAGTTAAATGGTTGAATAAATTGAAAATTAATTTTCAATTTATCGAATTTCAAAATTATAAATCTTTCTAAATGAAGTATGAAATGAGATATAGACTCTTTAATGAACATTCAATCTCATTTAGTTCACTCCCTTGTAAGGCCTAATCATACTGTGAACTCTTTCACCACTATGAGTCGCAGAACATGTACAACACCGAAAATGAAAATGTCTATACATTGGCTTTTAAGCATACGTTTTCCTTCGAAGCATTAGCCCTTTTACAACCGATGATTAAATACTCTAGAGAAACTTATGAGCACACTATTAGAGTGAGTTTATTGTCCTATCGTTTTGCAAAACACCTAGGATTAATCCCAAAATCATTAGAGCTCATTTTCGATGCTGCGTTAGTTCACGACCTAGGCAAGTTAAAGACACCCACCGACATACTGCACAAATCAGGTAAGCTCACGCCATTAGAGCGTCAAGTGATGAGGCAACATGTTCAATGCTCTTACTTTATGAGCCAACAAAAAACGCACCTTAAATACGCCTCAATAGTGGGCTCTCTACATCACGAGAGATGGGATGGGAATGGCTATCCTCTTCGGCTAAAAGGCGACGAGATCCCGTTTGAAGCACAAATCATTGCAATAGTAGATACTTGGGATGCCATGACTTCAAAGCGGTCTTACCGTGGGGGGATATCAGCCGAGAAAGCGCTACGGACTTTGTTTAAAGAAAGGCAGCAAGGGCAATTTGATCCTCGATTATTAGATAAGTTTATTGCATTCATAACGACTTGTTGAAGCAGGTCGAAGCCCACAAAGGCAAAGCGAATAATAATTAGGTTACCTTTAGCTATCCACTAGGTTTAACTTTGCTTGTAACGCTGCAATGCAGTGAGTGACAGCTATCGGTGTATTGGTTAGAAATGGATTTAGCGCATAAATAGTGTTCATTGGAAGATCCATGTCAGGGATCAGATTGATCACATCTGGTATTAGCTGCGTTAAATAGAAATCGGGAATAACACCAACACCAGCGCCAGATCTGATCATAGAAAGGCAAGAGTGAAATGAGTTAGTTGAACAGTTAACCTCTTTAGCAAAAACGAAAGACTCTCCAGCCGGATTACTAAATTCATGGCTAATTCGCTTTCCCTGCCATGAGTTACCAATATACGCTTGGTCTTGTATATCTTTCAGCTTCATATCGCGCGTTCCACACAATACATCTCTAAAAGATCCCAACCGTTTCTGTTTCAAATTACTGTCTTTTGAGCGCCCAACTCTTACCGCTAGGTCAATGTCATGCTCCATGAAATCGAGGTGTCGGTCATCACTGATTAATTCAGGTTTTAAGCGAGGATATTTCTGCATTAGCTCGGCGACCACAGGGGCAACCAAACTATCCATGAGTGCATGAGGTGCTGTTATTCTAATTCGCCCTTGTGGATCCAATTGAAAATCCTGAGCTAAATCCCACGCACTTTCGGCAATCAGGTTAAGATCTTTACATTTTATATAGAACCGCTCCCCCATTTCAGTCAGGCTTTGTCGACGAGTCGTTCTTTTTAGCAAACAAACGTCCAACTCTTTTTCTAATGCTTTGAGGTGTTGGCTAACCACAGATTTAGAAAGATCAAGTTTGTCCGCAGCTCTAGAAACAGAGCCTTCTTCAACAATATGGGCAAATACTGACATCTGTCTCAATCGATTCATTTCATTGTTCGCTTTTACTTAACATTGAATTCTATTATCTCTGTTTTTCAAATCAATTTCCAAGACTAAACTAAATCCAACTTATCGAGACACCCAAATCAAAGACACAGTGTTTGAAAGAAGACTGCTATGGAGAAAAGCAATGTTAAACAACCAAGTATTAGAAGCATGTAAGCAAGGCATTAACGCGTGGCAAAAAGCATTCAACAGCCAAGATGCAAAAGGTTGTGCGGATCAGTACTCTGAGCCATGTGTGATGGAAGCTCGTCCATTTGGTACCTTTGAAGGTCGTGAAGCAATTCAAGCTTTTTGGCAAAACATCATCGACCAAGGCTTTAAAGACGTTGATTACACTGATGTGAAGTGGGAAGAGCACCCAGAAGGCGGCTACATCCTTACCGCTAGTTGGACAATGAACAAAGCGTTTGGTGTTGTGCATCGCGAACACTGGGCACTGGAAGCCGATGGCAGCGCTCGTCTAGTAAGTGACGACTTCGAAGTTCAAGGCGAACGCTAGAGCTATAACTAAAAGCTAGAAGCTAGAAGCTAGAAGCTCAAGAATAGAAGCAGAAAACAAAAAGCCAGCAATCCAAATGGACTGCTGGCTTTTTTAATCATCATTCTTGCTGTCTTTTCACTTCATTCGAAAGCGACTCAGTAAATCTACACAATCACTAAACTCGTTAATAGTATCCAGTCAAAGTGTTAGGCGAGCTAGAGCAAGTATGAGTAACCGTTATAGTGAAGCTTGCTTTGCTTCAGCAATCCAAGCATCAAACGTATTTTGGTTCGCTTTAATCCAACCGTTTACGTGCGCTTCAATATCAGCAGAGCTGTTTTTACCTTTGCTCATCATCATGTTCTGAGCACTTACATCATTGATGTTAAGTTTGATAATTTCGAAAAGCTTAGCCGCTGATGGGTTGTTCTTAGCAAACTCTTTATTCGCGATAATACGCATTGAGTTCATTTGGAAGCCGTAGTTCTTACCATTAGACAAAGTAGTATCAACATTCGCACGCTCACCCGGTAGTGAAGAGAATGGAACTTCTAGCCATACTACGTCTTCATTAGGAACCAATACGCCACTCACCCAGTATGGTGTCCACGTGTAGTAAAGGATTGATTCACCCTTCTGGTAACGTGAAATTGTGTCGGCAATGATAGCCGCATAGTTACCTTGGTTGTGAGTTACCGTATCGTCCAGTTTAAATGCTGAAAGTTGGTGTTCGATAACCATTTCACAGCCCCAACCTGGGTTACAGCCTGTTAGGTCTGCTTTGCCATCACCGTCTGCATCAAACAGCTTCGCGATTTTTGGATCGGTTAACTGACCAATATTAGTGATGTTGTACTTTTCTGCCGTTTTCTTATCAATAAGGTAACCTTGAGCAGCACCACTAACATACTGACCTTCGCGGTAGAATTTGTCATCGCCACCCGCCATTGTGTACTTTTCAGCATGAAGTGGGAACCAACCTACGGTTAGGAACGTTGCATCACCTTTTGCAATTGAGGTGTAAGCTACGTTGTAGTCCACTTCTTGCGTTGATTTCACATCGTAGCCAAGCTCTTCTAAAGCACGGTTAACAATCAGTGTTTGGAACGTTTCCTCAGCAACTGAAGATTGAACAGGCTGAACTGATACACCTTCACCTGGCAAGCTTGCTGCCCACACGTTCGTTGATACAGCCAGTGTCGAAACGATGCTAACGGCTAGTTTGCTCTTCCATGAATTATTCATTGGTGTTTTTCCTTAGTTGTAGTTCTGATTGTTTACCGCGATTTAAAGCTTTTAGCACAAGGGAAACAGGTCCCATGTGGTACCAGCGTAATTTTGTATTGCCTGCATTTGCCCCGAGAACTTGGGTAATGCGGTCAAGTAGGATTGCCAAAATAACAATGCCTAGGCCACCAACAGCGGCCAGTCCCATATCTAGACGGCCGATACCTCTCAGTACCATTTGACCTAAACCACCTACCGCGATCATTGATGCGATAACCACCATTGACAGCGACAACATTAGTGTTTGGTTTACGCCCGCCATGATGGTTGGTAATGCCAATGGCAGTTGAATTCGATATAGCATCTGCTTTTTGCTTGCGCCGAATGAGTGACCCGCTTCGATCAATTCTTCCGGCACCTGCTGAATACCCAAGATGGTTAAACGTACCACTGGTGGCAGTGCGAATATGATGGTTACCACGACACCCGGAACGTTACCGATACCAAACAACATTACAATGGGTACGAGATAAACGAAGGCCGGCGTCGTTTGCATAGCGTCGAGAATTGGGCGTACGAATTTGGCCGCGGTATTGCTGCGGGCGAGCCATATCCCCATGGGTAAACCAATCAACAGGCAGAAGAAGACCGACGTCATAACCAATGAAAGTGTGGTCATCGCTTCAGACCAAGCGCCAATCAAGCCAATGAAAGTCAAAGAAACTGCAGTAGCGACACCAAGCTTCAGATTTGAAAACTGCCATGCAACTAGAAACAAGATGATCAACATGAACGGAGCTGGCGTAGACACCAAAGCCGTTTCAAATGAACTTAGGATGAAATCGATAGGCACACGTATCGCCTGAAACAGGGGGCGTCCGTGTTCAACCAACCAATTCAGCCCAGACTCAACCCAAGTATCTACTGGCAATACAGCTTCAGTAAAAGGGTTAAGCGGATCAAAAGGAGTGACTTCGACCGTTTCGCTACTTAACCAATCTGCAGATGGTGAGGTGTCAGCGGCTTGGCCCCAAGGATCACTTGATGGCTGAGCTGCTGTTTCTGAGTTAGTAGATTGCGACCATGGGTCATTATTTGTTTGTTCCGACGACATGATCTATCCCTTATCCAATGTTTGTAGCAGTCGTGATTTCGTCACAACGCCGAAGTAATTGCCTTTATCGTCCACAACAGGAACGGAATAAGGCACGCCACCCACAAGGCCAAGTACATCATTAATTGGTAAATCTGGATTGAGAGTTAAGCCATCATCTAGCTGCGCGCTAACTAATGATTGGTTCTCTTTATGGGCTTTACGAAGGGACTCAATAGACACAATGCCTGAGTAGTGACTGCTCTTCTCAACAACGATGCCGTATTCACGGTCGTTATCCATCAAGATTTGTAGAGCGGACGCTGGGCCGTCGTGCTCTGATTTCTTAAATACCGCGGCAGGCTTCTTGCGTGCAATGTCTTTCACAGTAAGAACACTTGCTACATTCACGCCGCGGAAAAAGGCTTCAACGTAGTCGTTCGCTGGGCTATTCAAGATCTCGTCAGGAGTACCCACTTGAACCACTTCGCCATTTTGCATAATTGCAATTCGATCACCGATACGCATCGCTTCATCCAAATCATGCGAAATGAATACGATTGTTCGCTTATCGTCATTTTGAAGTCGAATTAGCTCGTCTTGCATTTCAGTACGAATCAACGGATCGAGCGCAGAAAATGCTTCGTCCATTAACAGAATATCGGGGTCACATGCTAGAGCACGAGCCAAACCAACACGCTGCTTCATACCACCAGACAATTCATCTGGGTAAGATTCTGAATACGGCCCAAGGCCTACTCGCTCTAACGCTTCAAATGCTGACTGTTTTCGCTTATCTACTTCAACACCCGCTAGTTCAAGACCAAACGCGGCGTTTTCAATCACTGTCATGTGAGGCATCAATGCGAAATTTTGGAAAACCATAGATATGTTGTTGCGGCGGACTTCGCGGAGTTCATCTTCTGAGATGTGGGCAATGTCTTTGCCTCGAAGAAGCACATTACCTTGGGTAGGTTCAATCAAGCGGTTAAGAAGGCGTACTAGGGTTGATTTGCCAGATCCTGACAGTCCCATTATTACGAAAATCTCGCCTTCTTGAATACTAAGAGAAACATCGTTAACGCCGATCGTTAACCCTGTTTCTTCGAAAACTTTATCTTTGTTCGCGCCTTCATTAATCATAGTAAAAGCACGGTCGGTGTCTTCACCAAACACCTTGTACAGTCCCTTAACTTCCAGTATGGGATCCATGTAATCTAATCCTTTCTTAGTTATTTAAACTAATAGTTATTTAAACTTAAAAACGGTTGTTTAAACTTTAAAATGGTTATTTAAACCCGAAAAACGATTAGCACTCTAAGCAATTGAGTCGTGTAAATCAAGGGGCTGCGTTCTGTAAACATGGGACGAAACCGTCAAACCCCCAACCAAAACAAAGGTTAAATATCAAACACAATTAGAGCAAAATATTGATAACAAAGGAATTTAAACCACAAGCAACATCTGCAATATTATGTATTACTTACTGATAGATTATTGAATATTTATTTCACATCAGAACAATTAATAGGCTAAATAGACCAAGAATACGCACAAATGGTTCGTGTACAAATAATTCGAATACAAACTATTTGACAGCAATTCTGGCGTCACTTCAAAACTGGAGATTAGCTCCGTTATGAGGGTCAAGTACCCGTGCGGCCGTTGTCTGTACAACACGAAGGAGCAGCATAAAACCAACGATGAAAAGAGGCATTCAAAGTTACAAATCAAAACGAATAGAGAGGACGAAGAATCACCGAAATAAAGTAGAAACCATCAGTAAAATAGAACTCATTAGACACAGTTAAGATTGATAGAATTATCTTTAATATCCACAATATGACGCCGACTGTGACGCTTGCTGCAAACTATTGAATGTCGATTACCTAAGCCAAAAGACAACTTGTAGAGTGCTCATTGCTGAGCCATTCTTTATAGAAGAAATGGATATTCTTTCCGCAATGATTAGAGAAAAGAACAGGGAATTCGAATGATAAAAATGTTGGTATGTGACTTTGATGGGACACTGGATGGAGGTTCATCTCATGGGGTTAACCAGTTGTTTGACTACTTAACTGAGCAATCCGATATCCGATTTATCATTGCGACGGGAAGAACCCTACCCTCTATTCGAGTGGGCTTAGCATCGGATAACTACCCTAAACCACACAGTATTATTAGCGACGTGGGCACGAGAATTCACCACGACCACTCCCAAAATCCCGATCATATTTGGCATAACCGATTAGAAGCGTCGTGGAACAAATCAAAGGTAGAGTCAGCACTCGCACCGCTCGACTTTATGGGCGAACGCTTCGAAAATCATCAAGGCGACTACAAAATCACCTTTGAAGGAAAACTGTCTGAGTCTCAACACGAGTTGATCGAATCAAGTTTGGAGTCGCACGGATTGGATGTACACCTCACCTACTCTCACGACTGGTATTTGGACATCACACCGAAGGGTGTCAACAAGGCGACTGCGATTCATCATCTACTCAAACAACATGATTTGAGCGTTGAGGAAGTGTGCGTTGCGGGTGATTCCGCTAACGACACCTCTATGCTGACGATAGAGGGCGTAAACTCGATCTTGGTGGCTAACCATTACCCTGAGGTCGCGCACCTGTCCGATAGAGATAATGTTTACACCAGCAGAGCAACACACGCTGAGGGTGTGTTAGAAGGACTCAAGTACTGGCAATTACGCACAGCTTCAGCCAGTTAGGACTGATAGGGTTGTCTTACCTTACCCTCACTTCACTTCTTTATTTCCAACCAGGAAGCCAATGATCTTTGTTGGTCAAGTCCCGCTAATTGATGGCTTCCTCTCGTTTGGTTATCACCGCTTCTATTACGCAACGAATCACCTCCCCTTCTTCGAATTCAACCTCAGTAATCATGAAGTGTTTCTCCTTCTTGACTGGGCTAACCGCGGTCCATTTACTGCGAAGTAACTTCTTTGAGTTTATCCGATTCATGATTCTTTCTTTCACAGCTTATTGATGTTTTATCTATAAAAGCCTCAAAGAGTTAAATAGATCATTTCAAGTTGAAAAAGCCCACGACTAAAATCTGGATAAGTCATAACTAAAGTCAATAAAGCAAGTCGTAGACTCGGTACAATAGTTGCCACCAGTTCAGAGACTAACTCCCCATGAGCCAAACAGAATTCCAACAAAAAGTAGCGAGTTTCACTTCGATTGAACAAGCGCTTGATTACTTCGAAATTGGGTTTGATAGCAAGTTCATCGACCAGAACAGAGTCGAGCTGGTGAAGCGCTTTAATGGTTATCTGATTCTTTCGAAACCTGATGATTGGTTTTCTGGACGAAGAGCGCTGAAAAACGCGTACTGTAAGGTGCAACGCAGTAAGCTGGATCGCTACACACGATCAGCCTGTCGTGGCTGCACGACTTGCCAGCGTCGATAGCTCAAAGCAGACAGTTAAAAAGCTGACGGCTTAAAGTAGGCAGCTAAAAATAGATAGCTGAAATAACATCTCATTACGATTTAGTTAGTGGTTTGCTCGAAAAAAAGTGTGCTAGTCTTACGGCAACTCAACTACGAGATAAAAACTACAATGAAAATTTTCAGCAACTTCGAAAGCGGCAACATTCACGTCGTTTCAGCAGATTCACCACATAACATTCAACTGACTATCCCAGCAGACCACCAGACTGAAATCTCTCAGTGGTTCCACTTCCGCTTAGAAAGTGATGCTCAACAGGCACACCACTTCGAAATCGGTCAATTGGCAACGTCTGCTTACCCTGAAGGCTGGAAAGATTACGATGTGGTTGCATCTTATGACCGTGAAGAGTGGTTCCGTATTCCATCTCAGTTCGATGGCGACACACTAAGTTTCGACATCATTCCAGAGCACGATTCAATGTACTTCGCGTACTTCGCGCCGTACTCATACGATCGTCATCAAGATCTTCTGCACAGCGCACAGACGCATCCTGCATGTAAGCTTGAAACACTGGGCCACACGCTAGACAACAACGACATCACTTTGCTAACTATTGGTGAGCCAAGTGAAGAGAAGAAAAACATTTGGGTTATTGGTCGCCAACACCCTGGCGAGACCATGGCTGAATGGCTAATCGAAGGTTTGCTTCAACGTCTGCTCGATGAGACAAATACAGTAGGCCGTTCACTGTTAGACAGCGTTGTATTCCGCGTTGTACCAAACATGAACCCAGATGGCAGTATTCGTGGTCACCTGCGCACCAACGCGATTGGCGTGAACCTGAACCGCGAGTGGCAATCACCGTCTATGGAACGCAGCCCAGAGGTGTTCCTTGTACGTGAGCGCATGCTAGAAACGGGCGTTGATATGTGTCTCGATATTCACGGCGACGAAGCAATTCCATACAACTTTGTAGCGGGTAGCGAAGGCACACCTTCATACAACGAGCGCATCGCAAAACTAGAGAATCACTTCAAGCAAGCGCTTCTGACTATCACACCTGAGTTCCAAGATGAATTTGGTTACGATAAAGACGAGCCGGGTAAAGCGAATATGACGGTCGGCACAAACTGGATCGGTGAGCAGTTCAAATGTTTGGCTTACACCGTAGAGATGCCATTCAAAGATCACATCAGCCACGCTGACGAACTGTACGGCTGGTCTCCGGAGCGCAGCGTTGCATTTGGTCACGACATGCTAGCAGCGGTTTGGGCAACAGTAGACGAGCTATAAACGAACCATAAGACGAACTAAGCTCCTTAGTTTGTCCGTATAGTTAGTTTGCTTACATACATAGCAAAGCCCAGCACTTGTGAAAGTGCTGGGCTTTTTAATGTCGGCTTTGAATGAGTGAATTAAGCTTTAAGGCATCTAACTTTAAAAGCCTTCTATGCCACTCTGAGGCTAGCAAAAAACACAGGGTATCTTTGCCTAATGTGTCTTTGTTCTGACACCATATCTTTGAAGCTTGGTCCTTGTAACAACTGAACAATCACTTCATCACCTTCTTGTCGCAACACAGCACCACTAATATCAATAGTGTTGTTATCATGCAGTCTTAAACTACCCGCCATCGAAAAACCTCGATAAACAGGAATGATGTTACGCATCATCAAGCGCACACCTTTTTCAGACACTTCACTAACATGAAAAAGCTCATCCTTAATTCGCATCACTGGACGTGCCTTTTTTGGGTACTTCAAGCGGTAATATTTGCGTTTCTGGGTGAATGACTCTTCACTCATCTGTGACTCCCTGTCTCTGTTTATTCAGTCAATCAATAGCTTTTAGCTTCAATTGGGTGTCGACGAACATATTCACCAAATTGATATCTGATTATTATATCGACTTTACGAGCTATTGCTTTAGAGATTTATGCAGAGAAACAAGGATTGTTGAGCATTCAGTAAAAAGTGAGATATGTGTCGTATATGCTAGGAGTTCGATTGTTAGCAATGAACCCTAAAGCTGAAACAACGCCAATTGAATACTGAAGCCCACAAACAACAACCCGCACACAATGTTCATCCATTGAGAAGTGCGCTTTTGAGTTAATAACCTCTTAAAGGTATCAGCCATCAAAATAACAACTAAAAACCATGTAGCAACCACTATTGCCTGTATCGCGCCCAGCATTAAGCTGTCGGATACAATGTTGTTCGTAGAAACAAACTGAGGGAATATAGAAAGGTAGAACAAGACAATTTTAGGGTTAAGTAAGTTGGTCAATAACCCTTTCACAAACTGATGATAAAGCTTACTACCCGATGCACTCACCACAGCAAGCACGCCCTCTTGAGCTCGCAGTGCCGCTCGAAAGTGATTATAACCAAGCCAGACTAAGTACAAGACGCCCAGCCACTTAAGGGCTTCAAACGCCATCGGGGTCTGAGATAACAGTAAGCTCATGCCATTCGCAGAAACAAACGCATGAAAAAAGAAACCGCATGACACACCCAACACGTTAATAAACGCAAACAGCTTTCTTTGGGTTAAAGCCGTACTCAATACCAACAAAGCATTTGGGCCTGGAATAATGGCAATAAAAAACACGATGACAATAAACAGCCAGATACTTTCCCAACTCATTTCGCTCTCATTTCCTTATCGCTTCCTAATCATTCTTGATCGTTTTAGGGCGGGTATTGTACGTCCATTCCACCCCATTACAATATATCAAACGCTTAATTAGCTTATGCTCAGTTCGCTTGTATGGATAACGCATAAAATGAACGTGTATAATTCAACCGTTCATCCTGTAACGCGACAAAACTCATTCTCTAACATTTATAGCCCTGTTAGACTCCACTTCCCTTTTGATACTTGGTTCATTTATGTCATTTGATAGCCTAACCCTAAACGCTCAAACTATTGCTGCGATCCCCACCCAACTCCAGATTCCTACAGAGGTGCAGCAATCGGCTATTCCCCATATTGTTTCGGGCAAAGACGTTCTCGCCTTAGCCCAAACAGGCAGCGGGAAAACATTGGCGTTTGGCTTACCTCTGTTAAACAACATCAATGCTGCAATTCACGAACTGCAAGCGGTCATCATTGTTCCAACCCGTGAGCTTGCCTCTCAAGTAGCCAAAGCTCTAGAACCCATCGCTACCGCACTTGATATCAAAACGGTGACACTGACTGGTGGAGTTGATCTCGATAATCAGCAACAACAATTGTTAGAGAAGCCACAACTCGTGATCGCAGCTCCTGGCCGCCTACTTGCCATTATTCAAGAGAACAAGCTAGCGCTAACCCAATGCGAGTCCTTGGTTCTTGATGAAGCAGACCGTTTACTCGACATGGGGTTTTGGCCGGATATTCAAACCATTATTTCTGCTCTTCCTAAAAAACATCAAACACTGCTGTTTTCGGCTACGTTGCCAAAAGAGCTAGTCAGTCAGGCTGAGGCGCTTCTTACTAATCCAGTAAAGGTCTCGACGCACCAAGAGAACAGTGTCGTTTCAGCCATTGAAGAAACGCTCTACCTAGTGAACAAGGGAAGCAAACCTCAAGCGCTCATCGCGTTACTGAACCAGCATCAATGGCCACAGGTGTTGGTTTTCATCAGCGCCAAAGACAATGCTGATGCGCTAACCAAGCGACTGAATAAGGCAAAGATTAGCGTAAGTGCCTTACACGGCAACAAAAGCCAAGAAGAACGAACGCAAGCATTAGAAAGTTTCAAAAATGGCGAAACACGAGTGTTGATCGCGACTGATGTGATGGCTAGAGGCATACATATAGACCAACTGCCCGTCGTGATTAACTTTGACTTGCCATCTCACTCTGCGACTTACGTACACCGTGTCGGGCGCACAGCCAGAGCAGGAAGCACTGGATTCGCAATTTCCCTAGTGAGCCACGGTGAAACTGAGCATTTAGACGCCATCCGTACTCTCACCAACAAAGCACTTCTGTTGCAGTCATTAGAAGGTTTTCCGGTAACGGATAAACCCGCATCTGAAGCGACAGCAAGAAAACGTCCACCAAAGGACAAAATGGCCAATCGCAGAACGGCAAAAAAGAAGAGTGTTAAGCAATTTAAGAGCAAGCCAAATTCTTCAAAATAACCACAACAAATCGATTAGCCCAGTATTAACTGGGCTTTTTTATTCAAAGAAAAACGGCCACCTAAACCTAAAAAAGACCGCTTAATCTCGCCAAGTTAAATGACACTTTTGTGAATTATGATGCCAACGTATTGATTCTTGGTTGCTCAAAAAAAATACTTTCTGATCACGTTGACGCCCCTATATCTGGCAACTAGATTTTTCTATTAGTGTCTAAAACAGGAGGTCATTGAAATGAAACGTGCTAGCTCTACATATCGATTGCAACTGATTAAGGAAGTGGCAACTCGCCGCGATCGTCAGTGTTCCAATGACCCGATGGCAAACTACATACAAACCCTAATAGATAACAAAGACGAGAGTGACTGTTCAGTTGAACGCAACCACAGGTTCAGTGGCAGTCATTTCGATGAGCACATAGGCGGTTGGGTTAGCGACCACTGGGGTAACAAGTAGACTATAAGCGAATAAGCCAGCATAACCGCTGTAGAATTTATCTCCGCATTAACCTATTATCTGCAACAGTTTCCCTTCATTGAGTAAGCAGAAAGTGTCTGAGTTAAAAAGAGAAAAAGAAGTGATGGTTGCCTTCCAAGTGATCCCTCGCGTTAAAGAAGGCAACAATTTCGAAGTGGTTGATAAAGCGATTGAAGTAGTGAAAGCAGCCGATGTTCCTTTTCAAATTGGTGCGATGGAAACCACAATGAAAGGTGAGCTCAACCAATTACTCGATATCGTTAAAAAGGCTGAGCAAGCTTGTTACGATGCAGGGGCTGTCGAAGTCATAACCAACATTAAGATTCATAGTAAAACCACCGAGGCCGATGATACATTTTGTACGTACCATCGTGGTGTAACGAAAGCGAATCACATGTTTGTTTAAAAAGACGTTCGTTTAAGAAACTGTTAGCTTGCGAAAATGTGGCTATTGAGAAAGACTCTGATGAACCAGTGACGTTATTGAAAAGGCATGTCTGAAAGGTGAGAAAGGATTTCCATTCGTTCTTCTTCTGACATCGAATGCCAATCACGCGCACTCCCTTCAGGGTCATCTTTCGCCCCAATCGGTTTTCTATCCAGTGCTTTGACTGGTTTTTTTTTGATTTTCACGTCATTTTTATTCATACCGACACCACTCCTTCTGGTACAAAGGTACCTACTTTAATATTACACCCCAACCATTATGTAAAGTAATAGTTACCTCGGAGTTAAATAAAAACTCAATAGTTATTGCTTAACCGAAAAGATCTCTTTGGGGGCTTGTGTTTCCCTCTTCTTCTTCAGGCTTACCAACCAAGTTGTTTTGCTTCATTATTTTTCTTCTATAGCGATGACGGCATAATTTTATGACATGCAACTGCTCCGCAGATGTCATCGACATCCAATTAAAACGTTCCTCTCTTTTGCGCATGCAGCCATGGCAATAGCCTTTTTCATCGCTTGAGCAAACCCCAACGCAAGGGCTTGGAACTTGGAAAAACTCTAACTGCTCCACCCTGTCTCCTTACACATCGAAATTAAGCTTACTAATTCAAAAATAAGCGATTAATTTGTCGCCAGACCGATTAAATCCATACTAAACTATGACCTTATACTGACACATATAGTGTTTTGTAAACTATACTTTGAACCCATCAAGTTACACTTATTCGGTAACTTCGTTCTTTCCTTTGGAGCCTTATAATATGAAGTTTAGTTCAAAAAAATTACTAGCAGTAGCCGCTTTACCTATGATGTTAGCAGCATGCACAACAACAGGTGACAACGCGATGCAAGTAACACCAACCGATCTACAGCACCATAATTGGGAACTTGCGCAAATTGATGGCAAGGACATTGAGAAAAGCGAAAATCAAGCAGCTCCTCGTCTAGAGATCGGCGAAAAGATGACGGCAAACGGTATGGCTGGTTGTAACAACTTCTTCGGTCAAGGCGAGCTGAAAGACGGTCAATTCCGTATCAAGCAAATGGGTATGACAATGAAAATGTGTCACGGCTCTGCGATGGAAATCGAACAATCGGTTTCAGCGACTCTAAGCGAGTGGAGCGACGTAACCCTAACAAACGATACGCTAGTACTTAAAAACGATGTACACACACTAACGTACACAATTCGTGACTGGGTAAACTAATCCGTCATTGAAAGTAGATATTAATTAAAGGAGCCTTCATGGCTCCTTTTTTATTGCTTGCTCGATAGCCTAATACATTCAAAACACCACTTTTCGTACCGACATCCAATAAATATCAGAAATACCTCATTTAGGTGCAATTAATTCACGGCTTTAACGGTCTGTTGCTAGGATGGCATGGGCTCCTAGTAATTGATTGAATTTACTATTGAATTAGAAATTATTTCAGAAACAGATAGAATAACTATTAGGGAGTTCGAAAATACAATGCTCTTGCCCGTTCACTACCAAATGGAAAAGTTTATGAACAAGATAGTAAGTACGTTAGTAATCATGGCAACCGTTGCATACAGCGCAACCATTTATGCTGATGAAGCAACATCAACCGATAGCTGGAACCAAATTGAACAGCAGGCAGAAGGAGAAACTGTCTACTTTCACGCTTGGGGCGGAAGCCAAGAGATCAATCGTTACCTACAGTGGGCAGGCAAGAAGTTACAAAGTAACTACGGTGTCACCTTAAAGCATGTGAAAGTAACTGATATTGCAGAGACCACCACTCGATTACTCGCAGAAAAAGCAGCAGGCAAGAACACAGAAGGCAGTGTCGATATCGTTTGGATCAATGGCGAGAACTTCCGTTCGATGAAAGACAACGCGCTGTTGTTTGGACCATTCACAGAATCACTTCCAAACTGGAAGTACGTTGATAAATCTTTACCGATTGATGTCGACTTCTCTGAGCCTACAGAAGGCCTAGAAGCACCATGGGGCGTTGGACAACTTGTGTTCATCCATGACCAAGAGACGCTACACAATCCACCACAATCTTTCTCAGAGATGTTGAGCTACGCTCAAGCTTTCCCTAACCGCTTAAGCTACCCTCGCCCACCAGAATTTCACGGCACTAGCTTCATCAAGTCTCTACTGATTGAGCTAACAAACAACAACCCAGCACTGGCTCAGCCGGTTTCAGAAGACAACTTCCAAGAAGTTACGGCACCACTGTGGGCTTACTTAGACAAGTTCCATAAAGTGGCATGGCGTGGTGGCAAACAATTCCCAGCAGGCACATCTGAAAGTATCCAACTTTTGGATGATGGACAGCTCGATTTGGCCATTACCTTTAATCCAAACTCTGTGTATTCAGCACAAGCGAGTGGCCGATTAGCGGAAACCACCAAGGCTTATGCACTAGAAAGCGGGGCTCTATCTAACATCCACTTCCTTGCGATTCCTTGGAATGCTAATGCAAGTGCTGGCGCTCAGGTAACCATCAACTTCTTGTTGAGCCCTGAAGCACAATCGCGTAAAGGCGACCTTAATGTTTGGGGCGATCCTTCAGTGTTGAGCAGCAAGTACTTAACCGGTAGCGCTAAAAACACCCAACAATTTAAATCAATTGATGAACCACACCCTAGCTGGCAAAACGCGCTCGAGAAAGAGTGGCTTAAGCGATACGGTAACTAAACTTCATGCTACGCGCTCTATATTTGGTTGTTATAGCTGTGTGCATTATCCCGACGATTCCTGGGGTAGCGGGAGTAGTGGCCTCGTCACTTAGTTTCATCCCGCCCCTGGATTTAGAGGAGCCCTCACTCAACGGTTTTAACCAAGTCTTCCAATGGGTAGGGGCTTGGCACTCTATTGGCTTAAGCCTAGGTTCAGCGATCGCCAGCAGCTACATTGCCTGCTTCCTGACTTTTTGTATTCTTCAAGCATCTTGGGGAAACAAGTTTTGGAGAAAGATTGAGTTAACGCTATCGCCAATGCTTGCTATTCCGCATGTTGCTTTCGCCATTGGTTTTGCTTTTCTATTTAGCCCGACAGGCCTTGGAGCCAGAGCCGTGTATCACTTACTTGGTGAATCGGCTACGAGTTCTGAATTGGCTTTGTTGGTTAAAGACCCTTACGCGTTCGGCCTCATCATCATGTTAGCGCTCAAAGAAGTCCCTTTCTTATTGCTGATGAGCATATCGATACTTCAACAAGTCGATGTAGAACGCATCACTAAGGTGAGCGCTTCACTGGGTTACAGTCGTGCTCAGATCTGGTGGAAATGTATTTTCCCACAATGGTTTACCAAGCTTCGTTTCCCAATGTTGGCGGTGCTTGCTTACAGTGTGTCGGTTGTCGATATTGCTCTGATCATTGGCCCAACCAACCCGCCGACCTTTGCCGTTTTGGTATGGCAATGGTTTAACGACCCAGACCTTAATCTATTACCACGAGCTGCCGCTGGCGCCATCGTTTTATTCGGTTTAGCTTCGTTGATCATCGCCTTAGCGCGTTTAATCGAATGGGCAATTCTGAAGTACTTTAGAACTTGGCAATATTCAGGCAGAACAGGCATTAACCTTCCAGGAAAAACGATCTTCGCAGTTCTTGCGACATTGTCACTGCTGATCATTCCACTAATGGGGATTTGGAGTGTTGCCCAACGTTGGCGTTTCCCTGATTTACTTCCAAGTCGCTATAGCATGCGTTTTTGGGAGTTTGAGTGGGATGGCATCATGAGCACCGTCGGGCAAAGCTTATGGATTGGGCTTATTGCCGCTTCCGTTGCGTTATTACTCGCGCTAGTTGCTCATGAATACCGAATCAAATACAAGTGGCAAGTTCCGGGCTTCATTATCGCGATTCCCATGTTGATACCTCAACTCTCGGTATTGTTCGGCATGCAAGTGACCACCCTATACATAGGCAGCAACGCCTATGAGTTTTGGGTAATTTGGGCACACGTATTCTTCGCCTTCCCATTTGTGTATTTGTCTTTAGACGGCCCTTGGAAAAGCTTCAATGACGACCTGATAAAGGCCTCACTGAGCCTAGGAAAATCGCCATTTCAAAGTTGGTACTCCATTAAGCTACCGATATTGCTGCCTGCTATCGCCTTCGCTTGGGCGGTAGGGATCAGTGTGAGTTTGGCCCAGTATCTACCGACATTAATGCTTGGTGCCGGTCGCATTAGTACTATCACCACAGAAGCGGTTGCCCTAACCAGTGGTTTCGACCGCAGAGTAACTGCAATTTATGCTATCTGGCAGGCCTTATTGCCTCTGTTCTTTTTCTCTTTAGCGATATTGGTCAGCCGACTTCAACTCAGATATCGCCGTCTTACTTTTAAGGGTTTTCTAACGAATGAGTCTGCACCTCAACGACCTCGCCATCCATAAAAACGATGGTGTATCGCTGTTCTCAGCGCTAAACGTAACATTAGAATCAGGCCAAGTATTGGCTTTGATGGGGCCGAGCGGCTGCGGAAAATCGACTTTGTTGGACGCCGTAGCGGGTCACCTTAATGATGAGTTTTCATATTCTGGCACCGTTATTTTGAACGACATTCAGCTAGACGACTTGCCATCACATCAACGTGAAGTCGGTATTCTTTTTCAAGATGACTTGCTATTCCCTCACCTCAAGGTGTGGGAGAACCTGGCGTTCTCTCTGCCTAATTCAGTTAAGGGTTCCGCTCGTCAACAGCAAGCGATGGCTGCACTAAAAGACATAGAGCTAACTCACTTAGCTGAGTCATTCCCCGATCAAATATCTGGTGGCCAACGCGCAAGAATAAGCTTAACTCGCATGTTGTTAGCAAAGCCTAAGCTAGCCTTGCTTGACGAACCGTTCAGTAAACTAGACCAAGAGTTAAGAGCACAATTTCGTGACTGGGTGTTTGAACAATTGACGAAAGCGAATATCCCGACATTAATGGTGACGCACGACGAAGCAGATGTACCTCAAGGGGCGCAAGTACTGTCTTGGCCATGGAGAAGTCATAATGCTGGATAAGTACTCCATCAAGGTCATTAAGTGGCCATTGAACCAATCCGCAAAGTTACTGAATCAATTCGGTATCACTGCTAATCAAACCACTCTATTTGGCTTTCTGATCGGGTGTTTAGCATTTCCAGCGTTAGCATTTCAGCAATACGAATGGGCTTTAGGGTTTATTGTATTCAACAGAGTGTGTGACGGCCTTGATGGGGCATTGGCTCGAATCCAAGGCATCAGTGATGCTGGCGGTTTTCTCGATATCAGTCTAGATTTCCTTTTCTATTCGCTAATTCCTTTTGGCTTTGTGATTGCCAACCCAGAGCACAACGCCATTGCCGGTGCATTTTTGATCTTCTCTTTTATCGGCACTGGCAGCAGCTTTTTAGCGTTTGCTGTAATGGCCGGTAAGCGAGGTATCGAAAATCCAGTCTATAAACATAAATCTCTCTACTACATGTCTGGGTTAACCGAAGGCACAGAGACCATAGCGTGTTTCATTGCCTTTTGTATTTGGCCGCAACACTTTGCGGTTATTGCTTATACCTTTGGTGCGGCGTGTTGGCTGACCACATTTATGCGTATTTATTTCGGGTTCCAGACACTCAAGAACCAAACTGATTAGTCAGTTTTTGACGATCTGCGGCTTCGGTCCCTATAAATAAAAACGCCGCTCATCATGAGCGGCATTTTTATTTGAATTGACGATGGTTTTCAAATGAGTTTGAAATTAAGCGTCTTCAGAGGCTTTGATTTTAAATCTCAGCACCTTCAAGCTTGAATCTAGGTCGACATCGACAAACTCAGGTGGGTTGTCTAAACGCTCAATGAACTCAACGCTTGGCGCTTCTTCTGCCACCGTTTCAATCAGGAAATTTGGTGATACTGCCGGCGAGTTGACACAAGCAATCACTTCTCCACCTTCTGTTAGAAGCTCAGGCAAACGACGTAAGATCTTTTTGTAATCTTTAGTGAGTGCAAAGCTCCCTTTTTGAAACGAAGGCGGATCGATGATAACTAGCTCGTAGGGGCCGCCTTTCTTAATTTTTCCCCACGACTTAAAGATATCGTAGCCAAGGAAGTTAACCGAGCGCATGTCGTGTTCATTCAGACGGTGGTTATCACGGCCTTTATTCAACGAGCCGCGAGACATATCCACGTTCATGCATTGACGAGCGCCACCAGCGATAGCCGCGACAGAGAAACCACAAGTGTATGCGAACAGATTAAGAACATTCTTACCCTTGGCATTATCTTGTACCCACTGACGCCCATTACGCATATCTAGGAACAAACCAAAGTTCTGATTACGGCCAATGTCTAACTGATACTTAAGTCCGTGCTCAACCACAACGGGTGAGTCATTGAGTTCGCCCCATAAAACCTCTGAAGGCGCGCCATCGGCATAACGGTGTTGCAGAACAATACTCGTGCCCTGCTTTGCTTGCCAGATGTCTTTATTAGTCAAATCAACCAATCCAGCTTTAAGAGATGATAAGAATTCGTCATCCACCTCTTTAAATACGTTGACCAATAACTGCCCATCAACCCAATCACATGTCAATTGATCTAGGCCTGGCCAGAACTTACCACGACCGTGAAAAATACGGCGTAGTTCATTCGGCACTTCATTAAGTTGCTGTTCAATATGACTAAAAAACAGAGGTAAAGCTGATGCTTCCATTATTTCACTCACTTAGTATTTAGCTTCGGCCAAGTTAATGACCAAGGTTCAAGCCAACTGTCTAAACCAGCAGACACGGTCTCTTGATGCCACTTCTCACCTAAGGAATCGAGGTTCCTTGGATCGCAGACATATTCGTAGGCTTGTGATTGATAGGTAAATCGAATCGCGAAGGCATGCAGATAACCTCTATCAGCCTCACTCGATGGATTATAAATAGGGTCACCAACAATGGCTGAGCCAATCGACTTCATTGCAACACGGATCTGGTGAGTGCGCCCCGTATAGGGTTTACATAAAAGTAGACGCTCGCCGGGTTCAGCCGTTGCAGATAAAAACTGGGTAATCGCTGGGTTTTCTTTACTTGTCAGTAACTTCCAGCTAGAACGTCGTGAACGTTCCATATCACCAGAGATCAATCCCTGCTTTTTCTTTGGCTTCTTCGAACCAATGGCAAGGTAGTACTTCTCTACTTCACGCTTTGCGAACAGCTGTGAAAGCTCACTCGCAGCCGAGGCATTCTTTGCTAACAGCAGAATACCTGAGGTCATTTTATCGAGGCGGTGAACGAGATATAACTTCGGCTCATTGAGCGCATTAGCGACTTCTTGCAGCAGCATAGTGTCACCATCGTCTTTGTGGACGCTGACTCCAGGGTGCTTATTAATGAGTAAAAAATCTGAATGGTTCAGAAGAATGTCGAACATGTAAAGGCTAGCTCCATTGTAGAGCGTGGAGTATACCGTGTCTGAACCCAGATTCCAGCTACGAAAAAGCCCAACTAACTCAATAAACATTGAATCATTGGGCTTCTTTTTAATTGTCCGCTTTTGGTAATAGGTTTTTAGTCCCTATTGAATACGAACTAAGCACTAAGCACTAAGCAAGTTTGAACTTACCAACCAAAGCTTCTAGCTCAGCAACCTTGGCATTCAAGCCCAGCGTATTTTCAGAGCTACGAGTCGCCAGTTGCAAGGATTGCTCTGAGATATCACTGATCGCCGTAATATCTGCAGCAATCTCTTTAGTCACCGCTGTCTGTTCTTCTGCCGCAGTCGCAATTGAATTAACCATGCTTTGTACATTGCCAGCACCGCTAACAATCGCTTCTAGAGCCGATACCGCCCCTGTACTTTGCTCTACACCAATTTCAACTAAACGACAGTTGTCTTGAGTGTAAGTCACGGCTTCTTGAGTACCAGACTGAATCGATTGGATGATGCCAGACACTTCTTGTGTTGCTTTAGTGGTTCTTTCAGCCAACGCTCGTACTTCGTCAGCTACCACAGCAAAGCCTCTGCCAAACTCACCAGCTCGCGCCGCTTCAATCGCCGCATTCAAAGCCAACAGGTTGGTTTGCTCTGCAATGTCTTCGATCACTTTAATTACACTGCCAATTTGTTCACCATGCGAACCCAGCGTATTCATCTGTACCGACATGTCACTCATTTGAGCAGAAACCTGTTGAATGCTTGCCACCATCTCTACAATCACATTACGGCCATCTTCTGCTGAAGACTCAGAACGTCGAGCTTCTTCATAAGTAGAGGTGCCCTGCTGAGCCACTTCAGAGATCGTAAGGCTTAGCTCTTCCGCTGCTGTTGCAATCAGATTCGCTTTATCCGCTTGTGCCGATGCACCAGAAACGATGTCGTGACTAATCGACGACAGTTCGCCGGTAACCGATTGAACTTGGTTGGTCACAGAAGAGATAGAACCTAATAGGTCCACCAATGATTTCTGCATCTGGTTAATCGACTGAGCTAAGTCAGCCAGTTCATCTCCGGAATCATCAACGATATCCCCAGCCGTTAGATCACCATTTGCCACACGTCGCGCCACTTGTTCAACACGAGTCAGACGGTTGGTGATAGAGCTAGACAATATATAGGCAATCACACAGCCAAAGACAATCGCAATCGCAGATAACACCATAATGGTACGTTCAATCGTGGTAAACGAATCGGTCAATACAAGCAGCGATTGCTCTGTATCCGCACGCTCACTTGCCGATGCTTGATCCAGTAAGTTTTCAACTGGGATTAGGGTCACCTCATACAAAGAACGAAGCTGCTGGATATTCGATAACAGCGCAGACTCATCGCTAATCTTAGGTACAAGTTTCGATTCAAACTCTTGAGTGAAGCGTCCCATTAGCTCTTCGATTCGCTGAACACGACGGTGATCTTCTGATCCTCGGTTCTCTAGACGTTTCGCTTGTGCGATGGCTTGAGCAAACTCGTTCTTATTCGAGCGATAATCATTAAGCGCATTGTCGACTTGAGTGATCGCACCTAAAGCATCTCGGTAAACATCCCCAGCTTCGTCTATCAGAACAAGGTAGGTAACAGTACCAGGAACATCGTCCATTCTTATCTCATCAGCACTTTGATGAGCACCAATAACCTCTATCCACACGATACCGACCAACGTGACAAGCACCGCCAATATAGAACCAAAACCGGCATACAGTTTCTTTCTCACCGACAATTTCACACAACACCTACCTAAATAAAATACGGACTAAATAGCCCTAACCGATAGGTATATCGGCTATCAAACGGATAACTTGAGTGAATGTAAGGTTTTTTATTTTTCGACAATAATTAAGTATTTAAAACAAAAAAACGGGAGCCAGTGGCTCCCGTTTCCTAATCTACTTTAGCTTGCGATTGTAGCTTCTTAGAATTATAGCTTCTTAGAGATAAGCGCAGAGCCAGCAATAATACCAATACCTAGTAGCATGATTGCACCTTTACCGCTGTCGAAGCCAGAAGAGATACCCATGAACGCTACGATAGCGATAGCTACTGGGATGATGTACTTAACTAGTGTGTACCATAGACCGAATAGTGGGAAAGATACTTCACCGTCGTTAGTGATTTCTTTCTCTAGGTCTGCACGGTTTAGTCTCCAACCAGCGAAGATACATACCAACATACCGCCAACTGCTAGGAAGATCTTATCAGTTAGTAAGTCGAAGATATCGAATGCGCCAGTACCGAACAATGTAGGACCGAAGCCACCAAGTGATAGAGAAGCGAAGATACATAGAATCGCCATTACTACACTTGCAGACAGTACTGCAGTCACACGCTTCATGCCTTTCTCATCGATTAGGTAAGAAACCACAACTTCAAGTAGAGATACTGAAGAAGTAAGTGCTGCAACACTTAGACCAACGAAGAACATTAGAGCAAATAGAAGACCAACTACGCCGCCCATTTCAGCGAATAGCTGAGGAACAACAACGAATACTAGACCAGGGCCAGCTGCTGGCTCCATGCCGAATGCGAACATTGCAGGGAACATTGCAACACCAGCTAGGATGGCAACACCTGTATCCATTGCAGTAACCATAGCCGTAGTTTGAACTAAGTTCTCTTTCTTCTTAAGGTAAGAACCGTATGTCAACATACAACCCATACCAAGACTTAGTGAGAAGAATGCTTGACCTAGTGCCGCTAGGATTACACCGCTATCTACTTTAGAGAAGTCAGGGCTAAATAGGAATTCAAGACCAGCCATCGCGCCCGGAAGCATTAGGCCTTTGATTGATACCACAATAAGGATGATGAAAAGAAGTGGCATCAGAATCTTACCCGCTTTCTCGATACCACCAGAAATACCCTTCATAACGATAACAACGTTAAGCAGTAGGTATAGGCCCATCCACATAAGTGGTTGAACTGGGTTTGAGATAAAGCCACCGAAGCTGTCACCGATTGCTTCAGGTGCATCTAGTAGACCACCAGCAATCTTACCGATGTATGCGATAGACCAGCCACCTACTACAGGGTAGAAACCCATGATAAGCAGACCACTCACTACGCCGATAACACCAGCGAACGTCCAACGACGGTCAGTTGATTTAAATGCACCTACTGCTGATTTTTGCGTATGACGGCCAATCGCAAATTCAGTCAGCATCACACTGAAACCGATGAAGATTACAAAAAACAGGTAAATTGCAACGAATGCACCGCCGCCACTTTCGCCTGCTGTGTAAGGGAATTTCCAAATGTTACCTAGACCAACAGCAGAACCTGCTGCAGCCATTACGAATCCTAACTTCGAACCCCAGGTATCGCGGGGTGTTGTGGTTGTATTACTAGTAGCCACGTGTACTCCAAACTTTTGTGTTATGTGATGTTGTGTTTTGCTTTGGGTGGCGTCTTTAAAAGATAAGGTGTATAAAAAAATTTACACACCTAAAAGATTTGATTGACGCTCGTTATATAGCAAGTAAACCAGTTTAAGAATAAAATTGGAAGTGCGAACCGTACATATTTCGTTACCAATGTAAATTTTTATGGTTAAATGCCGACTTTTCGTACAAAACAATCGTTTTCGTCTTAAGTTAACTAAAACTTAACAACTTTCTCCTATTTACCGCTTTTACTCTATTTTGTAAATAGTTGATTCCGCAAATTCCCATATTGGCAAAATAGCATTACTATCTAAGTGTCTCTTTTTTCGAGTATTCAATGTGGAAAAGCTCTACCATTTTTTAACTTTAGCTTCTGTCGCTTTGTACTGGGTTCTCGTAGCCGGTGTGACTTTCCGTGTCGTACTAAAACGACGCTCTGTGAGTGTTTCTCTCGCGTGGCTGATGGTTATCTACATTATCCCGATTGTTGGAGTCGCTTGTTACTTCCTTTTCGGTGAGCTAAACCTAGGTAAAAAAAGGGCTGAGCGCGCACATCGCATGTTTACTCCCTTTGGTGATTGGTTCCGACAATTAAATGATTGTCAGCTCCACCTTCCCGGAAAAGTCGGCTCCCCTATCCACAAGATCGATGAGCTTTGTAACAACCGGATGGGCATACCTGCGCTCAGTGGAAATACACTTTCATTGCAATCTTCACCCAATGAGATCCTACACGCAATTATCGAAGATATAGAAAACGCCCAGACCAGTATCAAAATGGTTTTCTATATTTGGCACCCTGGCGGCCTAACTGATTCAGTCGCATCGGCTTTAATACAAGCGGCGAAACGAGGAGTCGATGTTAAAGTTTTACTCGATTCTGCAGGTAGCCCTCGCTTTTTCAAAAGCCATTGGCATTCAATGATGAAAGACGCTGGCGTTCACGTCGTACAAGCTCTAGAAGTTAGCCCATGGCGAATCTTTTTACGCCGCTTAGATTTAAGACAACACCGTAAAATCATTGTCATCGATGAAACCATTGCCTACACAGGTTCAATGAATATGGTTGACCCTGCTCACTTCAAACAGAACTCAGGTGTCGGCCAGTGGATTGACGTCATGGTTCGTGTGACTGGACCAACGGTTAACGTATTGTCTGCGATTCACGGTTGGGATTGGGAAGTTGAAACGGGTGTACGCATTCTTCCGGATCTACCTGAGTGTGCTGTCGAAGAAATAAAAACTCACCACCCAGTGCAAGTGGTTCCATCTGGACCGGGTATGCCGGAATATTTGATCCTACAAGTTTTAACCATTGCGATTAATCAGGCGAATCACTCTGTTCGTATCACTACGCCCTACTTCGTACCCAGTGCCGACTTGTTAGAAACACTCAAAATGACCGCGCAGCGTGGTGTGACAGTAGAACTGATCATTCCACATAACAACGATTCATTGATGGTCAAATGGGCTTCTCGCGCGTTTTATACCGAGTTACTTGAAGCTGGCGTGAAGATCTATGAATTTTACGGTGGCCTTCTTCATACCAAATCAGTAGTGATTGATGAAGAGTTTTGCTTGATTGGAACGGTCAATATCGACATGCGAAGCTTGTGGCTTAACTTTGAAGTGACCCTTGCCGTTGATGATGTGCACTTCACTCAGCAGCTATCTGAATTACAGCAGTCCTATATTGATTCTTCTCATCCTGTTGAATTGGAACAATGGGAAAAAAGGAACCTGCGAAACCGTTTCTTTGAAAGGCTTTTCTACTTATTTAACCCTCTGCTCTAACGTAAACAAAGCCGCGAACACATCAAGACGTTAAAATCTATCACGACTTTTATATCTATCGCTTTTTAGCCTTTCATTGAAAAACTCACTGAAAAGTTAAAAAGCGAAAGAAAACCGTAAAAACTCAGCCTCTCCTCTTGCTTTGATGCCTCTTCGCATGTTTTAAATAGGACATAACCGTTCGATAAGGAATTCACAGCATGTCCGAAAGTAAAACCACCAAACTCATCACTGCAGGCCGTGATAAGAAGTGGACCAATGGCGTCGTAAACCCACCCGTGCAACGCGCTTCAACTGTTGTTTTCAATACGGTAGAAGAGAAACGCAAAGCGACCGTTAATCGCGCTAACAAGACACTTTTCTACGGACGCCGCGGCACCACGACTCATTTCGCATTTCAAGATGCAATGGTTGAAGTTGAAGGTGGCGCAGGCTGTGCACTCTACCCTTGTGGTACTGCAGCAATCTCAAACGCAATCTTATCGTTTGTTGAAACCGGTGATCACATCTTAATGGTCGATACCTGTTACGAGCCGACGCGTGATTTCTGTGACACCATCATGAAAAAGATGGGCGTAGAAACAACTTACTACGAACCAACGATTGGCGAAGGCATCCAAGACCTTATCAAGCCAAATACCAAGGTATTATTTACCGAGTCTCCGGGTTCAGTAACGATGGAAGTTCAAGATGTTCCGACTCTGGCTCGTATTGCTCATGAACATGACATCATCGTTATGCTTGATAATACTTGGGCGGCAGGTGTGAACTTCTCACCGTTTGATTTCGACGTTGATATCTCGATTCAAGCAGCGACCAAATACATCGTGGGGCACTCAGACGTAATGCTAGGTACCGCTGTTGCCAACGAGAAGTGCTGGGATCAACTGCGAGAGCAGAGTTACTTGATGGGACAGTGCGTATCTCCAGATGACGCTTATCTTGGTCTTCGCGGTATTCGAACTCTTGATGTTCGACTTCGCCAACACGCTGAAAGCAGCTTGAAAGTCGCAAAGTGGTTAGAGACTCGTCCTGAAGTCGATCATGTTCGTCACCCTGCCCTTGAGTCTTGCCCTGGTCATGAATTCTTTAAGCGAGACTTTACTGGCGGTAATGGCCTGTTCTCGTTCGTTCTGAAAAATTCAAACCCACAAGCAACGACCGCTCTACTTGATGGTATGACACACTTCAGTATGGGTTATTCATGGGGAGGATTTGAGAGTTTGATTCTAGCTAATGAACCAAGCAGCTTTAACAGCCTGAGAACAGTAGCAAATCCAAACTTCGAAGGAACTCTGATACGCGTTCATATCGGCTTGGAAGACGTCGATGACTTAATTGCAGACCTAGAGGCTGGCTTAGAGCGTTACAACGCGCTTGTTTAATTTAAAAAGTTAAGCAGACTCAGTCCCAAAAGGCAGGATATTCCTGCCTTTGGGCTTAGGACTTAGCCTAGACAGCCCTTTTCTAATTTTGGATATCACATTAATCCAACATCTATCAATTATCATTCCTTGCTCAATAACCAACCAGCATGTTCAACTAAGAATAGAAGCAGCTTTATTTATAAGGACAACCGACGATGTGATCGTTCACCATACCGGTTGCTTGCATAAACGCATAACAGATTGTTTCTCCTACAAACTTAAAGCCTCTTTTTTTCAAAAACTTGCTCATCTCTTTTGATTGCTCTGTAGAAGCGGGAACTTGAGACATCTCCGTCCATTGGTTCTCGACCACCTTGTTATCAACAAACTGCCATAACGCGTTAGACAGTGAACCGAACTCCTTTTGAAGTTCAAGTGTTGCTCGTGCATTGTTATAGACAGAGGCTATCTTGCCCTTGTGCCTAACCACATCAAAATTCTCAATAACATTTGGCACATCGTCTTCGTTCATCGACGAGAGCTTATTAAGATCGTAATTATCGAAAGCAGCACGATATCCTTCTCGCTTCTTAAGTATCGTAATCCAGCTAAGGCCCGCTTGTGCGCCCTCCAAAGTGATGAACTCAAATAGAATTTGGTCATCATAAACAGGCACACCCCACTCTGCGTCATGGTACTCCCTTTCCAATTCGTGTTTAAGCGCCCATGCACAGGTTCTATCCGATGAATTCACTTCCATTGTCACGGTCTCTTCTTCGTAATCGTATATAAAAATAATGCCCCATTAAGGGGCATTCATTCTTAGGGTAACTGATATTACCTTACTTCAATTTTATGAAATAAACGGTAAAG
Organism: Vibrio bathopelagicus; assembly: GCF_014879975.1. NCBI lineage: Bacteria > Pseudomonadati > Pseudomonadota > Gammaproteobacteria > Vibrionales > Vibrionaceae > Vibrio > Vibrio bathopelagicus. The sequence continues at coordinate 1,275,945 of NZ_CP062500.1, read as the reverse complement.
CACAGGAACAACAATTAGTGTTAGCACTGTTGCAAAGCCCAAACCAAACATAATGGTTACCGCCATTGGTTTGAAGAAAATATCAGGCAGTAGTGGGATCATACCAAGAATGGTCGTGATCGCCGCCATACATACCGGACGTACACGACTCAATGCCGCATCCACTACCGCTACATACGGATCTTTACCTGATTTCATCTCAATCCCAATCTGATCGAGCAATACAATACCGTTCTTGAGTAGCATTCCCGATAGACTCAAGAAGCCTAACAGCGCCATGAAGCCAAAAGGCGTGTTCAAGGCCAGTAGACCCGTCGTCACCCCTATCAAGGCCAGTGGTACCGTTAGCCAAACAATCAGCGGCTCTTTCACTGAGTTAAACAAGAACACAGTGATCAAGAACATGAACAAGTAGCCCAAAGGCATGGTCGTAAACAATGACGCTTGTGCATCTGCCGACGATTCATATTCACCACCCCACTCAAGTGAATAACCCGGTGGCATTTCGATCGCTTCAATTTGTGGCTGTAAACGTTTTTGAAGTGTTGATGCTGTTTCTTCACCCAACAAGTCCGGGTCCGCCATCACTGTTAGCATACGCTTACGGTTCTTACGAATGATCAACGGGTCTTCCCACTCTAGCTCGTAACCTAACGTCACTTGTTGCAGTGGAATGTACTCACTTAATGCAGGGCTCCAAATCTTCATTCCTTCGATGTTACGGATATCAATACGCTCATCTTCAGGCAATCGTGCCACGATAGGCATCAGCGTCGTACCATCACGGTACACACCAATCGACTTACCTGAGAATGACATCGCTAGGAAATCATCAACGTCAGACTTCGTGATACCGTAACGACGAGCTTGGCTTTCATTGAACTGAGGCTCTAACACCTTAGTTCTTTCACGCCAGTCATGACGAACGTTATAAGCACCTGAATCCGCACGCATCACATCCATCACTTGAGAGGCAATAGAACGAAGAATCGTTGGATCGGAACCGACAATACGAGCTTCAATCTTCGCGCCGCCGCCTGGACCCAATTCAATCTGTTTGAGTTTGTAATCGATCTCAGGGAATTGCGTGTCAACATGTTCACGGAAACGAAGCATAAGCGCTTCAAGCACTTCATAGCTCTTCACACGAACCGTTATTTCGCCGTACGCGCTATAACTTTTCTCCGGTGAATAGGTCAACATAAAACGCTGTAAACCTTTACCCGCAGTGGTTGTAATGTGCTCGGATTCCTCTTGCTCCGATAACCAGTTTTCCAGCACTTTAAGTTTCGTGTTGGTCGCTCGGATATCCGTACCTTCCGGCATCCATACATCGACTTGGAACATTGGTGTTGTAGAAGATGGGAAGAAAGCTTGTTTTACAAAACCAAAGCCGTAAACGCTCACACCCAAGCCGATAACCAAAACAAACATGGTTAGCCAAGCTCGTTTCATACAAAATTCTAGGAAGTTTTTGTAGATAACGAAAACCATCCCGTTGTATGGGTCTTTGCCTTCGCTCTCAGGATCAACCTTCTGACCTTTGAAGAAAATATCCGCGAAGAACGGGGTAATCGAGATGGCAGTAAACCAACTCAGCATTAACGAGATAAGTAGAACTGTAAACAAGGTGCCACAGTATTCGCCGGTCGAGTCTTCAGATAGACCGATTGGAGCAAACGCAGTGACCGCAATGACGGTAGCACCAAGCAGTGGCCATTTTGTTTGAGTGACGATATCAGTGGCGGCCTGCATTCGGGATCGTCCCTTTTGCGTGCCGAACAATATCCCTTCCACCACCACAATGGCGTTATCCACCAGCATCCCCAAGGCAATAACCAATGCGCCTAGTGAGATACGCTGTAGATCGATTTTGAAGTACTGCATGAAAATGAAGGTACCGAAAACGGTCAACAGCAGTATCAAACCAATCAACAAGCCGGAGCGAAGCCCCATGAAGAACAGTAGTACGATAATTACGATGGCAACCGCTTGTCCGAGGCTGACAACAAAACCACTGACCGACTTATCCACTTCTTTTGGTTGGTTATAAACCTCAGAAATATCTATTCCAACGGGCTGTTGATACTTAAGCTCCGCCAAACGTCGGTCAAAGGCTTCACCTACCGCCACCACGTTCACGCCTTGAGCAAAGGACACCCCGAGGTTAAGGGCCAGCTTTCCGTTGTAACCAATGATATTGGTGGGGACTTCAACATAACCACGCGTCACGTCGGCAACATCTTTTAAGTAGATAAGCCCTTGAGCGCCGCCTTCAGTCAGAATCAAATCGCCGAGTTGTTCAACGTTTTGGAACTCACCGGTAGGATGGATACGTATATATTCATCGCCTATCCGCACTGCGCCAGCACTGGAGACAAGATTTTGGGTGGAGAGTAGATTGAAGACGGTACTTGGAGATATCCCAAGTGAGCTTATCCGTTTCATCGATATCTCAATGAAAACCTGCTCTTGCTGTTGACCGGAAACCGAGACTTTACTCACCCCATCGACCAATTCCAGCTCTCGCCTTAGGTAATCAATATAATCGAGAAGCTCTTTATAACTGTAACCATCCCCTGTCACGGCAAGCAAAATACCGTAAACGTCACCGAAGTCATCAATGACCTGAGGATCATTCACCCCAGGTGGTAATTCCACCTTGAGATCGTTCACCTTACGACGCAGTTCATCCCAAATTTGCGGAAGATCGTCGGGGCCGTAGTTGTTTTTCATGGTGACCGTAACCTGTGACAGGCCACGACTTGAAATAGAGTTAACCTCATCCACATAAGTCAGCTGTTGTATCGCCTTCTCTAGTGGGTATGTCACTTCCTCTTCCACTTGTTGTGGCGTAGCCCCAGGGTATGAGGTAACAACCATTGCGTCTTTAATGGTGAAAGCTGGGTCTTCTAAACGACCTAAGCCAAAGAACGCAGAAACACCGCCAATCAGAAAGATCAGCGATAGCATCCAACTGATAACTTTGTTACGTATAAAGTAAGACGCAACACCTGTGATCTGTTCATCACTTTGTGGAGCGTCATTTTGAGGCTTGTTATTCACTTCACTCATTGTTCGTCTCCTGAGACAATACTTCCACTGTCATCCCATCACGCAATCGAGATACGCCCGCAACAACGACATGCTGCCCCATTTCTAATCCTTTGATAATCTGCAATGTTTTCTGATTTGCTTTACCTAACACGACTTGCTGCTTAGAGACAGTATCGTCATCATTAAGAACCCATACGTAAGAATTTGTACGAGTCAGGTCATCCCCATCGGCATTGAACACCGCTTCAATTGGGATAAGCACGCCAGCTTTTAACTCGAGGCCGATATCTCTACCGTGCGAAGTCACTTCAACCGCCATACCATCAAGAATCAGATCATCTTTCGGCATCGGCAATGCTAACGTTACAGTGAAGGTTCCAGTGCTTGGATCCGGCTCAGTCGTAAACTCTTTTATTCCAGCCGAGTACTCATTGCCGCTTGGCACCCTCACTAAAGCTTCGACGTTAGAAAGGATCGTCTCACTGGGTTGATTTACGTAGATTTGATCCGGAAGTTGTATAATAACTTCGACATCTTCAACGCTGTGAATATTCACGATTTGTTGGCCAACTTGAATGTTTTCATACTGATCAACACTGACACGTGAAATGATCCCATCCACAGGAGCGCGGAGTTTAGTAAATGACAAACGCAATTTGGCCAATTCAAGTTCGGCGTAAGCAATTTGGCGTTGAGCGGCAATTTCATCAAACTGAGACTTAGCCAATAAGCCTTTTTTAACCAAAGGGCTAGAACGTCTGTATTGGCTATCAATTACGGTGTATCTCGCTTGAGCGTTGTCGACATCTAATTGGTAATCAGTCGGGTCAAGCTCAGCAAGAATGTCGCCCTCTTTTACGCGCTCGCCCTCTTTAACATCCAGCTTAAATATCTCACCAGCCACTCGAAAGCTAAGGTGGGCTTTTTCAGCAGCATTGGCGACGGCAGGGAAATAGAGTTTGTCATTAAAGTCGAGAACCGAGATTTCAATCGCTTTGACGAGAGGAAGCTTGTCAGATTCAGTGTTACCCTTGTCTTTACAAGCGGTCAACAAAGCTAAGCAGGATAGGCCGAGAGCCATTTGAATTGTCTTCATACTACAGCCCCCTTTCCTTTATCCATTCACGAACCTTAACGCCAGATTCAAGTCCGTTAACACCAGAAGTCACCACGCGGTCACCATCATTTAAACCTGAAACAATATGACGCTTTTCATCGATCACGATTGCAACTTGTTCAACAATACCGTCGTTATTCACGCGCCATACAGAGACATCATCCCCGTCAGTCATCATCGCAGAGGTTGGAATCTTGGTTGCCGCCGCCAGTGCTGACACCAGCTTCACCGTGCCAGACATGCCCGGTAAGATCCCGATATCAGTCGGTCTCTCCATTATCATGGTGACTTTGTAAGAACCTGTTTTTGGATCCGCTTCGGTATCGACCTCTTGAAAAGTCAGTTCGTAAAAATGTTCTGGAAAAGCATCGAATACCATGGTCGCGTCTGTTTCAAAACCTGAAGAAAAGCGAGTAATTAATTGGTCAGGTAATAGGAAGACGACTTTAAGGATTTGGTTGGTTTGAATATTCATTACCCCTTGCTTTGCCGCAATATACTCGTGGTTTTCAGCAGGAATAATAGAAATGGTGCCATCATAAGGCGCAATTAATGTGGTATAGCGTAAGTTGGCTTTTGCTTGATTAAGTACAGCTCGAGCAGAGTTGTGGTTGGCTTTCGCTTGATCAAAATCTTGCTCTGAGACAACTCTATCTTTACGCAGTTTAATCGCACGCTGATACTGCACGTCGGCAAGTTTGAAGTTAGCCCTGGCTTGTTTCTCTAATAGCTGATACTCGTCAGGGTTGAGCATCGCGAGTTTTTCGCCTTTTGATACCTGTTGACCAGCAGTAACATCGAGCGTTTGTAGTAAACCTGGAACACGAAAGGCCAAGACAGCTTTATCGCCCGCTTCGGTGGTGGCGGGGAAATTTCGTTCAAAGGCATTATTACCAACGGAGACAGTGAAAAGTTTAGCAGGTCTTGATTCGGGCTCTGGAACAGGAGGCAGCTCCTTACCACACCCAGATAACCCGGACAGGGTTACCAACAGGACTAGGGAGGCTTTGTACATGGTGATCATCCATATCTATAAGTATCTTATTAACATAGATTAATCACATGTAAGTTACCAGTTATGACAATATTTATTTAGACAAAATTATTAAAAAAAATAACGGCTTGGGATAAATTTTCCTAAACCGTTCTCTATTATTTTTAGGGTAACACACTACATGTTCTTAAATGCACGATCGACTTTAAAGGTGTCAGAAGTAACATAAGCTTCCATGTTGCGTACACTGGTCTCTAACGTCTGGAAATCACCCTCTAAAGTGTTCAATAACGACTCAGCCGTTTGCCCTTTTTCCCAAGGTTTTTGCTTTAGAGTGTGCTCTTGCTTGGCTTTCATTTCATCGACATACTTAGGTGGTTGTTTTTCAAGCATAAACGTTAAAGCTAAATACGCTAATAGGACGAGAAAGCTACCACCAAGCAGCGCCGCAGAGATAACCAAGATACGAACCAACCAAACTTCCAGGCCAAAATAGTTCGCTAGCCCTGCGCACACTCCGGATAACTTACCGTTAATCGGGTCGCGATACAGTTCTCTACTCATAGTTTCGTCTCCAACTTGGTGACTCCGCATCCAGTATTTTTTCCAGTGTTTTCACACGATCTTGCATGGTTTCAGCTTGCTCAGAAAGCTTATGAAGACGATCAAGATCCGTTTCTGAAAGACCATTACTGGATTTCTTCTTGCTACGGTAATGTAAGAATAACCATAGCGGTGCCACAAAGATTAAAAAGACAATCAGTGGACCTGCAATTAGAAATGTTGACATAGACAACTCCTAAAATTATTTATCGCGGTTTTCAACTTGTTGCTTCAGTTTCGCTAGCTCTTTTTCAATTTCATCTTGAGCTTGTAGATCTGCAAACTCTTGGTCTAACGATTTTGCGTTACCTGTTTTAGCGTAAACGTCCGCTTCAGCTTCTAATTCATCCACTTTACGCGAGAATTGCTCAAACTTCGCCATTGCTTCATGGGTTTTGCTTGAATGCAGATGCTTTTGAACATCACGACGATTGCTTGCCGCATTATTACGAATCATTAATGCTTGCTGCTTTGCACGTGTTTCTGCGATTTTAGTTTCAAGCTTGCCAATCTCACTTGTCAGCTTTTCGATGGTTTCATGAACCAAAGTTTGCTCTGTGTGAAGGCTCTTAATGATGTCTTCTAGCTTTTGCTTTTCGATTAAAGCCGCTCTTGCCAAATCTTCACGTTGCTTAGTTAGAGCAAGTGTTGCTTTATTTTGCCAATCTAGAATCTGAGTTTCGATAGCTTCTACTTTACGCGCTAGTTCTTTCTTATCTGCGATTGCTTTTGCTGAGTTAGTGCGAACCTCAACCAGCGTGTCTTCCATTTCTTGGATAATCAGGCGAATCATCTTTTCAGGATCTTCAGCCTTATCTAATAATGCACTGATGTTTGAATTTACAATGTCTGCAAAGCGAGAAAAAATACCCATGAGGAACTCCTTAATTACAATGATGGCAAACGTGCTTTAAAGCGATGTTCGACTTCTCAGTCCATTTGCTCAAAAATTTACGTTTGTTGTTAAACCTACCATAAGTAATCCAAGTAGCGTGCCAACTTTTAATCCAGGTATTATCAATAACTTACAATAAAATGGTGATTAACTCGATACATGCTATGATGAATTTAGCCAAGTATTGGTATTTTTCACCACTACTCTCTTAATTTAGGCTATTTAGACAAAGCACTTTAATAACATCCACCGGCGCTCGAACCTAACAAGGACCCGCTATGCAGCAGAATCTTATTGGTGAATCCCCAAGCTTTCTCTCTGTTTTAGATAAAGTATCTCAATTAGCACCAATCGAAAGACCCATTCTGATCATCGGGGAGCGTGGTACAGGTAAAGAACTGATCGCGCAAAGGTTGCATTACCTTTCAAGACGCTGGGATCAACCTTTGATCTCGCTGAACTGCTCAACACTCAGTGAAGGTTTGATTGACTCGGAGTTGTTTGGTCATGAGTCCGGATCTTTTACCGGCTCGAAAGGACGCCATCAAGGGCGCTTTGAAAGAGCAGAAGGTGGAACGCTGTTTTTGGATGAGTTAGCAACAACCCCTCTTTCGGTTCAAGAAAAACTGTTGCGCGTTATTGAATACGGCCAGTACGAACGTGTAGGTGGGCAAAAGGCATTAAGTGCCAATGTAAGGCTAATCTGTGCGACCAATGCCGACTTACCCGCAATGGCACTCAAAGGTGAATTCAGACCCGACCTTTTAGACAGACTCGCCTTCGATGTCATTACCATTCCTCCTCTTCGCGAAAGAAAAGAAGACATCACTTTGCTCGCGGAGTATTACGCCATCAAGATGTGTCGAGAGCTCGAACTGGATCTTTTTGTCGGCTTTGCACCATCAGCTGTTGAGGCGCTGCTCGATTACTCTTGGCCCGGAAACGTCCGAGAACTGAAAAACGTTGTAGAGCGCGCTATCTATCAGCACGGCAAGAACCCATATCCTATTGAATATTTGGTATTTAACCCGTTTCAGCCAGCGTGGGAAAATGACCAAGATTCCACTCTGGAAATTGGCAATGAGCCAGCCAACGACCATACTTCATCAGAGGGCTCTTTTTCTTTACCTCTCGATTACAAAGCATGGCAAGAACAACAAGACATCAAACTACTCAATCAAGCCTTAAAGCAAAGTAAATACAACCAGAAACAAGCCGCCGAATTACTTGGGTTAACCTACAACCAATTACGTGGAATGGTGAGGAAGTACGCGATTGTCGGACAAGCGAACGATAAATAGCTGTCCACGCTTGATTATTATTTGGAGCCGAATAAATAAAATGTTAAATTGTCCGGATCTTGAGGCTCCTCTAACGCCTCGTTTCGAAAAGTATTTCTTTTTATGAAAGCACTAATAAGACTATCACTGAGCATCTGCACGCTGGGCTTTTTAGCTGGATGTGGTGAAAGTGTCGATCACGAGCAAATCCGTGAAAAAGGCTTCACTTATTGTGGCCAAGGTAACCCTAGTACGTTCAATCCACAACTGGTTGATAGTGGCATTACCTCAGAATCGTTGAGTCCTCAAATCTTCGACACGCTGCTCACTCTTGATCCCATGACATATCGACCAAAACAGAACCTAGCAACCAGCTGGTCTGTCGATAAATCAGGTACAGAGTACACCTTCACATTGCGACCAAACGTTTCGTTCCAAACCACCGATTGGTTTACACCGACTCGTAGCTTGAATGCACAAGATGTGGTCTTTAGTTTCGAACGTATTGTTGATAGCTCCAACCCATTCCATTATGTGGGTGGCGGTTTATATCCATGGTTTGCTGGCATCGATTTTCAAAACCTGATTGTTGATATTACGGCGGTCGATGATCTAACCGTAAAATTCCAATTAAGTCGCCCTGACAATTCATTCCTCAACAATATCGCTACCAGCTACGCCGTCATTCACTCCAAAGAGTACGCCAACAAGCTTGTGGCCTCTGACGAGAAAAACGAACTCGACTCTAAGCCTGTCGGTACGGGCCCCTTTTACCTAGACGAATACCAAATCAATGACCTAGTGCGATTGAAAAAGAACAAGCACTACTGGAAGGGTGACGTGCAAATGGACCAAGTTGTGTTCGACACTTCACAACGTGGTACGGGGACGCTTGCCAAGCTTCTGCGCAGTGAGTGTGACGTGTTGAATTCACCGATCTCTAGCCAAATCCCTATTATTCAAGCTCATGAAGAGTTAAAAATTTCCGCCACGCCAGCGGTCAATGTCTCTTTCATCGCGCTCAACACTGAGCACCCTGCACTGCGTGACTCTCGTGTAAGAAAGGCTTTGAATTTAGCCATTAACCGCCAAAACATTCTCGATTCTGTTTATTACGGTACGGGCACGAAAGCCTACACTCTGTTACCACCTACCTCTTGGGCTTACCAAAAAGACAGTGTTCAAGTTCGCTATGACCGCAACTACGCCGTTGCGCTTCTTAAAGAAGCAGGCGTGGAACCGGGGCTAGAGCTTTCAATGTGGGTTCCTCTAGAGCCAAGAGCTTACAACCCGAGCCCAAGAAAAACCGCAGAATTAATCCAAGCTAACTTGGCCGACATAGGCATCGAACTGAAACTCTATACCGATGACCGATTCGACCGCACACAGCTGTCTTCTATCGCCTCTACCGATCTGCTTCTGACTGGCTGGATTGGTAATACGGGTGACCCAGATAACTTCTTACGTCCCCTGCTCTCTTGCAGCTCTGAACGTGCCGGATTAAACGTTTCTATGTGGTGTAACTCAGACTTTGACTTCCTTCTGGATCTCGCTTTGGAAATCAATCAACAAAGGCACCGTGTGAACTTGTATCGACAAGCCCAAAATATTCTCAATGAAGAAGTTCCTGTGATACCTCTGGCTCACGGTGTTCAATTTCGCGTGCACGACCGCTCACTGACCGGATTTAAACAGAGTCCGTTCAATGCCCAACCTTTTGATCAAGTCAGAAGAGAGGTGCGCTGATGTTTTGGTACACACTGAGACGCGTTAACTTATTCGTCATTACCCTCGCTATTCTTACATTAGTGGGCTTTTCCCTGCTTCGACTAGATCAGACTTCACCTTGGGCGATTCAAGATTTCTGGCCTGGCTGGATTAGCTATATCACAGAGTTATCAACGCTTAACTTTGGTTTGAGCAAGCATGGTGTCCCTATCATTGATGAGCTGGTTGTGGTGTTTCCTGCCACTCTAGAGCTGTGTTTCTTTGCCTTTATTCTCGCGCTATTTATCGGTATTCCTTTTGGTACGATTGCGGGCATGAAACAAGGCAAGTTTGTCGATACCACCATATCGTTTACCTCGATGGCAGGTTACTCGGCGCCGATCTTTTGGGTTGCGTTGCTAATGATCATGGTGTTCTCTTTGCACTTCGAGATGTTCCCGGTTGGTGGTCGTTACGATCTGCTCTACGAAATTGAACATGTGACTGGCTTTGCGATGATCGATGCGTTCTTCGCTGAAGGTAAATATCGCGCGCACGCTTTGCAAAGTGTCATAGAGCATATGGCATTGCCTTGTCTGGTTTTAGCACTAGCGCCAACCACTCAGGTAATTCGATTGATGCGTGCATCTGTGGCGGAAGTCATGACACAAAACTACATCCGTGCAGCACGAATTAAAGGTCTTTCAACGCGAGAGATCATCACCCAGCACGTGCTAAGAAATGCGATTCCACCGATCATTCCAAAGGTCGGTGTTCAACTATCAAGTATGTTAACGCTGGCTATTATCACTGAGTCTATCTTCAACTGGCCAGGTATTGGTCGTTGGCTACTCGATGCTCTGTCTAATCAAGATTATGTTTCAATTCAAGCGGGCGTGATTGTGGTCGCGACGCTGGTTCTGACTGCGAATATTTTGTCAGATCTATTGGGCGCAATGGTCAATCCACTGGTAAGGAAGGAATGGTATGCTAACAAATAACGTCTACCAGGAAGAACAAATTCCAACCCAGTTTGAGCGTTTCTGGCGAAGCTTTCGTGCCAACAATCTAGCGATGTTTGGATTATGGTGTTTGGGACTGATCATTTTAGTGACGATAACGTCACCTTGGTTGGCTCCACACGATTCTCAAGAACAAACGGGGCATTTGTTAACACCGCCTTCTTGGGATCCAGCTGGCACGGTTGAATACTTCCTTGGTACTGATGACTTGGGTCGAGACATTCTCTCTCGTCTGATTATTGGATCACAGCTGACCTTTGGCGCAGCGGTTATCATTACCTTCATTGCAGCGGTCATAGGCTGCCTGATTGGCGTTCTCGCGGGAATGACTCGTGGGTTGCTATCAAGCACGCTAAACCACCTGCTTGATACCGTTATGTCGATTCCGTCTTTGCTGCTCGCTATCATCTTTGTGGCTTTTCTCGGCTTTGGTGAATTTAATATCTTACTGGCGCTGTGCTTAGCTTTGATCCCGCGCTTTATCCGCTCGGTGTACATTGCCGTGCATGCCGAGGTAGAGAAAGACTATATTCTTGCTTCACGTCTTGATGGTGCGAACGACTTCTATTTGTTATGGAACTCGATTGTTCCTAATATCCTAACCGTTGTTGCGCTTGAGATTACACTTGCACTGTCAGTCGCCATTCTCGATATTACCGCTTTGGGCTTCTTAGGTTTAGGCGCACAAGCACCGAGTACTGAGTGGGGCTCAATCTTGGGTGACTCAGTCGAACTGATTTACCTCGCACCATGGACAGTAACCCTACCCGGCTTAGCTATTATGTTTACCGTTATCGTTGTTAACCTCGTGGGTGAAGGTGTTCGCCAAGCGCTAAATGCAGGAATCGAATAATGCCGTTACTTGATATTCGACACCTAACCATCGAAATTGAAACGCCGCAAGGGATGGTTAAAGCCGTTGATCGAATGAGTATTACCCTGAATGAAGGGGAAATTCGTGGTCTGGTAGGTGAATCTGGTTCAGGCAAAAGCTTGGTTGCGAAAGCGATCGTCGGTGTTTGTAAAGAAAACTGGAAAGTGTCCGCTGACCGAATGCGCCTTGGCAATATCGATTTACTTCAGCTGACACCCAGAGAACGACGCCGTGTCATAGCACGCGATATCGCGATGATCTTCCAAGAACCATCTACCTGTCTTGACCCCTCTGAAAAAGTGGGTCATCAGCTGATTGAAGCGATTCCTTCATATTCATTCGAGGGTCGATGGTGGCAACGATTCAAATGGCGTAAGAAACAGGCCATTGCTCTGCTGCATAAAGTCGGCATTAAAGATCATTCTCGCCTGATGGAAAGCTATTCGTATGAGCTGACTGATGGTGAATGTCAAAAAGTCATGATTGCGATGGCGATTGCTGCCAAGCCAAAGATCTTGATTGCTGATGAGCCGACTAACGATCTCGATCCAATTACTCAATCGCAGATCTTGCGCTTGTTGAGTCGGATGAATCAACTTCACAACACGACAATTCTCCTCATCGGACACGATTTAACGACCATCACTCAGTGGGCGACACGAATTACCGTTATGTATTGTGGTCAATCCGTCGAATCTGCTGATACAGCAAAGCTGTTGGATGTACCAAAGCACCCCTATACAGTCGCGCTACTAAAAGCGATGCCCGACTTCAACGATTGGATTCCACACAAAGAAAAGTTGCAATCGCTGCCAGGGTCAATTCCTCCATTGCAGCATCTACCGATAGGTTGCCGGCTAGGTCCGCGTTGCCCGTACGCACAGAGGCAATGTGTTGAGATCCCTCATACCAAACGTCTTAAAAACCACAAGTTTAGTTGTCACTTCCCTCTTAATATGGAGAAGAAAAAGAAATCATGAGTGCACTATTAGAAGTCAGTGAGTTATCAAAAGACTTTACGACACGCTCTGGCCTTTTTCGTAAAAAGATTCATCAGGCAGTCAAACCTGTGAGCTTTAGTCTGGAAGCCGGTCAAACCATTGGTTTTATCGGCCAAAACGGCTCTGGCAAATCTACATTGGCACGAATGCTTGCAGGTATGGTAGAGCCCACTTCAGGCGAAATTCGAGTTAACGGTGAAAGACTGGAGCACAAAGACTATTCGACGCGCTGTAAGCTGATTCGTATGATCTTCCAAGATCCCAACACCTCACTTAACCCGCGTATACAGATAGGTCGAATCCTTGAAGGCCCTTTAAAGCGAAATACGGGAATGCCTCCAGAAGCGCGCATGAAGCGCGTGAAAGAGACTTTGCTGCGTGTTGGACTCTTACCAGAGCACGCCTACTTTTACCCGCAGATGTTAGCTGCTGGTCAAAAACAAAGGGTATGTTTGGCGCGCGCCTTAATCCTTCAACCATCAATCATTGTTGCAGACGAAGCATTGAATGGTTTAGACATGGCGATGCGTTCTCAGATCATCAACCTGTTCTTAGAGCTGCAAGAAGAGATGGGCGTATCGTTTGTTTACGTGTCTCAGCATATCGGTATCGTTAAGCACATCACCGATAAGATCATTGTCATGCACGAAGGAAATGTCGTTGAGTCTGGTGAAACACATGAGGTGCTCACCAACCCGACCCACCAGATCACTCAAAGACTGGTAGAAAGTCACTTCTTCAAAGCGCCAAACCACTAGCTCATAACCTCGCTCCCATCGCTAATAAGAACGTAGAGATGGGAGGTTTCGATGTGGTTCTCAAGGAGGAGAAACACTTGTTGATACCAATTCCAAACCTCACACCAATTATCTTACTTGCACTTCCTTTATTAACACTGCTTTCTTTCAACGTTGCCAGCACACCACTCACTTGGCTTGATAAAACGTTTGTCGAAAACGCATTTTATGATGTCGCTTTACGCCATGAATACGCTCAAGGCAACAAACCGCTCGCCAAGTGGAAGCAACCTATTAAGATTTGGGTCGATCACAGAGTCGGCGACAAAGAACTACATCAAGAGCTTACAGAGCTTCATATCCAACACTTAGCTGAAGTTACCCAGCATCCTATTTCACTCGTTAGAAGAGAGTCCGAAGCCAACGTCAAATGGGTATACACGCGACAAAGCAAATGGATAGCAGAAGCCAAAACAGTACTCAAACTGAAATCAACACAGCATCTAAATAGCGCTATCTGTACTGCAGGCTATCGAACTAATTCCAAAGGGGAGATTGTATATGCAGGGATTGTGATCCCAGTGGATCAAGCGAGAGCAAGAGGAAAGCTGGTCGCATGTATTGTTGAAGAAATCACACAGGTACTTGGGTTACCCAATGACTCAGACAAAGCCTACCCTTCTATATTCAATGACTACACGCCTGAAGACTTATTATCGCCATTAGATGTGGTGCTGCTAAAGCTGTTGTATGAACCAGAATTGAAGGTTGGAATGACCGAAACAGAAGCAAAGCCCATTGTTCGAAAGATATTGAAGAGATACAGCGAAACAGGCGTTCTTCAACAAGCTTCTAAAGCTGCACTGCAGGCGCCTTTGTATCAATTGATTGGTTACTAACGGAATGATCAAGTATTAACGGAATAACTGGTTACTAACAGAAGAATTGGGTACTAACGGAACTCAGTTAAGTGTTACTTTCTTTTTTGGAAAGCAGCTTAGAAGGGAAGAATAGAACGACAGCGCTGTCCGAGGTAAGACAACGCTGGCTTACAATTTCACGAGAGAGTTAGCGCTTAGCCGCCTGCTTCTTCAGTTCAAAGTCGAACTCATCAGGGAACAAGATAACCCCTTCTTCTTGTTCGTTCGGGAATACCACAACGGCAAGTTCATCGTCTTCTAGACCATTCGTCCAGCGACTGTGCCACTTGTTCAAAGAGATAGACTCTGCTTTACACTCAGACCAATCACCCGTCGCCCACGATTCTGCGAACTCTTGGTTTGGCCATACTGGAACACAATCTTCGTCTTCGGTGTTCAGCATCACACAACCGTGCTCATCGGTTAAGATCCATACTTCACGGTTTGCTACGATTTCTTTCACACAGTATTTCAGGCGTTGCTCACCCGTATACTTATTAATTTCAGCGATTTTTTTATCGTCTAGCTGTGTAGTCATCTTAATTTCCTACGTTAGTCAGTAACTTTGTTCATTTTATGCTGAGTAGTATTAACTTCAAATATTTCTATTGAGAAGAAAGTCTACTTCAAAGAAAAACGCCTGCTAAATTAGCAGGCGTTTATAATTAAGCGACTTGGTTAAACAAGCTCGCCTTGAAGCCAAGGCCAACCTTGCTTCTTACGGCTAAGTGTATTTTCCATCATCAATACACCGTCTTTCTCGAATTTAACCAGTTTATCAGCCCACTCACCTTTGTATAGAAGACGAGTTTGAGCTGTAGTGATATCTGTAAGCATTACTGCAGCGAACGCTAGACCATCTTTCTCACAACGCGCTTCAAGATCTGCTTCTAGAGCTTCAATCATGCCGTCTACTTGCTCAAGAGTAGCAAGTTCAACTTGACCAACAACAACATCGCGACCGTTGAATGGGTAGCCTTTAAGGTCTTTTTCTACTAGCTGTGCAGCAGATAGGCCTTCGATGTTTGTCTTAGCGATTAGAAGTGCTTTGATGAAAGCATCAACGTCTGTTACGCCAGCGATTTCAGCAAGCTCAGCAACAGCGTCTTTGTCTTTTTGAGTACATGTTGGAGAAGCAAAACCAACCGTGTCTGAAAGAATTGCAGACATCATTAGCTTAGCGATTTGTTGAGAGATAGCGTGACCTTCAATCTTGAACATGTTGAAAAGTACAGTGTTTGTACAACCAACAGGCCAGATCCAAGCTTCCATAGGATTAACTGTCATCGCGTCACCTAGACGGTGGTGATCGACAATACCTACGATCTCTGCTTCAGCAACATCGTCTGGTGCTTGTGCTAGATCTGAGTAATCTACTAGCCAGATTTTCTCACCAGCAACAGAAGTACGAAGCTCTGGCTTTTCAGCACCAGCGACTTCTAGAATGTGTTGAGTTTCGCGGTTGATCTCGCCTTGGCGAATTGGTGTCGCTTCCTCGCCACGAGCTTTAAGAAGCTCCGTTGCAACTAACGCACTACAAATACTGTCACTATCAGGGTTTTTGTGACCAACAACTAAAATCATGTTTCTTCCTATTACACTAACAATTATGACTCTACCTTTAGAGCCCCTCTTTATTAGCTATACTTTACCTCATTTTTTTAGATTGGTCATGTTTCCTAGGTTTAGCCAATGGTAACAATAGATAAAAAATAACAAATGCAATTGATAATTATTATCATTCGTATATATTTATCTTAAGCCACTAATTTTGAGTAACATCTATGGATCGACTAATCTCTTTTTTGCCAAGCAGTAGCGCTGCGAAAACAACTCAGTTTTCACTGTCTTTTAAGCGCCTGCTTTTACCTATCTCACTTGCAGCCTTAGTTTCGGCTCCTGCTACGCGAGAATTGACTGTCACCACGTTATCAGACGCATTCTGGGCAGTCTCTTGTTATGTCGCTTTAACCTTAGCCATTTACCACGGGTTAAGCTTGTACATCAACAAAGACAACGTCTTCAACAAACTCGTACATCAATCACGATCTAACCAAGTAGTGTTTGCTGCATTCATGGGAGCACTCCCTGGTTGTGGTGGTGCGATAGTCGTTACCACGCAATTTATTTCTGGGAAGTTGGGATTTGGAGCCGTCGTTGCTGTGCTGGTTTCCACCATGGGTGACGCAGCCTTCTTGTTGATTGCGAGCGAACCAAAAACAGGCTTAGCCATGATGGCAATGGGCGTAATTGTCGGCACTGCGTCCGGTCGCATCATCAACCTCTTTCACGCTGATGATTTCTTACGTCCAAAACAGACAGAGAAAAATGAAGTAGCGCGTAGCTGCTCATCACAATCTCATGACAAAGAAACGGTGTCTAAAAAAGCGATCAACCTGCAAGGTTATTTATGGTCTGTGCTCATTATTCCGGGTGCAGTAGTTGCCCTACTTGGTTCTTTTCAAGTGGATGTCAACGAGTTGCTTGCGTTACCTGAAATGTCGATGGAGTGGACAGGCACTATATTGCTGATTAGCTCGATGTTTTTGTGGGGGTTGACTCGTGAAATTAAAGATTATAAATCGGCCGTAAGTGAAGATGAGAAATGTGTAGGCTCTCACCCATTACAAAAAACGGCTCAAGATACTAACTTCGTGACAGCGTGGGTTGTGGTTGCCTTTCTTTTCTTTGAATTTGGCTCTGTGATAGCAAATGTGGATTTTGCGACGCTATTCTCAAGTTGGGGCATGATGCTCCCCCTGGCCGGGGTGCTGATGGGGCTATTGCCAGGCTGTGGGCCTCAGTTATTGGTTACTAGTCTTTATCTTTCAGGAGCACTACCACTTTCTGCTCAAGTCGGTAACGCAATTTCTAACGACGGCGATGCACTATTCCCAGCGATTGCAATGGCGCCTAAAGCAGCGCTTGTCGCGACCTTATATTCAAGTGTACCCGCTTTAATCTGTGCGTACGGGTATTGGTTTATGTTCGAGCTGTAGATTTACGTTCAAGGCTTAGAATTTATCTCCGAGGCTTAAGCTTTTATTCAAGGCTCAGGTTTATCTTCAAGGTTTACGCTTAACTCCATAGGTTTCTATTAGGTCGGTACTTTGTATCGGCCTTTTTGTTTCCAGTAACCTAAGTTTCTCACAAGAGATTCTTTTGACTTACCCTCTCGGCTCAATTGCTTCAGTAGCAGCACGTTATAGTCCTTCTCAAATAAGTATCCATAAGCGTTGCCACAATGCTTAAGTACAAATCCCAATACAGACAACAGAAAAACAAAAAGCCCCTATAAGAGTGCTTACAGGGGCTTTAATTCAAGCTTTAATCTTGTTTCTTATGTACCAGACTTAAGAAACTTCGATTGGACCACCGAATGAAGTGACTGGAGGCAGTTTGCCTTGGAACTTCTCGAAATCAACCAAACAAGTGTTTGCTGACGTCGCTTGAGCCAGTTCAGACGTACCGATGTCCTGAGTCAGTGTGTTTGGATCGCCGTATGTATCTAGCGCACCTACTTTCTCGTTGATCGGGCCGTACCAAGCACCTTCTTCGATACGAACAACACCAGGCGCGTAGCTATCCATAAGAACAGCACCTGCTAGTAGTTGACCACGGTCGTTGAACACACGTACTACATCGCCGTCTTTGATGCCTTTCTTCTTAGCATCTACTGGGTTGATGTAGATTGGCTCACGGCCTTGTACCGCGTAAGTCGCACGCCACTCTTCAGATTCACACATCTGAGAGTGAAGGCGCTTGTCTGGGTGACAAGATTGTAGCCAGTACGGGTGTTTGTCAGAGCCTGGACCACCATGTGAACGTTCAGATTTCTCGAACCACATTGGGTGTTCTTGACAGTGCTCATAACCCATGTTGCCAACAGTGCGGCTTGTGATTTCTATGAAACCAGAAGGCGTACCTAGTGCGTTGATCTCTGGATCTTCACGGAATGAAGCGTGACGAGTCCAAGGCTTACCTTTACCGAAGTCTAGGAAACCTTTCTCCCAGAATTCAGCAAACTCAGGCATTTCAATCGTGCCTTCATTCGAAGCGCGGCAATCATCATACAGAGATTTAACCCACTGCATTTCGTCCATACCACGTGTGTAATCGTCGTAACGACCCCAACGCTTAGTTAGGCTAGACATGATCTCGAAATCAGTCTTAGACTGGAACAGAGGATCAACTAGCTTGTGCATTGCGATCAAACCACGGCCAGAGTACGCACCGTAACCATCGATATCATTACGTTCCCACTGAGTACAAGCTGGAAGTACGATATCAGAGTGACGACAAGTTGCAGTCCAAGCGAAATCAACAGCAACTACAGTTTGTAGGCTCTTGAATGCTTTACGCATCTTGTTGCGATCTTGGTGGTGGTGCCACGGGTTGTTACCACTGAAGACCATCATCTTAATGTCTGGCAGCGTTACCGTAGAACCGTTCGCTTTGATCTTCTTACCAGGTTCAAGCAGGCTATCTACCCAACGAGCTACTGGGATTACACGGCTGTAGCCGTTGTAGTCTGTGTTGGTGTACTTAGGTGATTGACCTTGGTCGATGTTCAGCGGGAAAGAACCCGGAGCAGCGAAACCTGTCGAAGATACACCGATACCTGAGTAGTGGTGACCGTAAGAGATACCACCGCCCGGAAGACCAATTTGGCCAACCATTGCTGCGATAACTGCACACATCCAGTAAGGCTGCTCACCGTGTTCTTGGCGCTGGATACTCCAACCAACAAGAATCTGTGTACGACCGTTAACTAGCATCTTAGCGAAGTCACGGATAGAGTTCGCGCTTGCGCCACAGATAGCTGATGCCCACTCAGGTGTTTTCTCAACTTTATCTTTCGTTTCACCTTGAACGTACTTGATGAAGTCTTCAAAGCCTAGACAGTAAGTTTCAATGAACTTCTTGTCGTATAGGCCTTCGTTGTAAAGAACATGAGCAACACCCAGCATGAACGCCACATCTGTTTGTGGGTTGATGTACATTTGCTCGTTCTCTAGGTAACGGCCTGTTTTGTTCTTAACAGGGTCAACAGAAACGACGTTGATCTCTTTCTTAGCAACTTTCTCTTTCAACTGCTCTAGGTATGCGAATGATTCGTGAGTCTCACATGTCCAACCTACTTGCAGGTTCTTCACTGGATCGTTACCCCAAAGAACAATGTTGTCACTGTTTTCTAAGATAAGTTCCCAAGATGTACCTTGAGCATATACTTCAGTAGAACCTAGCACGTAAGGCATGATCGTTTGACCAGCACCTGTCGAGTAGTCACCGATTTTCTTCACAGAGTAACCGTGAAGTGCCATTGCGCGTTGCATGTGGTTAGTACAGCTGTGGAACTGACCTGTTTGTCTCCAACCTGTTTGACCAGTGTGAAGCGCCCATGGACCGTAATCTTTCTGTACACGTTCTAGTTCGCGGTAAACAAGATCTAATGCCTCGTCCCAAGTCACACGAACAAAACGGTTGTTACCACGCGTGTCTGCGCTGTATTTATGCTTCTTCAACCAATCTAGGCGAACCATAGGGTAACGCACACGTGATGGGCTGTAGATAATGCCTTTGATACCTTTCAACATCTCTGTTGGATGTTGATCGATTTCTAGAGGCTTAATTTCTTGTACTTTACCCGCATAAACGCGAGCTCGGAATGCACCCCAGTGAGAACCAGAGACTTTCCACGTACCATCAGTTTCTGCAGCTGAAGCCGATGCTGACGCCAATAAGCTAGGACCGATAACCGATGCCGCACTTGTTGTAGCGACACCTTTCAGAAAACTTCTTCTTGTAATTGCCATTGTGTTACTCCAATTGACGTCTTATTAGTGGCCTTCAGAAAAATCTGATGAGTGCTTCTGTAGATACTTAAGAACCAATGCTTCTGTATCTGTATCAAAGTTCACGAATGCGATCATACCATCTAGCATGCCTACCCAACCGTTAGCGCTGAAGTGACCTTCATCTGGTTGTGAGTGACAAGTAGAACAGTTTGACTGGTAAGCCTGACCTGCTGCGCTCCAAATTGGATCGAAGTTATCAACCATAGACTCTTTCTTCATCCAAAGTGCTAGGTCAACTTTTTCCCACGGAAGGCCCGTTAGCTCATCTTCTTTCTTCTCACCAACAATGATTACGTCACTTTGAGAAACTTCTTTCGTCAAGATTGCCGTTGAGATGTTCATACCGAAGTCTTCTTGGATTACACGTCCGAAGCCCTTCGCTTTACGCCAACCGTCGATTTGAATCTTGATCATGTCGCCTTTTTCTTCGATCACGGCAACTTGGCTTGCAGGGCTTAATAGACCCGCTTCAACTTCTGCTGTTTCATCCGTGTACATAGGTAGGTGACGGATTGAAATAACATTGCTTCCTGATGCGTAAGACGTGCTGCCCGCAACATTTTCTAGCTCACCAACAATACCGCTCGCAGATGCCATATCTAGAGGTAAGTTATGAGCAATACCTTTATGACAGTCAACACAGCTTTGATCACGCTCTGCCGCGTTCTTCATTTGGATACGCGCTGTTGGGCGCATGTTCTCGAAATCCATCGAGTCGTAGTTGTGGCAGTTTTTACATTCAAGAGATTTGTTCGAAGAGAAACGATCCCATTCGTGTTTAGCCAGTTCGATACGACGAGCTTCAAATTTCTCTGGTGTGTCTAGGTCACCAAATACTTGAGCGAATACTTCTTTAGATGCTTGCATCTTACGAGCAATTTTTGCTGTCCATTCATGTGGAACGTGACAGTCAGGACAAGTTGCGCGTACACCAGATGTATTTTTCCAGTGAACCGTTTCTTGTAGTTCTACGTAAACATTGTCACGCATGGTGTGACAGCTTACACAGAACTCTTCTGTATTTGTATGTTCTAACGCAGTGTTAAAACCACCCCAGAAAATAACACCGGCGATAAAGCCACCCATGGTTAGTACACCAAGACTAATGTGTACTGCTGGGCGAGTCATTGTGCGCCATAATTTAACTAAAAATGATTTCATGTTTAGCTCTCTTAAAAATTAGTTCTAATAAAAATGTGATAGCAAGAGGGCATTACATGCCGCCGTGTGCACCTGGAGGTCCGAATACAAACACTTGCAGAGCCCAAACTAGAAAGCCGTAGCCTCCTACAAAAGCCACACTTAATATTGGAAAGAGAACCACCGCAATGAAGAGGAATGACTTCCACTCCAACGAGCGTTTTTCGCCAGTTTCAATTTTCTTAACATCACTCATACATTTTGCCTATTTTGTATTTAGTAATTTCGAGTAACCCATTCTAAGGGGCTAAAGTTCTTGAGTATCTAACGATGAATTTTAGACCATACACAAAGTAGGGTTCAATCAAATCTCCCGTTATAACCCTTGCTAATCAATACTTTTTTGAGCTCATCCAAAGTTGTTTTCAGTTAAACAAAGTTATTAAAAAGTATTAACAAATGTGAAGAATTAAGTATATTTCACAAATGTTAAAAGCCAACATTTACGCAACTACATTGTAACTAATTTTAACGTTTTACCTACTAAGTAGTAGCTAAAAAAGCCTCAAACAACCAATATTTTGTACTTTGATTGTTAATAAATTGAGCCATTTTTGAAATCGACAGGTATGAAGCTGAAATGCATCATTTGGCACTTTCAGATATGATGGAGGCCTACTTAAAAGGAAGCACTATGCAAGACGTTATTGATATATCTTGGTGGCAATTGCTGTTATTTAGCTCACTTCTCATACTGCCCATCGCCATCAACCACAAGCTCAAACTCGGCCTAGGCAAAGAAGCCTCTATTAGTATCGTTCGTATGGTGGTGCAGCTATTCTTGGTTGGCCTTTATCTCGAATACCTGTTTACTTTGAATAGCTTATGGATCAATTTATTATGGTTATTCGCTATGATTGTGGTAGGTGCAAGCTCGATTGTTGAAAAATCAAAGCTTCCGAAACAACTGCTATTAGCACCTGTGGCATTCAGCCTTGCGGTAACTTGCGTACCCATCGTCCTATTTATTTGCTTCTTTATTATCAAACCTACCCCATTCTTCAATGCTCAGTACTTAATCCCTATTGCAGGGATGCTATTAGGGAACAGCTTGAGCAGTAATATAGTGGCTCTACAAAACTTATTCGGTGCTTTTGAAACACAAAAATCCGAGTACGAAGCTGCTATCGCTTTAGGTGCTTCTCCAGCCTACGCAGCAGCGCCTTTTGTACGTAATGCGATACAGAAGGCGATGTCTCCTATCATGGCTTCCATGGCAACGACGGGCTTAGTGACACTTCCTGGGATGATGACAGGACAAATTCTAGGGGGAGCCTCACCAATGATCGCAATTAAGTATCAACTGATGATCATGTTGGCTATTTTCGTGATGATGAGCAGTTCATTGGCGCTAGCCCTTCACCTCTCTTTAAAGACATCTCTGACGAAAGAAGGCCGAGTCCTCGCACGAATTAAACCCACAAACTAACCTCTTCCCTCCTTTACGATCTGGTTACACACTGACTTTGAGACAGGTTATCCACAGAAACTGTGGATAACCAAAACAGTATCGATCCTTTTTTAGTCACTTTGACTCGACTAAGGATCATTTACATTGATCCTTACTTAATTTCAAAGGCCTATGCTGTCCAATTCGATCCTGCTACTGAGTGTTTAGATGATTATTTAAAAGAGAAACTAAAAGGTTTTCCACAATAAAAAACGGCCTGCAATGCAGGCCGTCTCTAAAAAGTAATACTTCACATCGATACGATGACCGATTTATGCTTAATCTCGTAAGTAAATCAGCCAATACCACATGCCAACAAAGATACCGCCGCCAATGATATTGCCTAAAGTCACAGGCAATAGGTTGTTCGTTAAGAAATCCATCATGTTTAGGTCAATATAGTCGGCAGGGTTAGCACCCGTCATTGTCCAGAATTCAGCAGGAGCAAATGTTTTGATGCCAATAGCGAGTGGTACTTGGAACATATTCGCAATACAGTGCTCAAAACCAGCCGATACGAACATCGCTACAGGTAAAATCATAACCGCGATTTTATCCGTTAGGGTACGCCCACTGAATGTCATCCACACCGCAATACACACCAACACGTTACACATGATGCCGAGCGCGATCGCTTGAATAAAGTCGTGATGCATCTTGTGCTGAGAGATAGCCATTGCATTGAGGCCGACTTGGCCATTGTCAAACATGTATTGTTTAGTCGCGAGCATACACGCAACCAGCAATAAAGCACCAATAAGGTTACCTACATAAACCGTCGCCCAGTTTTTAATCAAGGTCACCCAAGTGATCTTACCGCTTGCTCTTGCCACTAACGTTAAAACAGAGCTAGTAAATAGCTCGCCGCCAGTAACGACCACAAGGATCAAGCCTAAGCTAAATGCCAAACCACCGAGCAAGCGAGTAATGCCCCACGGTAAATCACCAGCACCGGTCGTCACGATGGTGTAAAACACAAACGCAATGCCGATATGTATGCCCGCTGAAATCGCGAGAAGAAAGGATTTAATTGGATCTTTGGTTGCTTTACCTACGCCAATATCAGCAGCGCGCTCAGCCATTTGTGGCGGTAATAATGAGTCAAATTGGTTTAGATTCATGATGATTTACATTTTGAAACATGTCGTTGGGGAGCGCGATAATCCTCTCTTTCATTTCTTAATTCAAGAGCTATTTTGCGCTCAAATAACCTTCAACAACCGAGAAAACACCAAACCTTCAACGATATTGAAAATTCATACGACTTTAGTAGTAAAAAGAAAACTCTGATGAATGAAAACTTATCAACAATAAAAACAACACATCTATAAATATCAACAAGTTACGTTAAAACAAAAGGGATGACGTACACTATACTTACTATCTAGTCCCTTTTATCTCAAGATTTTGACATAGATCAACAGAACGTAAAAAAGCGCCCTAAGGCGCTTTTAAGTCAATCACAAATAAAGGAATTAGTTATGCTAAACCGAAGGTTCAATCACTTGTTCTGATGATTGCTCTAAAGCGGCGTCTTCAAGGTTAGATTCAACGTTAGTCGGTGTCACGTCAGAGCGACTGTCAGTGGCAACTTTACCGCCTAAGCTTTTCAAACTGTCCACCAGCTCTTCCAAGCTCTTTATGTGTGCATCACTCTTAGTAACCTGCTCAACCAAAAACTCATTATGCTTGTTTGTCTCAGCAAGCTGTTGGGCTTGTTTCTGATTTTCGAGTTCTAAATTAGCAAGTTGTTCTGAAAGTGCTTCGACCTCAGATTTCAGTTGCGTGGTCATATCAGAGCTTTTAAGCGTTTTAATACTCTCGACGATCTTCTGAGCTTGAAGACGCAAAACCACATCACGGTAGTCTTGATCATTCAGGATCTGAGAAATACTCAAAAACTGGTTCTCGGCATTCAATACCGATTGCTCAAATCGATCACCCTTCACATTAGCAAGCAACTTGACTTCATGCGCGATACTGCGCACGTGGACTCGCCTTAACTTGATTTTCCGCCAACGCAATTTGAGAACTGGCCTTAGCAAAAGTAAGCGGCACCACATCATCAAAGTCTTCGTCCTCTAAGAACTCTAATTCGTTCTTTAACGGTTCAATATATTTCTTATGCGCGACTTTGACTTCTAAGGAGCGTGCGTGGTCAAGAAACTCAACCTGTGCTTCCTGAGCATCTTCAAGTTCATCAACCAATACGTATTCAAATAACTCACTGTATTCAGCGTAAAGCCTCTTATAGCTAGACGCGAACATCGTATCGGCACCGAGGTATTTCAGATAATCCATCTGAACGATCGAATCCGCTAATACTCTATCGGCCTTTTGCTTTAATACTAGAATCGAATCATAGTTTGATTTAACCAAAGCGATTTTTTCATCAAAAGCTTCGGCGTACGTTAGGCTAGAAAAAATTGAATAGCTTTTCGTTAGTCGAGTTTCGTCTTTCAGTAAATCGGCATAAATGCTTTCCGCATCATCCCAAGCATCTAATAGTTCATTGTAATTTTCTGGCGCATAAAGAGACAATTTAACATGGTTTTCAAGCTTACTTTCCCATTCGAGATGAACACCTTGCACAGAATCAAACGTGCGGGCATTTGATGAAGACTCACTGCCATTCGTGCTTTGGTTCGCTTCTGTCTGTTCAGAGGGAGTGCTCTGACACCCTGCAATTGCAAATAGCATACTGATCATTAATGCTACTTTGTTAGCTCTCACTGATGCATTTCCTTTTTTAAACAATATTTGCTCGATGCATTATATTTCTAGTCTCACAATATATTACAACCACTTAGCAATAAACATCATTCATTAATGAAGCGTGTGAAATTCGCCCAATTAAACAAAAAACAACCGCTCATGCGCTGATTAATCATTCAATTTGGTATCACTTATCAATTCTCTTTATTTGCTATTGCCTGAGTTGTGAATGCGCACTAAGGTGAAGGTAGAGAACGTTATGAATATATAGGTTAATTATGAAGTACAACGCTGAAAACATTGCTGATTTAAACCTCCTTCTTCAATTTGATGTAAGTAGCGCCGCTACTGGAATTAAAGTTCATCAAGAGGCAGCTCAAGAAACTCAAGACGCTGTTAAGCGCCTATTCGAAAAGAACCTTTGTACTCAGCCAGACGGCGGTTACCTAACAGATGAAGGTATACAGATGGCAGAGCGCGCAGACAAACTACTTCGCGTACTAAACTAAAGCTCCACTGTTCTAGTAAAGACTCCACTCGCCTCGGCCGTGGAGTTTTTTCATTTTTGGGCCAAGGTTTGTTAGGCTTACTATCAATCCATAACTTGCAGTTGTGAGGAACACATGGCTTCTATATTTATTGTTGGTGCAGGCTGGGTTGGTGCGCCCTTATCTGAACATCTTGTCAAACATGGTAACCAAGTCGTGGTGACGAAGACCACCCAAGTAGGCGCTGATGCGATTGGCAACGAACGTATTCCCTGTGAAGTGTTCAGTTTTGATGCAATACAACCTGAACGCTCTATTGGCCAACTCTACTCACTCCTATTGGAAAACAACACTGAGATAGTTATTGGTAGCTTTCCTCCCGGCTTTAGAAAAGGCTCTGGTGTCGAGTACGCCGACTATTGGCAACAACTGACCAATGCTTGCCAGAGGGCAAATGTGAAAAAGCTCATTATGGTCAGTTCGACGACGGTATACCCAACCAAGCCCGGAGTTCTGTACGAGCAAGACGCCTCACTCACTCTTTCAACTTCATCAAGCGACCAAGCATCTGCATTTTCGGACAATGCCCGTGTCATGCTGCAAGCTGAACAATTGGTGATGGATTCCGGTATCGATTACACCATTCTTCGCTTCAGTGGGTTAATCGGCCCTAGTCGTCACCCATCCCGATTCGCAAGCAAGCTAAAACAGGTCAGCTCTCAAGCGCCAGCCAACATGCTTCACCTTGATGACGCGATTGGTGCGGTCGATTTCGCAATCAATCAACTGCACAATGAAGTCGTAAATGTCACCACACCAAATACAGTGAGCAAGGCGGAGTTCTACGCAGCAGCGCTAAAAAGTGCCAATAGCAGTGAGCCACTCCCTCCTATTGTCGACACCCCAGACAAGCTGATCTCTTCTAAAAAGATCCTCGGTTTAGGTTACTCGTTTAAATTCGATTCCACATTGGACGCGCTTTATGACTAAGCAATCTGTAAATAACTCAAGGGCCAAGCTGCATCGCTCGGTCGACACCCTTTGGAACTTCATGTCGATGGGTCACAAGGTTTCACCTTCAGACTGTATATTTGTGTTGTGTAGTAATGATACTCGCGTTGCTGAATACGCAGCCGAGCTCTATCACCAAGGTGTGGCGCCTTACATTGTCTTTTCTGGTGGTGTGGGACGCTTTACAGAAGGGAGCTTTGAACGTTCAGAAGCCGAAACATTCGCGGCTATTGCACGAGACGCTGGCGTGCCAGACTCTGACATTATCATTGAGAAACACGCAACCAATACTGGGGAGAATGTACGATTCACCCACAAATTGCTGGCTGAGCGCGGGCTATCACCGAAACGGCTGACCTTAGTACAGAAACCCTTTATGGAGAAACGTACTTACGCCACGTTTGCAAAGCAGTGGCCTGACGAAGTTATCGAGATTCAAGTCACTTCACAATGGCAAGACTGGGTTGATTACTTTAATGAGGAGTTACCACTAGACATGGTTTTGGGTGCTCTAATTGCTGATTTCGAACGAATCAAGTCTTATCCTGCGCAAGGATTTCAGATTGAAATGCCAATCCCCGATGACGTTGACCATGCCTACCAAGCATTGAAGAAGCTGGGTTTCGACTAAAGCTTTAAGTAACGTAATACTCCTTTTCAGAAAACAAAACGGTGGCACTTGGCCACCGTTTCTTATTCTTAGTTATTACTTGAGCTTGTTGATTTTGACTTTTTTCGCTTAAGAAAAATCAACCAAAGAGCCGTTTATTTACCTAACGCTTCTTTGTAGTGCAAACGGCAAGCTGAAACATATTGGTCATTACCACCAATAGCAACTTGGTCACCTTCAGCAATCGCAACACCGTGCTCGTCAGTACGAATCACCATATTCGCTTTACGACCACAGTGACAAATCGTTTTCAACTCAACTAACTTGTCCGCCCAAGATAACAAGTAACGGCTACCTTCAAACAGTTCACCCAAGAAGTCAGTGCGTAAACCGTAACAAAGTACAGGGATGTGCAGCTTATCCACGACTTCTGTTAGCTGGTAAACCTGCTCTTTCGATAAGAACTGACACTCATCGATCAAAACACAATGACGCTTTTCTTCTTCATTGAGCTTTTGGATCGCGTCAAACATATTGGTGTCGCTTTTAAACAATTGAGCTTCAGATTGAAGACCAATTCGCGAGCTCACTTTACCAATACCATAGCGGTCATCTAATGCTGCCGTAAAGATCACTGGCGTCATGCCGCGCTCTTGGTAGTTGAATGAAGATTGAAGAAGCGTTGTTGATTTACCCGCATTCATTGCCGAGTAATAAAAATACATCTGAGCCACAGAAATATTCCTGTTAATTAAAAGTTGAAGATAAAAGCAAAGGTGAAATTAAAGAATTTTTGCTAGAAAAAAGGGCTGAAAATCAGCCCTTTTTATAAGATTTACTTACGACGCCAAGTCGTGCCTTCTGGGCCATCTTCCAGAACAATGCCCAACTCATTTAGCTTATCACGTGCAAGGTCAGCGTTAGCCCAATCCTTCGAAGCACGAGAGTCATTACGTAGCTTAATAAGGCCTTCGATTTCTGCTACTTCGTCATCATTGCCAGCAGCATCACCTTTAAGGAAAGCTTCTGGGTCTTGATGAAGAATACCGATGATGTCGGCAAGTTCACGCATCAATGCACCTAGAGCACTTGCTTTTTCAATGCTTTCAGTCTTGATACGGTTGATTTCACGAGCCATTTCAAACAGCACTGAATAAGCTTCAGGTGTATTGAAATCATCGTTCATTGCCGTAGAGAAACGAGTTACATACTCTTGACCACCAGCCGGAGCTGCTTTTAGGTCTAGGCCACGAAGTGATGTGTATAAACGCTCTAACGATGCACGAGCTTGGTTTAGGTTATCTTCACTGTAGTTCAGTTGGCTACGGTAGTGACCAGACATTAGGAAGTAACGCACGGTTTCTGCATCGTAGTGCTGGAGCACGTCGCGGATAGTGAAGAAGTTACCTAGTGACTTAGACATTTTTTCTCTGTCTACCATCACCATGCCGCTGTGCATCCAAGTATTCACATATTGGGTGCCGTGTGCGCAGCAAGATTGTGCAATTTCGTTCTCGTGGTGCGGGAACTGTAGATCTGAACCACCGCCATGAATATCGAAATGGTTACCAAGGATAGACGAGTTCATTGCTGAACATTCAATGTGCCAACCTGGACGACCTGGACCCCATGGCGATTCCCACGTAGGTTCACCTGGCTTAGACATCTTCCAAAGAACGAAATCTAACGGGCTACGTTTTGCAGAATCAACATCAACACGAGCACCAGCTTGAAGCTGGTCAAGATCTTGCTTAGAAAGCTTACCGTATTCGTCGAATTTCTTAACTTCGAACATTACGTCACCGTTGCTTGCAACATAAGCAAAACCACGATCAATCAGCTTTTGAACAAGCTCAATGATTTCAGTGATGAATTCCGTTGCGCGAGGCTCAACATCTGGGCGCTTCATGTTCAATGCATCGAAGTCTGCGTGCATTTCACCGATAAGACGCTCAGTCAGCGAATCACAAGATTCGCCGTTTTCGTTAGCACGCTTGATGATTTTGTCATCGATATCCGTGATGTTACGAACGAAGTTCAGATCGTAACCAAGGTAACGAAGGTAGCGAGTTACTACGTCGAAAGAAACGAACGTACGGCCATGACCAATATGACAGAGATCGTATATGGTTACCCCACAGACATACATACCGACTTTGCCAGCTGTAATTGGTTTGAATTCCTCTTTCTGTCTTGTGAGCGTGTTATATATCTTCAGCATGATCTCTATCTATTTTATGGATTAATCAAAAATAAGCTCGCAGTATAACAAGTCATACCTTAATAGGTAATCCCCCAAAGCAGTAATTACCTCAAACATCCGAGTTAAGTTAATGATTTGGTGATTTGAAAGTCCGCCAACATGCGCTAGAATTCGAACTTCATATTAAAAAGACAGTAAGGTAACAATCATGATCATCCTTCACACAAATTTTGGTGACATCAAAGTTCAACTTAACGAAGAAAAAGCACCAGAAACAAGCGCAAACTTCCTACAGTATTGCCGTGACGGTTTTTACGACAACACGCTATTCCACCGTGTTATCGATGGTTTCATGGTTCAAGGCGGCGGCATGACTTCTGGCCTTAAAGAAAAAACAACTCGCGCGACTATCAAGAACGAAGCAAACAACGGCCTTGCGAACAAAGTGGGCACACTAGCAATGGCTCGTACTATGGAACCGCATTCAGCGAGCTCTCAGTTCTTCATCAACGTTAACGACAACTCTTTCCTAAACTTCCGTAGCGAAAGCCTAGACGGTTGGGGCTACTGTGTATTCGCAGAAGTTGTTGAAGGCATGGACATCGTAAACAAGATCAAAGGTGTTAGCACTGGCTCTATGGGTATGCACCAAGATGTACCTCTAGAAGAAGTGATCATCACTGGTACTACAATCGAAGCTTAATTACTCGCTTTCGATTAGTATTAATTATAGATGAGCCGATAAATCAGGATATAGGGAGCGAATCGCTCCCTTTTTTAGACCTATGAAAACATATTTTATATCAGATCTGCACCTTGCTCCGTCACGACCAGACATCACCGACTGCTTCCTTACTTTCATGAAGAACGAAGCGGTAGAAGCAGATGCGCTCTACGTATTAGGTGACCTTTTCGAATTCTGGATTGGTGACGACGACAAAAGTGAGTTCGCGACTTCTATTCGCCAAGCGTTTATTGATTTAGTGAAAACAGGCGTACCTTGTTACTTCACACAAGGTAACCGTGATTTCCTCGTCGGCAAAAAATTTGCCAAGCAAACGGGCGTGCAACTTCTAGACGAAGTATCAACGATCGATATCTACGGACAAAAAGCAGTCGTGTTACATGGTGATACCCTGTGTACCGAAGATGTAAAATATCTCGCCTTCCGCGAAAAAGTGCATCAACCATGGCTGCAATGGGTCTTCAACAGAATTCCATTTTTCATCAAGAAGAAAATTGTCTCGAAGGTTCAATCTGATATCAAAGATGACAAGCAGACAAAATCTCTCGACATCATGGATGTGACACAACAAGAAGTCGAAGATGTGATGGAGCGAAACAATGTCGATCTTATGATCCACGGCCATACTCATCGCCCTGATATCCACACGTTTAATGTAAATGATTGCACTAAAACCCGTATCGTATTGGGTGATTGGTATACTCAAGGTTCAGTGCTGGTGTTCACTCCGCAAAGTTTTGACCTACAGAATCGAGAGTTTAGCAATAGCTTTTAACATCCGTCTTAAACTTTCACTTTGATTATTATTGTCGGTCAGACTTTCTTAGATTGTGTATGGTAATTTTCACTGAATTAGCTATTATCTCTCTATCAGAAATAAACCGAACACAGTACCAAGTTGAAATATTCATACGTAGCGCGTCAACCAATACTCGACACAGGCAAGAAAACCATAGGTTACGAGTTGCTATTCAGGGATGGTCCTAAGAACACTTTCCCTGAAGTAGAGCCGGAGCTCGCTACTAGCCGTTTGCTTTCCGACCACTTTTTATCAACTCACTATAATACGTTGGGTGATAAGCTGGGGTTCGTGAACTTTCCTTATGCAAGCCTGATTAACTTGGTCCCTACCCTATTTCCAAAAGAAAGCCTTGTTGTTGAGGTTCTTGAAGACTGCGAACCAACCGACGAATTACTTGAAGCAATCAAAACCATCTATAACGCGGGTTATACCATCGCATTGGATGACTTTGTACCAAGCAAAGCGTGGAAGCGTTTCTTACCGTACGTTTCAATTATCAAGTTTGATATCCGTTTGATCTCAATCGCGAAAGCTTCGATGTTCATGAACTCTCTCAAAGGGTTGGACATTAAGTTCCTCGCCGAAAAGGTCGAAACTTACGATGAATATCAAGAAGCAAACCAAGCAGGCTTCACCTACTTCCAAGGTTATTTCTTTAGTAAGCCGGAAATGATCCAAACTCGCGCTCTCAACCCTGCGTTTTTGACGATTGTTCAGCTGTTGAAAGAGATCGCTAACGACCCTATCGACTTCGGTGAAGTAGAACGTCTGATTACATTAGACGTAACGCTGTCTTACAAGTTACTTGCCTATGTGAACTCCGCTGGCGGATCAGCAACAACCATCCGCTCATTCCGCCAAGCGCTTATTTTCCTTGGCGAGCAAAAGCTACGCAAGTTCGTTTCACTTGTGGCGATTGCATCTGCGAAAGAAGACAAGCCAGATTCACTCTATGGCTTAGCGGTGTTACGCGCACGTGAGTGTGAACTGTTAGTCGAAAAGATGAATGTGAAGGTTGAACCTGGACAAGCCTTTTTGACCGGTATGTTCTCGCTACTCGATTCACTGTTTGACCAACCGTTGAAACAAGTGTTGGATTCTGTACCGATTGATGAAGAGATAAAACAGGCTCTGATACAACGTAAAGGTGTATTAGGTGCAATCTTGGCGATGGTTATCGCTTATGAGCAAGCTCGATGGGATGAAGCAACACGCATTCGTAAACTGCTCAAGTTAAGTGAAGCAGAACTCGGGCAAGCTTATGACGAAGCGACGACTTGGGCTCAAGAGCTCTTGTCCCCGACATTGAAATAGTTCACTTCACACACCCGCCCCAATGGAAACTAAGCTTTGGTGAGCTATCGTTTCTTGGTAAACTCCACGCATTCATTTATGGCCTCTTAATAGAGGCCATTTTTACAGGATTTGACTATGTCTTCATGCCCATGCGGTAGCAAAAATACTTACCAACAATGTTGCGAATCAGCACACCTTAACCACAGTGCAGTTGAAACACCCGAGCAATTGATGCGCTCACGTTATTCTGCACATGTACTTGGTTTGGTTGATTATGTGGTTGCTACTTACCACCCGAGTTGTAATGCAGAAGCACAGAGAGAAGGTATTGCCGAATCCATAGATAGTGATTGGGCGGGCTTAGAAGTCATAAATACTGAAGCAGGTTCACGAGAGAACGAAGGCTTTGTTGAGTTTAAAGCTTACTTCAATGAAGACGGCGAACAATACTGCATGCAAGAGCGCTCGCGTTTCGTGCGTGAAGATGGTCTTTGGTACTATATTGATGGCACTTTCCCCGCTCAAGAAAGCGGACAAGAAGAGTTAGCAGAGCCAGAGATTGACCCTCGCTTAAATCAGACCGTTGAGAGCTTTAAGATCGGCCGTAACGACCCATGTATTTGTGGCAGCGGCAAGAAATATAAAAAGTGCTGCGGGTAACTCGAACACCTAGAAAGTAAGCTTAAGAGAAGAGATTCCTGATGTCGCTTAGGCTCCTCGGAATGGCGAGGCCTAAAGGTGAAGAGATGTACTCTGGAATTGAACGCAAAAAAAGCCCCGTAAACATATTTGTTTACGGGGCTTTTGCCTGTCTTTTACGTGATTCTATTAATCTAAAGAGGCTTACTTATGACGCTCTTTTAGCTTGTTCACCACATCGTTCATCGATAGGCCTTGGTCTTGCAATAATACCATTAGGTGATAAATCAAATCTGCCGATTCACACACTAGTTCCGCCTTATCGCCCGACGTCGCCGCAAGCGCGACTTCAACGCCTTCTTCGCCCACTTTTTGCGAAATACGCTTGGTACCGCGGGCATATAGACTGGCAGTATAAGAAGACTCAGGGTCTGCGTCCTTGCGGGCAGCCAGTAGCTGCTCAAGCTGATGAAGCCACACCATCTGAGACTCTTGCTGTTTGTCTCCATCCCAGCACGCTGTTGTGCCTGTGTGGCACGTTGGGCCAATGGGATTAACCTTAACCAGCAAGGTATCATTGTCACAATCCAAGGCGATGTTTTGCAGTTGCAATACGTTGCCCGAGGTTTCACCTTTCGTCCAAAGACGCTCTTTAGTACGAGAGAAGAACGTCACGTGGCCAGTTTCACCGGTTTTCTCAAGCGCTGCTGGGTTCATGTATCCCATCATCAACACTTGGCTAGATTGGTAATCCTGAACAATAGCTGGCACTAAGCCATCCACTTTTTTCCAATCAATACGCTCTGACAATGCGCCTACTTCTGTTTTTGATAAGCTTACGGGTTCAAAACTCATAGTCGCACCTCTACATCTTGTTGTTTTAAATACTGTTTAAGTTCACCAATATTGATGACTTGTTTGTGGAATACCGAAGCCGCTAATGCTCCGTCCACGTTGGTCTTTTTATAAGCTTCAGCAAAGTGCTCCATCGCGCCAGCGCCACCAGAGGCAATCAATGGCACGTTACACACTTCACGCACCATGTTTAACTGTTCGATATCATAGCCGTTGCGAACACCATCTTGGTTCATCATGTTTAACACAATCTCACCTGCGCCGCGTTTTTGTACTTCTTGCACCCAGTCTTTGGTCTCCCATTTGGTTGCTTTAGTACGCGCTTCATCACCAGTGAATTGATAAACCTGATATTTACCCGATTCTTTATCGAAGTATGAATCGATACCGACAACGATACACTGCACGCCGAACTTATCAGCAAGGTCAGTGATCAATTGAGGGTTAGCCAATGCAGGTGAGTTGATGGATACTTTATCCGCACCAAACTCAAGAATACGTGCTGCATCTTCAGCCGATTTGATACCACCAGCTACACAGAAAGGGATATCAATCACTTCCGCTACACGTTTC
Organism: Vibrio bathopelagicus; assembly: GCF_014879975.1. Classification (NCBI taxonomy): domain Bacteria; kingdom Pseudomonadati; phylum Pseudomonadota; class Gammaproteobacteria; order Vibrionales; family Vibrionaceae; genus Vibrio; species Vibrio bathopelagicus. Next base: position 1,241,293 of record NZ_CP062500.1, on the reverse strand, counting down.
ACCCAGCTCTTATCGACAACACGACCATCACTTGATGCCGTGATATCGTAAAATACTAATTCATCCGCGCCCTCTTCTGCATAGCGCTGTGCTAGCGGAACGATGTCGCCAATAATTTCGTGGTTACGGAACTGAACACCCTTTACCACTTGTCCATCACGGACATCCAAACAAGGGATTATTCGCTTTGCCAACATGCAAATGCCTCCTCTGCTGTGAATTTGCCATCAAGTAACGCACGACCCACAATCACACCAGCAACGCCGCTACCTTTAAGCGCTTCGATATCAGCTAAGCTGCCAATGCCACCCGATGATTGGAATTGAACCTGTGGGTACTGCTTACAAAGATCAACATAGAGCTCTACGTTTGACCCTTCTAACGTGCCGTCACGTGAAATATCAGTACACAGAACATGTTTCAGGCCAACCGTTAGGTAGTCTTCAATTAGTGCTTCAATCGTCACACCTGAATCTTCTTGCCAACCTGAAATCGCGACTTTACGAGTCCCGGTTTCATCTATATTGATGTCCAGAGCCAACACGATTTTTTCAGCCCCGTATTTTTCCATCCAACCTTTAACAAGCTCAGGTTGTTTCACCGCTGTTGAACCAACTACAACGCGCTGCGCGCCTGCTTCAAGTAGGTCTACCACGTCTTGCTCGTTACGAACACCGCCACCAATTTGGATATTGGCAGGCGTACTAGCAAGTAGCTTAGCAATGAGATCAAGTTGACGAGCAGTTGTGTCTTTTGCACCCGTTAAGTCAACAAGGTGAAGCCAACCTGCGCCAGCTTGGTGGTACAAGTTAAACTGCTCTGCTGGATCGACTTTGTATTCTGTTACTTGCCCGTAATCCCCTTGGAATAAGCGAACTACTTGGCCTTCAATTAAATCTAATGCGGGAATAATCATTTACATTCCTTATATGGCAACGTTAGCGGCTGCCTAATCCTTACTACAATTCCAAGAAGTTCTGAATCAGCTTAGAGCCAGCTTTTGACGAACGCTCTGGGTGGAACTGAACACCATAATAGTTGCCACTTTGCACTGCAGCTGTAAACGGATTACCGTAATCACATTGTGCGATTGTGTAGTCACCCACAGGCATTGCGAAGCTGTGTACAAAGTAGAAGTATTCGCCTTCTTCAATGTCTTTGAATAGAGGGTGATTAGGTGTCGCGGTGACTGTGTTCCAACCCATATGTGGTAGCGGTAAATCACCCGTTTCAAGCAAACGAACTTCACCATCACACAAGCCTAAACATTCAACTAACGCGTCTGCCTTTTGGCCTTTCTCTTGAGACAATTTACCTAACAGTTGCATACCTAAACAAATACCCAGCAGAGGCTTCTCTACCTGCTTCACAAGAGAGACAAGGTCACGCTCTTGCAAGTTCTTCATTGCCTCACTCGCTGTGCCTACACCGGGTAGGAATAGCTTGTCGGCAGCAAGGACGACTTCTGGTTCTTTTGAAATCTCAACCGCATAGCCCAAACGTTCAATCGCAAATTTCACCGATGAAACGTTGGCACAACCGGTATCAATGATGACTACTTTCTGCTCTTTCATACCGATTCCTTACAGGACGCCTTTGCTGCTTGGTAACTCGTTACCTTCAACTTTAATTGCTTGGCGAAGAGTACGACCAAACGCTTTAAACAAGCTCTCAATGATGTGGTGATCATTATTGCCAGCAGAAGAAAGGTGTAACGTACAAGCTAGCGTATCAGTTAGAGAACGGAAGAAGTGAACCACCATCTCAGTCGAAAGGTCACCCACTTGCTCACGGCTGAACTTAGCATCGAACTTAAGGTATGGGCGACCAGAAAGGTCTAGCGCACACTGAGCTAAACACTCATCCATTGGTAGGCTGAAACCAAAGCGACCGATACCACGTTTGTCACCTAGCGCATCTTTCAGAGCTTGGCCTAACGCAAGCGCCGTGTCTTCTACCGTGTGGTGATCATCAATGTGTAGATCACCCTTCACGGTCAGGTTCATTTGGAAACCACCGTGCGTCGCAATTTGATCAAGCATGTGATCGAAGAACCCCATGCCAGTATCGATCTTGTTACCACCGGTTTCATCAAGGTTTACCGCTACTTTGATGTCAGTTTCTTTAGTCGTACGAACCACTTCAGCAATACGAGCATTAACCGTTAGATCTTTAACGATCTGTGGCCAGTTGAGTGTGCCTTCCGTTTGCGCATCCGGTCCATATTGGATGCCACGGATTGCCATGTTCTCTGCAAGTTGAAGATCCGTCATTCGATCGCCAATCACAACTGACTTTTGGAAGTCGACTTTACCGCCTTGAAGGTATTCTTTAACCATACCTAGCTTTGGTTTACGGCAAGAACAGTTGTCTTCATCAAAGTGAGGGCAGATTAGAACATCATCAAACTTAACGCCCTGAGATTCAAAGAACTCCATCATCATATTGTGTGGAGCATCGAACTCTTCTTGTGGGTAGCTATCTGTACCTAGACCATCTTGGTTGGTGACCATCACTAAGCGATAGCCAGCATCTTGCAGTGCAAGTAGGCTAGGAATCACTAACGGTTCGAATTTTAGTTTGTCTAAACGGTCTACTTGAAAGTCGACTGGCGGCTCAACAATTAAGGTGCCATCACGGTCTATAAAAAGTATTTTCTGTTGTTTACTCACTTGAACTTCCTTTTAATTTTAAATCTGCTGGCCTAGCTAAAATCAACGCTAACCCAAATAATGGTTTCATTTTCCAGCCAGTTATTAATCAACTCAAGACTGACCAATGTTATTACTGATAAGCTATTCGTTACTGATAAAAGTTACGAATGAATCCAAGTGTCTTTTCGCACTCTTCGCGGTTACCAATACTAATGCGAACACAGTCTTCAATAGGCGAATTACGTAAAATAATACCGCTGTCCCATGCTGCTTTGAATAAATCATCACCGTTAGGGAATTTAACCAGAAGGTAATTACCCCAACCATCGAATACCGTAATTTGAGGCATGCCCATAAGGCCCGCTTGTAAATAAGCTCGGTTGGCACTCAAATCAAGAACCTGAAATTTCGCTCTTGCTAACCCGTGTTCTGACAACGCCTGAACAGCAATGTCAGCAACAGGTACTGGTACTGGATAAGGTGCTATCACTTTCAACAGCACATCAATCAGTTCTTGGTTTGCTAAAGTAAATCCGCAACGTAAACCCGCCAATGCAAATGCTTTCGAGAGAGTACGAAGAATCGCTAGATTCGGATACTGAGCCAGTAAATCAACCGTTGATGCTTCAGGGCAGAAGTCGATGTATGCTTCGTCCATCACCACAATCGCTTTATCTTGAGTTATTTCAAGCAGCTTGATGATGTCTTTACGATTGACCAAGTTACCGGTTGGGTTATTTGGGCTGCAAACAAAGACGACTTTTACATTATCGAGTTGAGCTTCAATAGCAGGAAGATCCAATTGCCATTCAGACGTCAAAGGCACAACCTTACGCTCAACACCAATCGTCTCGGCACTGATAGCGTACATACCGTAGGTTGGTGGGCAGTAAAGAATCGCGTCTTCATTTGGCTCACAGAACGCACGAATTAAAAGTTCGATACCTTCGTCAGCACCACGAGTAGTCAACGTCTGCTCTGCTGCAACACCTGCATACTGTGCGTAAGCGTCGATCAGTTCTTTCGGCTGACACTCACTGTAACGATTAAGTCGAGTCAGATTTAAGCTGTACTCGTTATCAAACGGAGATTCGTTGGCATTCAACCATACATCTCCGCTGCCACCAATGCGTCTTGCAGACAAGTAAGGTGTAAGAGCCTGAACTTGTTTTCTTGCTAACTTCTCCATGCTCTACCCTTATTTCGCTTTATTTAACTTTTCAATTCGGATAGTCACCGCACGTTTGTGCGCATCCAAACCTTCGGCTTCCGCCATTGTTACTACTGTTGGCGCTAGGCCTTTTAAGCCATCAGCCGTTAACTCTTGTACCGTCATACGCTTAGAAAAATCAGCCAAACCTAGGCTTGAATAGGTTTTGGTATAGCCATAAGTCGGTAATACGTGGTTTGTACCGGAAGCGTAATCACCCGCAGACTCTGGAGACCAGTCACCAAGGAAGATTGAACCTGCATTATCTAGTAATGGCAGAAGTTCGCGTGGGTTCTTGGTTTGAACAATCAAGTGTTCAGGTCCGTAGAAGTTCGAAATCGCAATTGCTTGAGTGATCGATTCTGCAATGATAATTAGGCTTGATGCTAATGCTTGCTGAGCAATCGTAGCGCGAGACAGCTCTTTCAACTGCTTTTGTACCGCTTCGGTTACTTGGTCTGCCACAATTGGAGATGGTGTTACCAATACCACTTGTGAATCAGGACCGTGTTCTGCTTGGCTTAGTAGGTCTGCCGCAATGAAGTCCGCGTCTGCGGTTTCATCAGCAATCACCAACACTTCAGATGGGCCTGCAGGCATATCAATCGCCGCGCCGCGGAAATCGTTACTCACTTGGCGTTTAGCTTCGGTTACGTAAGCGTTACCTGGACCAAAGATTTTATCGACCTTCGCAACACTCTCTGTACCGTAAGCCATTGCAGCAACCGCTTGACCACCGCCGACATTGTAGACCTCATCGATTTTACAAAGCTTAGCGACATACAAGATTTCATCGGCAATTGGCGGAGGCGAACAAAGCACAACCTTACGACAACCAGCAATCTGAGCAGGAACACCCAACATAAGAACCGTTGATGGAAGTGGAGCGCTGCCCCCAGGGATGTACAAACCCACCGTATTAATAGCGCGAGTCACTTGCTCACAAACCACACCGGGTTGAGTTTCAACCTTAATTGGTTGAGGTTTTTGAGCTTCGTGGAACTTAGCGATATTACGATAAGCTTGCTCAAGCGCTTGCTTCATCTCTGGTGTCAAACGCGCGCAGGCTTCTTCGATCTCTTCAGAACGTACTCGAATCGATTCCGGTGTCACACCATCAAACTTTTCGGTCAGTTCTTTGAGCGCTGCATCGCCTTCATTTCTTACTTTTGCAATTACACCAGACACAGTCGCTGTGATATTCGCACCTTCAGCAATCGCTGGGCGCTCTAATACTGAGTCTTGCTGTGATTCACTTAATGATTGCCAAACAACGGTTCTCATGGCAGTTACCCCATCATTTTTTCGATTGGTAGTACTAGGATTGAGCTTGCACCCAACTCTTTCAATTGTTCCATGGTTTCCCAGAACAAGTTCTCTGTACTTACTAGGTGAACGGCAACTTTGTCTTTGTCTGTTGATAGAGGAAGAACCGTTGGATCTTCAGCGCCAGGCAGTAGTGCTTTGATTTGCTCAAGCTGAGAGGTTGGTGCATGAAGCATGATGTACTTAGACTCTTTCGCTTGTTGAACACCCTGCATACGAGTCAGTAGCTTTTCAATCAATGCAGTCTTGTCAGCGTCGAAATCACCAACACGTTGAATCAGTGTTGCTTTAGACTGGAAGATAGCTTCTGCTTCTTTAAGGCCGTTTGCTTCTAGCGTCGCACCTGTAGAAACTAAATCGGCGATAGCGTCTGCTAGGCCAGCTCGAGGAGCCACTTCAACCGAGCCTGTTAGCATACAAGTGCTGAATTCAACACCCTGCTCGTCCATGTAGGCTTTTAGTAGTTGTGGGTAAGTGGTCGCAATACGTTTGCCAGCTAAATCTTGTGGCCCGTTGTATTCTTCGTCTTTGTTGATAGCGATAGAGAGGCGGCAGCCACCGAAGTCTAAGCGACGTAGTGTGCGAAACTCTGAAGGCTCTTTAAGAGCAACACGGTCTAGGCGAACTTCTTCCAGTTCATTTTCACCGATGAAACCAAGGTCAACGACACCATCCATGATAAGACCTGGGATGTCATCGTCACGAACTAATAACAAGTCGATTGGCATATTTAGTGAATGAACAACTAGACGCTCACCCATGATGTTAAATTTAACACCACATTTTTTAAGTAGATCTTGGCACTCTTTACTTAAGCGACCTTTCTTTTGAATTGCGATTCTTAGGCGTTGTGTCTGCATTGCTATATCCCTGTGCAAATATTTGAATTTATTGATTATTTAAAAGCGTTAAAACTAAAAAACCCCCGGAAGACTTTGTCGTCCCGAGGGTTTAAATCTAAATTCTTTGACTTAACCTCCGGGAGAATTCTTGCTCCCGGGTATACGTAAATCTCCCCGAAAGACTAGATAGGGTGATGATGGTGATGAATGTTCATTACTAGTTTACGCATACTTATCAGCTCTTAGGTTGTTTGCTGTCTTGTCTCCACACTAACTAAGGTCACATCCTTTTTCAACCATTTATTCGAACTTTTTTCACGAAATTTAAAATTAAATTAACAGGCACAAAAAAGGGAGGCTAATGCCTCCCTGATACTTTACTGATTAGCTTTCACTTTTAGCTTTTGCACGTCGCCATTTTGCAACGAGAGAAGTAAGCCAATGCAAAACATACTGCAACAAACGTTAGAGACGCCGCACTAAATGCGATACCAATTGAAGACGTCATACCTAGCGTGATGAAACCAATACACGATACGAACGCTACAGACAATGCATAAGGAAGCTGTGTCGATACGTGGTCAATGTGGTTACAACGAGCACCAGTAGAAGAAAGAATCGTTGTGTCAGAGATTGGAGAACAATGGTCACCAAATACTGAACCAGCCAGAACCGCACTTAGCATAGGTAGAATCAACGCGATGTCAGAAGCTGCAGCCATGTCACCCGCGATAGGAAGCATGATACCAAACGTACCCCAAGATGTACCTGTCGAGAATGCCATTAGGCCAGCAAGAAGGAACAAGATAACAGGTAGCCAGTGGTAATCAATGTTGCCAGTCGCTAGAGATGATAGGTACGAACCTGTCTTCATGTCACCGATAACAGAACCAATAGTCCACGCGAACACAAGGATAAGGATAGCGCCAAACATTGAGCTCGCACCGATCCACATTGTTCTTGCGATATCAGACATAGGTAGCTTTTGCTTGAAGACTGTCGCTAGTGCAACAAGCAGACCTAGAACGCCACCGTAAACAAGAGACTTACCTACATCTGTATTTTCGAACGCACCAAGCAGGTTGAATGCTTGACCGTCAGCAGCCAGCGCTTGGCCACCTGTGTAAAGCATGGCAGCAACTGTTGCTACAATTAGCGATACGATTGGCATAACAAGATCAGAGACAGAACCGTTTTCGCTCTCTTCAATGTCTAGCTCTTCGTTCAGGTCATGAGCTTGCTTTTGATCGTTATCACCATCAAAGCCACGACCTTGTGATGCTTCAATCTCATGCTCACGCATTTTACCAACGTCTAGACCAAACCACGCTACCGCAAATACCATAAGTAGTGCGAATACAGCATAGAAGTTCATTGGGATAAGACGAACGTAAGCACCCAGTGCAGAATACTCTGTCACACCGTGCGTTACTAAGATGCCACCAATAATAGTAATGATGTAAGCACCCCAGCTAGATGCTGGCATGATCACACACATAGGAGCAGCAGTAGAATCTAGGATATAAGCTAGCTTAGCGCGAGATACATAGAAGCGGTCTGTTACAGGGCGAGAGATAGCACCTACCGCTAAGCTGTTGAAGTAATCATCAACAAAGATGAATACGCCTAAGAAGGCAGCAAGTAGTTTTGAACCACGTTTGCTCTTCACGCGAGACTGTGCCCATTCAGCGAATGCGCGAGTACCGCCAGAAAGTGTCAATAGAGCGGTCATCATTCCAAGGATAAGTAGGAATGCGATAATGCTCATGTTCCAAGTGTTGATACCACCATCTTCGATGAAAACACCAGATGCTTTAGTAAACACGTAGCTAGCTGCGTTACCTACTGAATAGTCAGCAAGTAGAATCGCACCCATGACGATACCGACACCCAAAGAAACCAATACACGGCGGGTAACAATAGCAAGAGTCAATGCAACCAAAGGAGGAAGCAGCGATAAAGGCGATGTTGCAAAATCTATTAAATTCATGATCTTCAAAAACCAGTTTTTTATTTGGCTAGAGATCTACTGCAGACAAACTTGATACGACTTATCAAGCTCATGTTGAACTAAGCGAAAGGGAAGTGAACACTTCACCCAACCCTACAGTAGCGCTCCATAGTTTAAAATTAAGACTATGGCAGTGTTGTACCTATTGAGCACAACCCCAGCAAATTGCTTAGATATACAATTTACTTCGGCAATTAGACCTTTCATTCCCGTTCATTGGCATCACCCCAACGAAAACTACTTTTTATAATTGCACCTCTACGTGCGATAACATTATTAACCGTGCAAACCAGAGTTTAACAACAAATTAACCAAAGCATCGCATCAGGTAGCCGCAATTGTACTCATCAAGAGCAACAATGCAACATATCATTCCGAGAAAAATAGCTTTTTGTTAATGAACTAATCAATACAAAAATAGTCTACATAAAGCAATTACTCCACCAGTCACATATCGATTTTTAAGAGATTCTTAATAATTATTATAAATTCATCAAAAGTGAGCCGTTTCTTTTTCAACTATTCATCTCACTTTTATATTTAAATAACCAATACGAGAAATACTATTTGTTTTATTCCTAGGCTCTGTTTATTATTAGGAAGATTATTTAGTTTACCTTGATGGAAAATATCATGTCTGAATTAACAAAAACTTTATTGAATATCCGTAGCCTTCGCGCATTCTCACGTGAATTAACTCTTGAACAACTTGAAGAAGCGCTAGACAAGCTAACTATTGTTGTACAAGAGCGTCAAGAGTCTGAAGCTGAAGAACAAGCTGCTAAAGCAGAGCAAGAAGCTAAGCTTTCTGCTATTGCTGAACAAATTGCAAAAGACGGCATCGATGTTGCTGATCTTATTGCTGCGCTTTCTGGTGAAGCAAAAACAAAAACAGCAAAAGCTAAACGTGCTCCTCGTCCAGCTAAATACAAATATGTAGATGGCAATGGCGATGAGAAAACTTGGACTGGTCAAGGTCGTACGCCTTCAGCTATCCAAGAACAACTAGATGCTGGTAAATCTCTAGAAGAGTTTGCTATCTAAACATTTAGTTTACTTAGTGAGTAATCAATTACACGCTAAGCAATAGAATTAATATTAAAGTCGACTAAAGTATTATTTACGGCTTCAATATATTCAGAAACAAAAAGGCTCCTTTCGGAGCCTTTTTTATATTTCATTATTAGAAATATAAATGGAAACGATAAAAATATCTTATCTTTCCCAGTATGCTTCTTCTAGACTGTCTTCTCTTTCAGGAAGGCCGCGAGACAAACGTGGAGAGTGCTGAACCAACACCTCATAACTTGCACGGTTTGAATATTTACATACTTGCGAGAAAGATGAATACGTTAAGAATGCATGTTGATGCTTGCTAGAGTTCGGCACATTTTCTTTATGATATTTATTTGCTGCCATATCATGTAATAAAGCCGACAACGCCGCATCCCCTGCACCATTGGTATTTTTGATCTTTTCTGGACCGCCCATGTAAGGTGCGATATGCGAATAAATTTTCGTTGGGTTGTCACATAACTCTTTATGCGCAGGACGACTAAACTCATAACGGTTAAATTCAGCAATCGAGCCTGGTAACAACGGCAATGACGTTTCACGCTTCACAGCGTCTTCAGTGTAACCCGCCATAAACAAGCCAACTGGGCCAGCCGTACATAGAACTAAGTCTACCCACTCTAATGCTTTGTCTGAAGCAGCAAGAGGATCGCTTTCACCAGTTAAGGCTTCTGCTTCGTCTTCATTCATTGCAACAACGGTTACGTGTTGTTCAAGGAAATCTTTCCAAAACTCTGGATCATCTTGAATAACGAATTTAGTACCAAGAGTTAAAACAACAGGCACATCGTATTTCTTCGCATATTCAATCGCCTTCATAGTTGCTTCAGGCATAGGGTCACCTGGTTTACAACGAACTAAATACGCCGTTAATACTAAAGCAGAAGCACTTTTGAAAATTTTCTCAGGGATGCTTTCTGGTTTTAATTGGTTCATTTGTCCTTCGCTAATTGCAAAAGTACGCTCACCATCTTCTGTAATTAATGCAAAGCAGCGACCGATTGCGCCATCTACCCCTTGTAAATGGTTCAGATCCATTCTGCTTGATGTATTACATAAATAGCGGTAACCGTAGCTACCAATTTTAATATCTTGGCTCATTACACCTAACAGTGTTGAACGGTCATCCGCCAATACTGAGTAATTGTGTAATGTGTTACCGATCGTGCCACCAGCGTATTCATTAGTAATCAGGCACTGTTCTTTTAATTCTTGATATAAGGATTCAGCAGCTTCATCACCAATAACCAGTGAATGTCCCTTACTTAGGCCGTATTTTTCGATTAGCTCAGAACTCACTTTCGCTTCAATATCCACCAAAGTTTGGTCAATACCGATAATATGAGTACGTGACATTCTTTTGCTAGTTTGAGCTTGGCTTACTAAAGGATCACGAGCGTGAACCGGAAAATAGTGCTTTGATTTACGTTGTCCAGGGAATTTCATAAGGCTAGTCTAAGTCAAGGGGAAATAGGTGGCGGATTCTACCGCGCTATATTTAACGCGGCAATCTTTCAAACTATAGCAAACGTTTGCCAGGCTATTTTTTTATTCGCCTTCCATAAAGCTTAAATCAGGCAGCATGTTCAAATGCTCGGCGTAACGTTTTTGATTAAATTCAGCGCCGTTTTTCATCACGTCAAATACTTCAATTGCCAGTGCACATGCCATCGCAGCAACTGCCTCTTCACGAGGAGTACCTGTCATCATTAAACGCATCAGTGTCTCTTTCACTTTTACGGGTTGTCCGTCTTCAAGTTGGTTCTCGATAATCTCGATCAACTGTTCTTCTTGCATAAACTCATTTTGTTCAGACATTTTTTTATCTCGGGTCTTGGATTTCGAGCGACTATGCCACATATAGATCTGACATCCTAGCGAGTCTCCTCGCGTTCATGCGATTCTCTAACGAAGTCAGCGCAATATTTGTGCAAATGAAACTGTGATTCCGGTCTCGGATCTGTCACGGTGTTTCTCTTTCTGTTAGAATCTGCGACCAAGTAATAGTAACGGTGTTTAGACATGTCAGATATCAGCTCTGGAAACAGCGAAAAGAAAGTAATTGTCGGTATGTCCGGCGGTGTAGATTCGTCAGTATCGGCGTATCTTCTTCAGCAACAAGGCTATCAGGTAGAAGGCCTTTTCATGAAAAACTGGGAAGAAGACGATAACGAAGAATACTGCACGGCAGCTGAAGACCTTGCTGATGCTCAAGCGGTATGTGACAAGTTAGGTATCCACCTTCACACTATCAACTTTGCAGCAGAGTACTGGGATAATGTATTCGAGTACTTTCTTGAAGAATACAAAGCGGGTCGTACACCGAACCCAGATATCCTTTGTAACAAAGAAATCAAATTCAAAGCATTCTTAGAGTTTGCGGATGAAGTATTAGACGCAGACTACATTGCTATGGGTCATTACGTTCGTCGTACTTTCCCAACTCAAGAAGAGCTAGACGCTGGCGTGAAACCAGAAATGCTACGTGGCCTAGACGGCAATAAAGACCAAAGCTATTTCCTATACACGCTAAGTTCAGATCAAGTGGCACGCAGCCTATTCCCTGTGGGTGAATTAGAGAAGCCTGAAGTGCGTCGTATTGCTGAAGAGCAAGACTTGATCACTGCGAAGAAAAAAGACTCTACCGGTATCTGCTTTATCGGTGAGCGTAAGTTCACTGAGTTCTTAGGCAAATACCTACCTGCTCAACCGGGTAATATCGAGACGCCAGACGGTCAAGTAATTGGTCAACACCAAGGCTTGATGTACCATACTTTGGGTCAACGTAAAGGTCTTCATATTGGTGGCACTAAAGGTGGCGGCGGTAACGAAGAACCATGGTTTGTTGGTGAAAAAGATCTTAAGCGTAACGTTCTGATCGCGGTTCAAGGTAAAGACCACCCGCTTCTTAAATCAGAAGGTTTGTTCGCATCTCAGCTTCATTGGGTTAATCGCACACCAATTACTGAAGTTATGACATGCACGGTAAAAACACGTTACCGTCAAACCGATATTCCTTGTACAATCATCCCAATTGACGATGATAACATTAAGGTTATCTTCGATGAGCCGCAAATCGCTGTAACGCCAGGCCAATCGGCTGTGTTCTACCAAGATGAGGTATGTCTTGGTGGTGGTATCATCGAAAAACGCATCTAACTATTCGAACAAACGATAGAAAACAACTAGGAGTTACTACGTGGCTAATACACTTTATGACCGTACTATTGCTTTCGCTGGAATTTGCCAAGCTGTGGCTTTGGTTCAACAAGTAGCGAAAGACGGCCGTTGTGATAAAGATGCCTTCGAAGCTTCACTCAATGCCATTTTAAATACTAACCCAGCGAACACTGTGGGTGTATTTGGCCGTGAGGCAAACCTAAAGCTAGGTCTTGAATGCTTAGTAAAAGGTATCGACAGTACTCCTGCTGGTAGCGACATTACTCGCTACATCATCAGCTTGATGGCGCTTGAACGCAAACTATCCTCACGCAATGACTCTATGTCACAGCTTGGCGATCGTATTCAAACTGCAGAGCGTCAAACTGAACACTTCGATCTGTTTGACGAGCAAATGATCAGCAATCTTGCGAGCATCTACTTAGATGTAGTGAGCCCTATTGGCCCTCGTATTCAGGTTTCTGGTACGCCAGCAGTACTTCAACAGACATCGAGCCAGCATAAGGTTCGTGCTCTGCTGCTATCAGGAATTCGAAGCGCTGTATTATGGCGTCAAGTTGGCGGCAAACGTCGCCACCTTATCTTCGGTCGCAAAAAAATGATCGAGCAGGCTCAAATCCTGCTAGCTCGCATGTAATTTATTAGCTCGCGCCTCGTCGCGAGCTTGTTTTTTTGTACCAACACAATTCTCACGCAAACGATTGCGCAATGTGCGTGACAATTGAGATTGTTACTGGTATAAACCTCTCAAAATTTAGAAAACTCAATTCAGGAGAACACCATGGAACTGTCAGCATTGACTGCTGTTTCACCAGTAGACGGCCGTTACGGAAGTAAGACTGTTGCATTACGCAGCATCTTTAGTGAGTTTGGCCTACTAAAGTACCGCTCTATCGTTGAAGTTCGTTGGTTACAAAAGCTTGCAGCTACAGATGCAATCAAAGAAGTACCAGCGTTCAGTGCAGAAGCTAACCAGTTTCTTGATGAACTAGCTGCTAACTTCAGTGAAGAAGATGCTCTACGTATCAAAGAGATCGAGCGCACGACTAACCACGACGTTAAAGCTGTTGAGTACTTCTTGAAAGAGAAAGTTGCTGGCGTTCCTGAACTTCACGCTGTAAACGAATTTATTCACTTTGCATGTACTTCTGAAGACATCAACAACACTTCTCACGCGCTTATGCTTAAAGAAGCTCGTGACACAGTGATTCTTCCAGAAATCCGTAACGTAATTGATGCTATCAAAGCACTTGCGAACGAGTACCGTGATATTCCATTACTATCTCGTACACACGGTCAGCCAGCTTCTCCTTCTACTATGGGTAAAGAGATGGCTAACGTTGCGTACCGTATGGAACGTCAATACAAGCAAATCGAAAACGTTGAGATCCTAGCGAAAATCAACGGTGCTGTAGGTAACTACAACGCACACCTTTCTGCATACCCAGAAGTTGAATGGCACCAGTTCAGCGAAGAGTTCATCACTGAATCTCTTGGCGTAACTTGGAACCCGTACACAACTCAAATCGAACCTCACGATTACATCGCTGAGCTATTCGATGCAGTTGCTCGTTTCAACACTATCCTTCTTGACTTCGACCGTGACGTTTGGGGCTACATCGCTCTTGGTCACTTCAAGCAGAAGACTATTGCTGGCGAAATCGGCTCTTCTACAATGCCGCATAAAGTTAACCCAATTGACTTCGAAAACTCTGAAGGCAACCTTGGTCTAGCTAACGCAGTATTCAGCCACCTTGCACAAAAACTTCCAGTTTCTCGCTGGCAGCGTGACCTTACTGACTCTACGGTTCTTCGTAACCTAGGTGTTGGTGTTGGCTACGCAATCATTGCATACACTTCGACTCTGAAAGGTATTAGCAAGCTTGAAGTTAACCGAGCTGCACTACTTGCTGAACTAGACAAGAACTGGGAAGTACTGGCTGAACCAGTACAAACAGTGATGCGTCGTTACGGCATCGAGAAGCCATACGAGAAGCTGAAAGAGCTAACTCGTGGTAAACGTGTAGATGGCGAAGGCATGCGTGCATTCATCGATGGTCTTGAGATCCCTGAAGACGAGAAAGTTCGCCTGAAAGAGATGACTCCAGCGAACTACATCGGTCAAGCTATCGAGCTAACTGACAAGCTGTAAGGTTCGAATTTCGAATCACAGAATAGACTAAGGCTTCCCATGTGGAAGCCTTTTTGTTGAGCGGAACAAAGTGTACTAAGCACGATCTGTCATCAAAAGAACACTAAGCTCTCCCTCCTTATTTCCCTACACATATTAGTCCGTGCGATATCAACCAATAAATATCACAACGCTTCATCACCAGTAACCCTCTATCGCTAAACACATATCCCTCGGATACTTACTGTCTTAAACACCAAGATCAAAAAAGGCCTCCCGAAGGAAGCCTTTCAAATACATATTGCCGCTTAGCTATAAATTACGCCGCGATTACATGTTACGTAGAGACGCAATACGCTTGTCTAGCGGTGGATGGCTCATTAGAAGCTCAGTAAGAGACTTCTTACCGTTGATACCAAATGCCATCATAGAACCTTCTAGCTGTGGCTCGTGGCTCACCTTTAGACGCTCTAGCGCTGCAATCATCTTCTCTTTACCCACAAGGTTCGCTGCACCTGCATCGGCATGGAATTCACGATGACGGCTGTACCACATCGTAATGAAGCTTGCTAAGAAACCAAATACCAATTCCAACACCATAGACACACCGAAGTACACCATCATGTTGCTGCCGCCCTCTTCTTCGTTGTCATTCGACGCAACAATGTTGGCGATGAAACGAGATAGGAAGATAACGAACGTGTTCACTACACCTTGCATTAACGTCATGGTCACCATATCGCCATTCGCGATGTGGCTCACTTCATGAGCTAATACCGCTTCAGCTTCGTCACGCGTCATGTTGTGTAGCAGGCCTGTTGATACCGCTACCAATGAATCGTCACGCTTAGCACCCGTCGCGAATGCGTTGATGTCAGGCGAGTCGTAGATCGCCACTGTTGGCATACCAATACCAACTTGTTGAGATTGACGGCTTACCGTCTCCATCAACCAATGTTCTGTTTCGTTACGTGGGCTTTCAATGACCATGCCGCCAACTGAGCGTAGCGCCATTTTCTTTGACATCATTAATGAGATGAATGAGCCGCCAAAACCAAACACCGCAGCCATTAGCAACAAGCCAGAGAGGCTTCCTGGTTGCATACCTGTGACTGCGTATACAATATTAATAACAACACTTAGTACCAATACAACCGCAAGGTTGGTTGCAAGGAACAACATTACTCGCTTCATTACTTATCTCCGCATGAAAGCTGTTTTTATAAAACTTATTGTTATAGACAAGGCAGACAGCAATTTATTCCAACCTTGAAGACTTATACTTACTTATACATATAGTCTTAGATTAAGAAAACAAGGTTAAGCATTAAATTGCAACATTTGATTACGAGACTATGTCCGAATTAATCTTAGTCTATTAGACCTAAGTCGTATGGTGTCGATATAACAATCCGTTTACAGTGACTTCAGATGATTTATTGGCTAGTCCATGTACAAAAAGGGAACGATCATGGTTGAAGGTACTAACACTCAAATGGCTATTGATTTACTGTGCTGTCACCTAGGGATTACTGAAGAAGAAGCGAAAAAGCAGATTGGAATCCTAACACCACAAACGGCACAGACAAAAATCACAGAAACACAACAAGCTTTAATGGGACTGACAAAAGAACATTAATCCCTGCTTGCTTAAAAAAGATCGGTTGTTTATCAACCTAAGGTCTAAAGGCTTAAAACAGTGAAAGGGTTGCAATCGCAGCCCTTTCACTGTTTTAATCACAGCAACATTAATTGAAATATCTCTTCGCCAACAAATCACACTCATTTCGAAGAGCCTTAATAAATGGGTCTCTTTCTAATTCAATGGTGTGAAACAAGCTAAACGGCACTTTCAAATCATTACTTAGCAAGCTCGTCTCTTTCTTTTCTATATTACCCATTTTAACGCCACTCTCAGCAGCTCGATTCGGCAATAATGCCCACCCTTGATATTGAAGCAGCTGTATAATTAAGTCGCTACTGCTGACAATACGAGTACTATATGAAAACGCTTTTATCGCCCCCTCGGCTTTCAATGCATTTTCACTCAGATATTGAATTTCCAACTGAGCATCTTCGAGATCAAAAGTAGGTTTATGCGCCAATGAAGTATTGCTCCCAACGTATAAACCATAATCAATATATCCAAGGTGTTGGAAATGAGCAGGAAAACCTAAGGTAATTGCACCTCTAGTCGGAAAAAAAGCAAAATCGAGTTCGCCACATTTCAGCTCATCAAGGCCAACCTCACGATTTCTCGCCAACCAGTTAATACTCACTAATGGAAAGCATTTGGCCGCCCACAATTCGACACTCTTCAAAAAATCAAATGGGAAATCAACATCATATCCAATATTAAAATGTGTTCTCGACGTAGAGAATAAGAACTGACTCACTTCGGCCAGTTTACTCTCCTGCCGAATTACCAAGATCACATGTGGATAAAGCGTCTCTGCCGCAAATGTAGCTACTGCTTTCCTCCCTACGATATTAAAAAGATCATAACCTAAAGCATCTTCGTAAGACTTCACCAACTCTCTAACCGTTGTACGATCTTTATTTAAAAACCTGCCGGCCGAGCTAAATGAATGATTCTGGTAAACAGCAATAAAAGCTCGCAATTGTTCTAACGTATGCATAAAACACCTTTTGAACGTACAATCCCATCATAAGTGGTTTTTTAGAGTGTTAAACTCCTAGCATAATTACCAGCAGTATTTCTTACTTGTTGGTGCTATGACTCCCAAAACTCGATCAATAACCTCAACCCCATTGATGCAATTTAATGCTCCGCTCTTAAAGCCGCTTTTTGCTCTCGCAATTCCTATAACGCTACAGAGTATCTTTTTTTCTAGCAAAGGAGTCATTGACCTGATCATGATTGGTCAATTGAGCGAGAACGATATCGCAGCGGCAGGTGTTTCTAGCCGAGCCTTGTTTGTTGCGACCATCATCCTCTCCGGTGTGACAACAGCTGGAGCAATCTTAATTGCTCAGTACTTTGGGAAAAAGGACGACCAAGGAACCAAACGAAGTACTACATTAACTTGGGTGCTATCAAGTTTACTGGCACTAATACCTTTCTGTGCTCTAGCACTGGCTAATTCGCACGTTATGGGGCTCTCTTCCAATAACATCGAAGTTCAAGCTCTGGGCTCTCAATATCTATTTATTACTAGCTTTAGTTTATTTTGCATGGCATTTACGGGGAGCATCGCAGCTTACCTACGGTCAATACATCAAGCTTCAATCAGTTTATATCTGAGTAGTCTTGGCATCATTCTCAATATCTTACTTAACTGGGTATTGATATTTGGTCACTTCAGCGCCCCCCAAATGGGATTAAAAGGAGCTGCGGTTGCAACGTTAATCAGTAGCTTGCTCGAAGTGGTAATAACGATTATTTACCTGAAGCTGAACAAAAATGTAGTCTTGTTTAATTTGTCAGATATAAAACAAGCGCTACAGTTTTCTCATATAAAACAGCTTACCCGTTTGGCTCTTCCTACAACCATCAACTTTGCATTATGGTCGGGCGGTTTATTTGCTTATACCGCAATCATGGGGCGGTCTAGCGATGAAGGGCTTATCGTCTTGTCGATCATCACCCCGATTGAAGCTTTCTCTCTTAGCTTCTTGATCGGTATTGCAAATGCGTCTGCTGTTATTGTCGGTAACCACATCGGTGCCAATGACTTTGATTCTGCATACCGCCACGCCATCATGATCACTGTGGTCGCATTCATTGTTACTTTATGTGTTTCATTATCATTGTATGCACTAAAAGACACCATTCTCGGTCTCTTCACTTCCTTAGAAACAACGACCACCGAACTAGCGAACAAATTCTATGTGATTTTGTGTTTAGGCATTATTTTGCGTTCCCTCCCAACAACCATGGTCGTTGGCGTGCTCCGAGCCGGGGGTGATGTAAAGTTTTGCTTATACCAAGACCTGATCACTCAATGGTGTTTTGGCATCCCTTTAGCCGCAATAGGCGCTTTACTGATGGGGTTGCGCCCAGAGTGGATCTTCGCGCTTTTCTTTTTAGAAACTTTGTTTAAGTGGTTCGCTTGTATCTATCGATTCCGCAGTAAGCGTTGGTTTAACTACTTAGCTCAATAGACACAATTTACCTACACAAAAATTAAGAGATTAAAAATGAATATAATTACTTTATATGAAGCCTATGGTGTCACCATTGCGATCTTACTTTTCATCGCCATTTATATATTTATCCATATTAAGTACATTCGACATCAAGCAGCACATAAACGATTTCTTGAAGCTTTGTGGGCGTTAATGAAAAACACCATCCACGGCGAGCATATTCGTACCATGGGTTATAAGCCGGATGATAAAAAAGAAGATCGAAAGGCTTAGCCCGAAATACAAAAAACCGAGTGAATTGACTTCACTCGGCTTTTATAAAGTTAATACGTAGAAACGACTACAAGCCGATAACAGTAGCCTCTATTAGGCAAGATCACTTGTTAAAGGTTGAGTAGAGGCGTTACGTCGATGTATTTACCAATGTTCTTAGACTTGGCTTTTGGCACATAAGGGATTTCACCTAATTTCGGCGCACCTAGCTTATCTTCAAGCATCGCAATAATGTCGGCATAATGTTCCGTGCCTGGATTAATGCGGTTCGCCACCCAACCTACTAGGTTTAGACCATCTGCACGGATCGCTTCTGCGGTTAACAAAGCATGGCTCAAACAGCCAAGCTTAATACCTACAGTTAGCACCACAGGAAGCTGCTCTTTCTTAACCCAGCTAGACAAGTATTCGTCATCTGAAACTGGCACACGCCAACCACCAGCACCTTCAACTAAAACGATGTCAGAGTTTTGCTTATGCTGTTCTAGCTTCGCTGATAATACCGCTTCATCAACCACGACACCGTCATGCTTTGCCGCAATGTGAGGTGAGGATGGTAGTAACAATGCGTACGGGTTAACGTCTTCGTAAGCAACATCTTGCGTCGCCGCTTCTTGAAGATGTAATGCATCACTGTTACGTAACCCTTCAGGGTATTCTTCACACCCTGCAGCAACTGGTTTATAACCAATTGTTGATAAATCTTGTGCGGCCAAAGCTTGAAGAATCGCTTTTGAAACCACAGTTTTTCCCACTTCGGTATCCGTACCTGCAATGAATAATGCATCAATCATAATTGAATAACCCCTAAACAAACTTGATATGTTGCTGGTAAGAAACCTTGATGGTTTTTAAACTCTCGATATTCCCGTTCAACAAGCTGCAACATGTGGCGACTTGTTAAACCTTGTGAGCGACCACTTACGTGATTAGCGCCGATACCTTTAAGGTCGCGCATCAGTTCAAACGCAGTGTCGTACCAAACGGTGATGGTGGGCAAGTCTAGTTGATGAGCAGTACAGCTAGATTGCGCTAACGCAATTTTTACCTGATTGATTGTAATAAAATGGTTAACGTGTTGATGTGCGTCAATTTTGGACCATGATTTTTCCAGTTCAAACAGTGATCCATCAAGCAAAGTTGAAAAAATCACACGTCCACCAACCGCTACAACGCGCTTCATCTCCTTTAGAGGCGACGATAAATCATCACACCATTGCAACGCTAAGCTAGAAAAAACGATGTCAAAACACCCATCTTCAAACGGTAATTGCTCTGCGTCGGCTTGTTGGTATAAAGAGACCGATGCGCCACAACGTTGCTCTGCCCTTTCTAACATTCCAACAGAAAGATCGGCACATACCACATCAGCACCGCGCTTCACCAGCTGCTCAGAGAAGTAGCCAGTCCCGCAACCTAAATCAAGCACCTTTAAACCTGAGAGGTCTGTCGATAGCTTATCCAGAAGTCGGTGGCCGACATCGCGCTGAAACTCTGCGTGTTTATCATACGTTGTTGCTGCTTTACCGAAAGCTTCAGCAATCGCACTCTTATCTTGGCCTACGTAATTATGCACTACTGCTTCTTGTGACATTTACTGAGCCTCTTTCTCTAATTCAAAGCTAGATTCTATGTTTGATTTGCTTCCAGAATCGTTGCTTCGATCTATTGCTTGAAGTAACGAATCAGTTAACTGAAGAATCTGCTTCTGACTATGGTTGGCCGTTAACGTAATTCGTAAACGAGCAGTCCCGGTCGGAACTGTTGGTGGCCTTATCGCCGTTACCCAAACTTGGTTACGCTTCAATTCTTCGGCAATAGATAATGCAGCTTGAGTTTCACCAATCACAAACGGCTTAATCGGAGTATGAGTATCAATGAAACCTTTCACGCCACTCATCTGCTCAGCATAAAGAGCACCCAACTCCATGAGCTTCTGTCGCCGCCACTCTTGCGTCTGAATCATCTGACACGCATGAGACAAAGCCACCACTTGTGAAGGTGGCATCGCCGTCGAGTACACATGATGACGAGCAAACTGAGTTAAGTAATCACCCACTTCTGACGAACAAAGAATCGCAGCACCAGAAAGGCCAAATGCTTTACCAAAGGTCACCACCAAAATATCGGGTGAGATTTGTGCCACACTGCAACTCCCAGCCCCTTTATCACCCAATACGCCAATACCGTGGGCATCATCAACCGCTAGCCAACTGTCGTATTGATTGGTCAAGTTAGATATTTGATTGAGGGGAGCTTGGTCGCCATCCATGCTGAACACGCCTTCCGTCACAATCAAGGATTGTGGAGAACGGCTTAACAACGACTCTAGATGTTGCGTATCGTTGTGTTTAAAGCGTTTCATTGCTGCAGGACAAAGCATCCCCGCTTCCATCAAAGAGGCATGGTTAAGTTTGTCTTGCAGCAATGAGTCGTCTTTTTCGAGCAGAGAAAACAACAAAGCTTGGTTAGCACTGAAACCAGAACTAAAGAGAATGGCACGGTCGAAACCAAGCCATTCACACAGCTGAGCCTCTAGATTTCGATGAGCGGAACTAAACCCTGTGACCAATGGCGATGCCGCACTTCCAGCACCATATTGGGAGAGCCCTGTTTGCCATGCATTCACCAATTCAGGGTCGTTCGCCAAGCCTAAGTAATCATTGCTCGAAAAATTGATGAAACTAGAACCTTCGCAAGTAAGCAAAGGTCCATTACTGTTTTCGAGCACCTTGAGCTGACGAGTCAACCCTTGCTCATGGCGATGAACAAGAGCTTCTTTAATGCGAGCTTTAAACAGTGGCATCGTAGAACATGTCATCTTTAGTTGGACGAGCCGCAACGCGCTCCACCACTTGATCTAACAGTTCGTTTTCTTGAATTTCGTCAGGCTTTTGAGCCACTTGTTGGCTGTTGATACCCAGCTTCTTAAACAGCTGCATATCCGTGTCTTCATCTGGATTCGGTGTCGTCAGTAGCTTACAACCGTAGAAAATTGAGTTCGCGCCTGCCATGAAGCACATCGCCTGCATCTGTTCGTTCATATTCTCACGACCTGCAGATAGACGAACCGCAGACATTGGCATCATGATACGAGCAATCGCAATCAACTTAATGAAGTCGAAAGACTCAACATCGTCGACGTTTTCCATCGGTGTGCCTTTCACTTTTACGAGCATGTTGATTGGTACACTCTCAGGGTGTACAGGAAGGTTCGCTAGCTCTACAAGAAGGCCTGCGCGGTCATTGGTACTTTCGCCCATACCAATAATGCCACCAGAACAGATCTTCATCCCGGCATCACGTACGTGAGATAACGTATCTAAACGATCTTGGTAAGTACGAGTGGTAATAATGCTGCCATAGAATTCTGGAGACGTATCAAGGTTATGGTTGTAGTAGTCCAAACCTGCGTCTGCTAGCTCACCTGCTTGCTCCGGCGTTAACATGCCCAGTGTCATACAGGTTTCTAGACCCATGCCTTTCACACCTTTGATCATGTCAGTTAGGTGAGGCATATCGCGTTCTTTCGGGTTTTTCCATGCCGCGCCCATACAGAAGCGAGTTGAGCCCGCATTCTTAGCTTTTTTCGCCGCATCCAAAACACGCTCAACTTCCATTAAGCGTTCTTTGTCGACATCCGTTCGGTAGTGAGCACTTTGAGGGCAGTACTTACAATCTTCAGGGCAAGCACCTGTCTTTATCGATAAAAGCGTACTCACCTGCACGTGGTTGTGCTCTTGGTACTGTCTATGAACGACTTGAGCTTCAAACATTAAATCCATAAACGGTTTTTCAAGCAGCGCTGTTACTTCAGCAACTGTCCAGTCATGACGAACTTCCACGTGTCGATCCTTTTTTATTTTTTTGATGTTACAACTCTGTGTCTAGAGTTTGCATTTATGCTTGGCTAGTCTACCGACAAGCTTTAGACTGTCAACACATTGATAATATCAAAAGTTTACACTTGGTTATTTTTTAATCACATCAAGAATGGAAGTTACTATGGATCTCGCCTTTGATCGCCAGCATATCTGGCATCCCTACACATCAACGTTAACACCTCTGACCTGCTACCCAGTCACCAACGCAGACGGTGTTTACTTAGAATTAGAAGGCGGAAAACGAATTATTGATGGCATGTCGTCTTGGTGGTCAACCATCCACGGCTACAATCATCCAGCTCTAAACGCTGCGGCTCACAGCCAAATCGATAAAGTTTCACACGTTATGTTTGGTGGTATCACCCACCAACCCGCTATCGATTTATGTAAGAAGCTTCTTAGCTTAGCCCCGGATAACCTAGAGCATGTATTCTTAGCCGACTCAGGCTCAGTCGCCGTAGAAGTTAGCCTTAAAATGGCACTTCAATACTGGCACGCTAAAGGGCAACCTCGTTCAAAGTTCTTAACACTGAGAGATGGCTACCACGGTGATACCTTTGCTGCGATGTCGGTGACCGATCCAGATAACTCGATGCACAGCCTCTACAAAGGCTTTTTGCCGGAACACATTTTTGCTGATTCGCCAAAAACAGGTTTTTGGGATCAATGGAACGCGAACGACATCAACAGCTTTCGAGAAAAGCTAGCAGCACACCGTCAAGAAGTCGCAGCCGTGATCTTAGAGCCAATCGTTCAAGGTGCTGGCGGTATGCGCATTTACCACCCTGAATTCTTGAAACAAGTACGTTTACTGTGTGATGAATTTAACGTCTTACTGATCTTGGATGAGATTGCGACCGGCTTTGGCCGCACTGGGAAACTGTTCGCTTGCGAGCATGCAGATGTTCAACCGGACATCTTATGCGTTGGAAAGGCTTTAACTGGCGGCTATATGACCCTTTCAGCAACACTGGCTAGTAAAGAAGTTGCTGACACGGTATGTGGCGGTGAAGCGGGCTGTTTTATGCACGGGCCAACCTTTATGGGCAACCCATTGGCTTGTGCAGTCGGTGCGGCAAGTTTGTCCATCGTAGAGCAAGGCCATTGGCAAAATCAGACTCTACAGATTGAACAGATCTTTTCAGAATTGCTGCCACCTCTGCGGGAGCATGATCTGGTGAAAGACGTACGCTGGCTAGGAGCGATTGGCGTTGTTGAGACACACACACCAGTCGATATGGAAACCATCCAAGCTCACTTTGTTGAACAAGGTGTTTGGATTCGCCCATTTGGTAAATTGATTTATATGATGCCTCCTTTCATTAGCAAACCTGAACATATCGAACAACTTGTTTCAGCCATTGAAAGTGCATTACAAGATAAGAACTGCTTTAAGTAAAAAACGAAGTTTACCCTTATCTTTCTTTGTTGGTGAATCTCATAAATTAAAAGACCTTACGTGAACGTAAGGCCTTACTCTATTTTCGGTGATAGCTAATAATTTAACGTAATTGACTATCTTTACTTGCTCGACGATTAAACAATGAATGTCGATGTGCTGCATGCTCTAACATTGACTGGCATTCAATACAGAAACGTACGCCTTTTATCGCAAGCCGCCTTTGTTCTGGTATCTCACCACCGCATTCATCACAATAACGTAAGCTTTCTCCGCCTTGAATGTTACCTCTAACTCGAGAGATCTCATCATCAATGGTATTTTGAATTTGCTGGCTCACACTATCGTCACCAGCCCATCCTACGGCCATAAGCCCTCCTCAGTATTTGAACGAGAAAATCTATACCTACCGCGGTAAGAGCATATTATAACCACATTATCGACTTGCAATAATCATCAAAATTAAGAAAACACTATTACGCACAGGTAACAAACTTATTTGTTTCTCACCATTGCCCTATTCTATAGGCAATAAAAAACCCAGCCTGCTGGCTGGGTTTTATTAGCAATCTAATGCTGAATCAGTCTAATTAACCGATGTGCGTTACGCCGCCCATGTATGGTTGAAGTACTGCTGGAATCGCAATACGACCATCAGCTTCTTGGTTGTTTTCTAAGATAGCAACCATAGTACGACCAACAGCAAGACCAGAACCGTTTAGTGTATGCACTAGTTCAGGCTTCTTCTCGCCTTTACGACGGAAACGAGCTTGCATACGACGCGCTT